>CAZPSP010000296.1:0-1520 GCA_964589285.1 uncultured Dehalococcoidaceae bacterium | reverse complement strand
GGGCGGTCGTAGGGAATGTCCGCGATGATGGTGAACCGCGGCCCGCAGTTGGTGCAGTTGGTGAAGGGGTACCGGTACCGCCGGTCTTGAGGATCGAAAATCTCCCGCCGGCAGTCCTCGCACGTTGCCAGGTCCGGGGAAACGAGCTGGTACTTCCCGGCTTCCGGTATGCTCTCGCGGATCTCGAACGTGGCATGCCCGCCCGGTTTTCCGGCGGTTACTTGAATATCCTCGATGTGCGAAAGCGGCGGCGGGTTGTTCCGCAGTTCGTCCAGGAAACGGTCGATGTCCGCCGCTTCGCCCTCTATCTCGATGCGGACGTCCTGGGACGTATTGCACACCCAGCCCCGGAGATGGTGCCGGACGGCGGTCTGGTAAACGAACGGGCGAAAGCCGACGCCCTGCACGATGCCCCGGACGCTGATGCGGACCATGGTCAGAGCCGGTAGCTGTGTCATAGAACTATTTTTGGATCTTCTCCCTGACGGCGGACTCCAGCCAGGCGTACCAGTCGGCCAGGCCTTCGCCGGTTTTAGCGGAACAGGGGAAGATGGCCACGTCCGGGTTGATCCCGGTTACCACTTTGCGGAACGCTTCCAGGTTGAAATCCAGGTACGGCTGGATGTCCATCTTGTTGACCAGCACGATGTCTGTGTCCGTGAACATCGCCGGGTACTTGTACGGCTTGTCGTCGCCTTCCGGCGTCGAGGCGATGAGGATGCGCGCATCCTCGCCCAGTTTGAAACCGTTGGGGCAGATGAGGTTGCCCACGTTCTCGATGAACAGCAGGTCGATGTCGTCGAGCGGCAGGCTGTCCAGCGCCGGTTGCAGCATATTCGCATCCAGATGGCAGCCCCCGGCGGTGTTGATCTGCACCACCGGTATGCCCATCGCGCTGATCTTGTCTGCGTCGACGCTGGACGCTACATCTCCTTCCACCACGCCGACCCGCAGCTTGTCTTTCATGGCGTTGATGGTGGCCATGATGGTGCTCGTCTTGCCGGCGCCCGGAGAGGACAGAACGTTGATGGCAAAGACCTTCTTCTCGTCCAGTTTCTGCTTGTTCAGCGTCGCCTGGTCCTCATTGGCGCCCAGGATGTCTTTGCCCACGGTGATGACCTTGACCATTTATTCCACCTCCAGGCTCGTCATGTAGCATTCCCGGCCCCCGACCACGTCAACGGCGGCCTTGTGGCAGTTTGGACAGGACCAGTCCCCTTCTTTCGGTTCGTAGACCGTTTCGCAGTCCCGGCATCGCGCCTGGGCCGGCCTCCGGTCGATGATGATCTCCGCGCCCGCCGCGATGGTCTCCTTGGCCAGCACGTCGAAGTAGAACTGCACGCACTCCCCCACGATGCCAGCCAGATCCCCGACCACCAGGTTAACGCGAGTGATCCTCGTGGCTTCGGCCTCGTTCGCCTTGTTCAGCGCCAGTTCCAGGATGCTCTGGGTAATGCTCATTTCATGCATGATAACTTTTCCTGCTTCTATTATAGGTGAGTGCGAATACAGCAGCAAAT
>CAZPSP010000295.1:0-1556 GCA_964589285.1 uncultured Dehalococcoidaceae bacterium | reverse complement strand
ATCTGGATGCCGACGTTGGGCTTGATCTCGAACTTGAAGCCTTCGTCCCCGAACCGCCGGGCCCCGGCCAACTTGGTCACTTCCAGCTTCTTGATGATCCGGGGGTCGATCTGTCCGCTCTCCAGGAATGGGTCAACGGATCGGAGCCTGAGGTAGTAGTCGCTGATGGCATAGACGCGGTTCAGGGCATCCGGCTCGAACACATGGGTATCCAGCACCAGGACGATGCTTCTCTCCTCGCTCATTTCCTTGCAGATGTAGAGAAAGTCCAGTTTGACGCCCGGTTTAACGTGGTTCAGGAACCACGAAGGAGAATCGAAAAACACAAGCTGGTATTCAAGGGGCAGGCCGGTGATATGATTGATCAGTCCCTGAAGGGCGGCTTCCGGGTCCCGGATGATGTTCCCGGTGCCGACGCGGTAGACGCGGAAACGGTCAGAAACAACGTCCCGGGCGACATCCAGGCCGATGCTCTCCATCTGCTCGATGAGCGTTTCCGCATTATGCTCAGTGGAGTAATAGGCTACCTTCGCTTCTTTGGAATTCAGGACGCCGTACGCGATATGCTGGCTGACAACGCTTTTTCCCGTATCGGACTCGCCCTCGATGAGGAACAGGGACTTTTCATTGATGCCCCCGCCGATGGCATAAGCGACATCTTTAACGCCGCAGATGCCGGAGTCTCTCGTGCTCGTCATGGTCAGCATGGTTCGGTCCCATCGTCCGCTGGATAATAGTGCTGGTTTTCACTGCTAATGATATGCCGGTGCAGGTAACCGGTGAATAAACACCGGCGGGCATTATATAAAATAAGCGTAAAAATCCTGCCAAACAAAACATTCAAGATGTTTGACTTTCATGGTACTTTCTTTTAGAATACGCGCAACGGGTCTCTGACCGGGTCCTTGAGAGGAAACACCTCTTCCGGACGTTCATGAAGCCACAGGAAAGTGAGGGAACATGACCAGGGGCCAGGCTTCATGAGAAGAAGTAGTACCAGGCTCGTCATCTCCGAACAGTCCAGGCTCGACAACATGCTGGGGCTTTCCGTGGTGATGGATGGGAAGTCTCCGGCGGGAAGAGGCGACTGCCGAAAAATATTTTCTTGCCCTGAGATGAATATAGGTACAATATAGCGGCAGGAATGTGTTGACATGCCCCACCGGCTATGATATTATAATTCTTGCACGCCCAAATGCGGGCGTGTTCGTACCTTAACAACTGGATAGCGGAAGGAAGGTTCAACACTCTAGTAAAACACATAGAATACTCGTTTTTTTGGAGAGTTTGATCCCGGCTCAGGATAAACGCTGGCGGTGTGCTTTATGCATGCAAGTCGAACGAACTATTTCGGTAGTTAGTGGCAGACGGGTGAGTAACACGTAAGCAACCTATCCCCAAGTGGGGAATAACTCTGAGAAATCGGAGCTAATACCGCATGTGAATCATCTTCGCAAGTGGATGATTTAAAGCCTTCGGGCGCTTAAGGAGGGGCTTGCGTACGATTAGCTTGTTGGTGGGGTAACGGCCTACCAAGGCGACGATCGTTAGCTGGT
>CAZPSP010000294.1:0-1605 GCA_964589285.1 uncultured Dehalococcoidaceae bacterium | reverse complement strand
CCATCTACCCGGTCAACCCCTCCGCCGATACCATCCTCGGCCTGACCGCCTACCCGGACATCACGAGCACGCCGGAGACGCCGGACCTGGCGCTCATCGTCATTCCCCCTTCGCAGGTAGTCAGCGCTTTGAGGGAGTGCATCGACCGGGGCGTGAAATCCGTCATCATCGAGACGGCGGGCTTCGGCGAAGCCGGAGAGGCCGGAAAACGGGAGGAGCAGGTCATCGCCCGCCTCGCTCGCGAGTCCGGCACGCGCGTCATGGGGCCGAACAGCGTCGGCACCATCGATACGTACACCCCCTTCGACGCCAGTTTGGGCCGCCTCAACGAGGTCTTCCTGCCGCACGGCGAACTGCGGAAAGGCAGCGCCGGCTTCATCGGGCAGACCGGCCTCTTCACCGGCGTGTTCCTGCCGCTGCTTAACGAGGAGATCGGGGTCAGCAAGATAGCCTGCCTCGGCAACAAGAGCGACGTCGACGAGAGCGATATGCTGGAGCATTTCGGCCGGGACGAGCACACCTCGTTCATCGGCATGTACCTGGAGAGCATCAAGGACGGGCGGCGCTTCCTGAAGATCGCCCGCGAGGTGCTGCCGGAGAAGCCCATCGTCGTGCTGAAATCGGCGGTGACCGAGCGAGGCGCGCGGATGTCCGCCTCCCATACCGGGTCCATCGCCGGGGAAGACCACGTCTACGAGGCCGCCTTCCGCCAGACCGGCATCATCCGCGTTGCTTCCTTCGAGGAACTCTGGTCGCGCGCCAGGGCTTTCGTCCACTCACCGCTGCCGAAGGGCAACCGTGTCGCCATCATTAATCTGGCAGGCTCCGGTTGCGTGACCGCCGTCGATGCCTGCATCCGGCGCGGCCTGAAGATCGCCGATCTCTCACCGGCCACGCTGAAGAAATGCCGGGAAGTGTACCCGGACTGGTGGCCGGTCGGCAGTCCCATCG
The DNA here is from genome assembly GCA_964589285.1 of uncultured Dehalococcoidaceae bacterium. GTDB lineage: Bacteria > Chloroflexota > Dehalococcoidia > Dehalococcoidales > RBG-16-60-22 > DAOUEG01. Next base: position 654 of record CAZPSP010000294.1, on the reverse strand, counting down.
ACCTGTGGACGGCCATCGAGGCCAGCGGATTCGAGAAAGCCTATGGCACCGTGACCCGCGCCGCCCTGGAAGACGGCGGCGTGGATGCCGCCGTGGTCATCGGCGGGGCGGTGCAATGGATGCCCGGCCTGGACCTGCCGGGGCTGTTCGCGGACATCGCCCGGGACTTCCCGGAAAAGCCCTTCTTCGCCGTCAATCCCCTGGGAGACCGGGAGGTGTTCCTCCAACTCCACCGGTCGCTGCTCAGGGCCGGCATCCCGTCCTACTCCGATGACGCCGATGCCATCGCCTCCCTGGCGGCGCTGTGGCGGTACGGGATGGCAAGAGAGCGAAACCAGAAATTATAGTTTAAACATCAGAAACAGGAGACGGTGTCAGAAATGGGAACGGAACCAGATCTGGACCAGCCACCCGGCCAGCGCGGGGCTTGAGATCGAGGTGGCGTCACCTCAGTGCTGCAGTTCAGGGTAGCACGGGCATCCTGCCCGCGGACCGGCAGGGACGCCGGTCCCACCCGGTAGATGGTGCCAATTTGTGTGACTATGCCAGGATGAAATCATACAAAAAGCGATAAAAGAGAACTCTTCAGTTTCTGAAACCCTTCTTGAACCAGCTACAGACGCGGTAAACCGGAAGGATACTGCATGAAAACCG
>CAZPSP010000293.1:0-1659 GCA_964589285.1 uncultured Dehalococcoidaceae bacterium | reverse complement strand
TCCGTGACCCGGCCTTCCAGTATCAGCGGCGTGCCGGGTGTTCCCGGCGCGGCTATATTGGCGCGTTCCGGCGAACCGGTCTTGTAGTAGGGCCCTTCCTCGACGGCGGGGGTGAATTTTCCAACTATCGCCATATATTTCGTCCTCACCATGTCATACTAACGAGTATAGCAGGGGGCGCAAGTTTACCCCTGGGGGCGTGGCCGGCGGCACGCGAGGGAATCCGGCGAGGGGCCGGGACCGGAAACTTGCCATGCCCGTGCCCGGACTTGCTATAATGTTTACATAATCATGAGAAGCAAACGCATAACCGTGGCGGTGGATTTCCTGGGCTGCAAGCTGAACCAGGCGGAGACCGAGGGCCTGGCCCGGCACCTGGCAGCGGCGGGTTATACCGTCGTTCCGGCGGACGAGCCGGCGGACATTTACATACTCAATACCTGCACGGTGACGCACGTGGCGGACCGGAAGAGCCGCCAGTTGCTGCGGCAGGCGCGCCGGCGTAATCCATCCGCCCGGCTGGTAGCCACCGGCTGCTATGCGGAGCGTGAACCGGGCATGCTGCAATCCCTGGACGGCGTGGAACTGGTTATCGGGAACGAACGCAAGAGCGACCTGGTCGAGCTGCTCGGACCGGCGAACATACCGGGGAAACAGCAACCCGTCCACGAACGGACGCGTTCCTTCGTTAAGGTACAGGAAGGCTGCCGGAACTTCTGCGCCTATTGCATCGTGCCGCTGGTACGAAGCCGGGTTGCCTGCGTGCCGGCGGATGAGGTCGTCAGGACGGTCCGGGAACTGGAGGCCGAGGGGCGGCGGGAGGTAGTGCTGACCGGGACGGAGATAGGCACCTACCAGGATGACGGGACCGATTTACGGATGCTGCTGGAACGTCTCCTGGCGGAGACGGGGATCGAGCGGCTGCGGATATCCTCGCTCCAGCCGCCGGAAATCACGCCGGAACTTGTGAGTCTCTGGAAGAATCCGCGACTTTGTTTGCATTTTCACCTGTCGCTCCAGAGCGGGAGCGACGCCGTGCTCCGGCGGATGAAACGCCGGTACGACGCCGGCGGGTACCGGGAAGCGGTGGAACTAATACGGCACGCCGTTCCGGAGGCGGCGATCACGACGGACGTCATCGCCGGTTTTCCGGGGGAAACGGACGCGGAGTTCGAGGAGAGCCTGGCGATGTGCCGGGACATCGGTTTTGCGCGTATCCACGTGTTTCAATACTCGCCGCGTCCCGGCACCGCCGCTGCGCTGATGGACGGGCAGGTAGAGGAGGAGGTAAAGAAAGAGCGCAGCCGGCGCATGATGGAGCTCGGGAAGGAGAGCGCCCGGCGTTTTCACGAGGGGTTTCTCGGGCGGGAGACGGACGTGTTGTTCGAGCAGGCGTCCGGAGGGGTCTGGAACGGGCATAGCGGGAATTACATCAAGGTATACGTGAAGAGCGGCCGGGACCTGTGCAACGAGATGCTGCCGGTCAGGCTAAAGAAGGTATACCGGGACGGGATGTGGGGTGAGATGGTCCGGCGGTAAATCAGAGATCAAATCTCAAAGATGAAAAACGCATCTCAAAGGTATAAAACCGGCAGGGACGCCGGTCATATGCGATATCAGGCATTTGACATGCGGGGGAGAGGGAAAGCAACCGGCGGC
>CAZPSP010000292.1:0-1661 GCA_964589285.1 uncultured Dehalococcoidaceae bacterium | reverse complement strand
TTAGGTCCACGGCGTGGAACTGCGAGGCAAAGGCTACGGATATCCACATGACCGCTGGGATGATACCCACACCGAGGGCTATAAAGCCGAGGATACTTATGGGAATCGTAAGCAGCCCCATTAAAAAGATGGTCCCCGCGTGACCGTTCGTCCAGTTCCAGCTTGTCTTGATGGCCGTGATGGCGTCCATTCTTTTATCTACTACAAGATAAGGAACAAAAGCGAGTTTGCAGAGGAAAATGATGCCGGGAACGATGAGCAGAATAAAGCCGACAGCAACGATGATTGCCACCAGGACGCTGGCGACGACGGCGTTCAGGTAGTTGCGCGAGAAAGCGGCGAAAAGGTCGGACATCTCGACGCGATCCCCGCGAGCGGCATGAAGCGAGGCATAGTAGGCGCCGTATGCCAGCGGGCCGCTCACGAAAATGGAGAATACGGCGTTAATGAAGTTCCAGACTGTGTTATCAATAAAAGACCCAATGATAGAAAAGGCCGCCGATACCGCCCAGGCGATTATCAGGACCAGGAGCAGTTCCAGGAAGTTTTTCCAGAGTTGGCGCCATCCGTTGCCGTAGGATGAACCGACCCCCGGCTCAAGGAAGACCGGTTGATTGCTGGATGCTTGTGTCATCTCCCTGCCTCCGCGTTTCTTATTATCATAACTCTCTGATGACATGAGCACAATATACGGGGTACATTTGCTGTATCTGGAATGTTACTTATTTTTTCAAATAACTTCACATGATTTTTACTTTACTTGACAATATCTTACAACAATCTTAATCTTAAGTAACCAGGAACACAACCCGGAAGGTGAATTGTATGGCAGCACGTCAGCAACCTTATCCTGTTACCGTAAGCGGAGACCTGAGCGTTCCGCCGGGTCGCGGCTGGTGGCTGCTCAAGTGGCTGCTGGCAATCCCGCATTTTGTGGTACTGTTTTTTCTCTGGATAGCCTTCTTCTTCGCGAGCATCGTTGCGTTCTTTGCTATTTTGATTACAGCCAAATACCCGAAAGGCCTCTTTGACTTCAACGTGGGGGTTTTGCGCTGGTACTGGCGGGCGAGCTTCTACAGCTACGGCGTGCTCGGGACGGACAAGTACCCGCCGTTCAGCCTGGAAAAGGACGCTTCCTATCCGGCCGACCTCGATGTTCCCTATCCGGAGAAGCTCTCCCGGGGGCTGGTGCTGGTGAAGTGGTGGCTGCTGGCAATCCCGCACTGGATCATCATCGGGATATGGCAGGACATCATTCCCATCCTGGTCTTCATCGCCGCGGTCATCCTGCTGTTCACGGGAAAATACAACCAGGACCTGTTCAATCTCATCATGGGCATGAACCGCTGGAGCCTGCGGGTAGCCGCTTACGTTTCACTGATGAGGGACGAGTATCCGCCGTTCCGGCTGTACGAAGACTAGTCTTCACACCGGATAACAGAGAACACTTTTAGTTCGAGGCGTGACCCGACGGACCGTTATTCCGGCGGGTTATGCTACGCTTCACCCACCCTACTATTCCAACAACATTCGTATGCTATAATGGGGAATACGGAGATACACCATGGAATATACAGTTGTAGTAAGAGAAGCGCCGGACGGCTACTATATTGCCGCGTGCCCTGCCATCCCGGAAGCTCGGGCGCAAGGCGAAACGTACA
>CAZPSP010000291.1:0-1688 GCA_964589285.1 uncultured Dehalococcoidaceae bacterium | reverse complement strand
GATAATCGGCTGCCTCCCGGATGGTCATGCCCGTCACGTCCGGTATTTTATCGGCAGCGACAGCGCCGGTCCCGGAAGATGCCGGCGTCATATCTCCAGTTATCTCACCGATGGAACTGACGAAACCGATGCGGAAGGTCGATACGAGCCCCGGGTCAATGCCCCCGCGGGATATGTCCTCGGACGAAATGGGTTTAATGGTCATTCTTCCCGCGGCATCGGTCCCTACCGCCGCCTTGAGTTCGAGTTCGGCGCTGCTGAGCATCATGTTGACCGATGCGGCGACCCCCGGAAGGAGGGCTTTTTGCGCGTCGGTGAGTGACCGGCCGGCCGAGGCCAGGAAGGTCTCCAGGTCGATAGGTTGAGATGTCGGTTGTTCGCTCATTGTTCTCTCCGTTTCCGGCCCGTTATTTCGTGACGGTCGTCCGGTTCGGTTCTATCCGCAGCGGCGAGGGCACCGGGACGAGCGTCGCTGTCAGCTTTGAAGCAATTTTTACATCGCGGCCCAGTTTGCGTTCCAGCCTGATGTTGCTGGTATTGGCAAAGAGGGTCTTGAGTCCCTTGGTCTCCGAGTTTTCTGTGGTGTCTTCGGCGATCTGGAGGTCCATAGCGACTTCTACCGTCGCCTGCGAAAACTGGTAGAACGTCGGCTGCATACCGAGTTCCAGCAGAGAAACATTCTGGGGTTTCCCTGTTTCATACGTGATGTTGCCTTTTTCATCGATCGTCTCGGTGATATTCCTGACGAGATCGACCCTGGTTTCCGCCAGTTCGACCAGCATTTCGGCTGAAGCACGGTCCAGGTCGAGCTGGGCATCGGCGATGCCTTCCGCCATCATGCGCACCAGGTCAGCGAACGACGTTGACGGTACTTCTCTGGTGGACGTGTTAGCGGGCACGATCGGCGCCCGGAACGCCCGGATTCTGTCAGTGCTGTATTTAGGATTGACCATCGCTTCCTCTCCTCGCACATATTCATGGGCCGAACGCGGGAGGCACAGCCTTTAGCGTCTCCCGCGCTTTCCCTTTCCTGACTGTGGGCTTTGTGCTAGGCGTTATCGGGCGTTTCTTTGGGCGGCCGGTTGTCCACAACGGTGAGTTCCGGCGCGATGCGAGGCGGCGGCGGTACCGGCGTCATCTTGGTTACCAGCTTGCTCGTGCCGTGGACTTCCTTACCGAACTTCCGGTTGTGGGAGACCTCGGTGTTGATAGACGCGCTGAAGCAGGCAAAACCGGCCTTGGCTTTGGCGCTGACCTTAACGTTCGTTTCCCTTGAGGACGTCGTCTTGATGTCCATACTGACCTCGATGGTCGCTTCCGAGAACTGGTAAAAGGTCGGCATGAGGCCGATCTGCAGCAGTGAGACATTCACCGGGTCGGCATTGGTAAAGGTGACCGTACCGTCCGCGGCGATGACCTGGGTTACCGCCAGTACCAGCGGCACGGTGGTTTCCGCCAGCAGTTGGGCGGTTTCCACCGAATTTTCATCCAGCGCCCGCTGGGCTTCCGCGATACCGAGACCGAGTTTCATAACCATTTCCGGCAGTGGTACTGCCAGCAGTTCCTGTCCTACGCTTGCCATAAATTCCTCCTTTTTTATTCAGATATCTACAAATATCGTTTCAGGCGCCGGCGGGGCGCGACGTACCCAGCATGCCGGCGATGGTTGTCAGCCGCTTCATGTCCAC
>CAZPSP010000290.1:0-1711 GCA_964589285.1 uncultured Dehalococcoidaceae bacterium | reverse complement strand
AGGGAGTGCTCCAGTCCGTAGGGCGGACAAATCCATCACACCCTTTATTGTCCGCGGAATTCATCACAAAAATGGAAGTATCATCTTTTAGTAAGTGGTAGAAAGAAAATTCGGCAGGAGCACCATGCCGCCATCACTCAGCAAAATCCCCGCCATAAACCCGTTTTGACTTCTGACTTGTACTTTTGACCTTTGACTTCTAACTTTTGACTTCTCCTTGCCACCTCTCCCCCCATTCGCTATCATGAAACTGATATGACGCAGCAATCACTCACCGATACCATCACCTTCCTCGGCACCGGGGGCGCCCGTTTTATGATCACGAAACAACTCGCCGCTTCCGGCGGACTGTGGCTCGACCTCGGCGGCACGCGCTTCCTCGTCGACCCCGGTCCCGGCTCCATCGTCCAGGTCAATAAGAGAAAACTCGACCCCGAGACCCTAAGCGGCATCATCGTCTCCCATCGCCACCTCGACCACGCCGCGGACGTCAATGTCATGGTGGAGGCGATGACCGGCGGCGGCTTCAACCGCCACGGCCGGGTCTATGCTCCGGCGGATGCCTTCGGCCCCGAGCCGGTCATGTTCTCGTACCTTAAAAAATACGTCGACGGCATAACCATACTGGAAGAAGGCGGCTCCTACTCCGTCAACGATGTCTCGTTCGAGACGCCCGTCCGCCACCAGCACGGCACGGAAACGTACGGTATGAAGTTCGTTACCCCCCGGCACACGTTTTCCTACGTGGCGGACAGCCGATTATTCGACGGCCTGGACGCCTACGCCGGCAGCGAACTCCTCATCATCAACGTCGTCTTTACGGAACACCAGCCCCGCTTCGATCACCTTTCCATACCGGAGGTGGAAACCCTGGTACGGGAACTCAAGCCGAAGGTCGCCCTGCTCAGCCATTACGGCATCCACGTCTGGCGGGCCAATCCGGCGCGCCTCGCGGAAGACCTCACCCAGAAGACCGGCGTCCGGGTCGTTGCCGCGCGGGACGGCATGGTGGTCGACCTCGCGCACCTGGGCCCTGACTGCGGAGAGATGCAGAATGCACATGGATAGAGACCGGTTCGAATCCCTGGTCATGAAAGCCGTTGAAAGCCTCCCGGAAGACCTGCTGGACGAAATGGAGAACGTGGACATCCAGGTCCTCGATCTGCCCACGCCCGACCAGCACCGGACGCTCCGGGGACGCAAGAACGAACTGCTCCTCGGTCTCTATGAAGGCGTCCCCCTCACCGAGCGCGGCGCCGGTTACGGCTTCGTTATGCCGGACCGCATCAGCATTTTCCAGAAGAACATCGAACGCATCTGCCGCACCGACCAGGAGATCGTCGACGAGGTACGCCGGGTCGTCATCCACGAGATCGCCCACCACTTCGGCATCGACGACGCCCGCCTGGACGAACTCGGCTGGGGATGATGCACCCTCGGCGCAAACGTAAAAGTCAAAGCTCAAAAGTCAAAAAACTTCGGCGTCGTTAGATTGTACAGGCATTCCTCGGGTTTGAACCGGGCGTAGCGGATCGGAATTTGCTAAAGCAAATTCCGCCCGTCGAACTTATACCCGGCCTGTTACCTTCCGCTCACATCGAGCCTGCTGCGCTCATGGTGAGTCTGCCACGCTCATGGTGAGCCTGTCGAACCATGAAGCCTGGAAAAATAACGGGTGGGACCGGCGTCCCTGCCGGTCCGCGGGCGAGAC
>CAZPSP010000289.1:0-1720 GCA_964589285.1 uncultured Dehalococcoidaceae bacterium | reverse complement strand
CCGAGGAAGATTACTTTCACGCGCTGGCTGTTCCCGGAGACGGCTCACTCGTCCGCGTCCGCCTTACCCCGCCGGCCCAGGCGGGACGGCTCTATCGCCAGAGGGTTGCTTCGCCGGGTCCGGAAAGCGATTTCTCCGCATGGACCTACACCGGGCAGTACAATATCGTTGTCGTTGCCGCGGCTGCCTGCGGTGCGGAAGTCTCCATCGTCTGGATCAGGTCGAGCCGTGAGATACGCCGCATCGTCAGCTCCGATAACGGTGCTACCTGGAGCGGCCCGGAACTGATCGATTACGCTCCTACCACAACCATCCAGGGCCTGGCCGCCGCCTATCGTCCGGATGGCGATCTGGCCCTGTTTTATGCCGTGCAGAACGCCGTTTACTGCAAGCAGCGCGTCTCCGGTGTGTGGCAGCCATCGGTTTGCTGGGACAAGACCGCCGGGATGCTGAACGGCATTGCCGCAGTGTACGGGGGTGATTGGGAACTCCTCGTGACAGGGCAGGACACGGGCGGGAATCCCGTGGTCTGGGGGATGGCATACGGTGACGATGATGAGGTCGCTGCAAGCACCTGGTCGCCACTCATAGAACTCGCCGCGGCGCCGGCCGGAGAGAATTTCAGCTACTGCCAGCCGTTCCTGGAGGTCCCGGACGTGTTCCGTTCCTCCTGGATGGAGGACTTTGCCGGCACTGAGCCGCTGCACCGCCCGTTCCTGTCCCACACCCTGCCGGAGAACGGGTTCATTGCCGGCCTCTGGCGGGAGCCGGCCCCGGCGGACATGGACGCGCCGTACGGGCTGGCGCTGGCCCACGATACGAACTACCTCTGGGCGACGTGCCCGTCCGGCGTCTGGCGTGCGCCCTACGCTGCGCGGGAAATCGACCTCTCCGCTGACGTCTCGCTGCTGCGTCAGGCATCCTCGGAGGAGGGCGGCAGCCTGGACGTCGCGCTCTGCAACGAAACCGGCCGGTACGCTTTCCCCGGCCACGGCGATCTGTCCGTGCTGGAACCGGGCTGCCGTCTTCATGTCAGCCCCGGCTACGTGACGGCTGAAGGAGAGGAATACAGCGATGGTCCCGGTTTCCGTCTGGAATCGCTGGAGCATGTCAGCGGCGGGGGCAAGGCTGGCCTCGTCCTGCACGGCAAGGACGGTTGGGCGTCACTGGCGGAATGGAAGGCGCGACAGCAGTTCCGCTGGAACCGGACCGGCCCGGCGACCTGCGTCCGGGACATCATCGCTTTTGTCCTGGCGCGCGCCGGTCTCAGGCTGGTGACTCTCTCCGCCTCGGCGCTGATGACCGGTTTCTGTCCGGATTTCACCATCAGCCCCGGGATGGACGGGACCGCCGCCGTCCGCCGTCTGCTGGATTATGTGCCGGACGTTCTGTTCTGCGAGGACGAAACGATGTATACCGTGAACCCTTTGCCCGGGGATCTGCCCGCGTACGCCTACGGGAGCGGGCACCGGATCACGCAGTCCAGCCACCTTAGAACCGCGCCGGAGACGAACCATGTCCTGGTGGAAGGCTGGGACGGCACCGCCGGGGGACGGATACTCGTAGAAAGCACTCTCTGGTCCGAGGCCGGGAGGTTTCCGGAACGACGGGAACGCATCGGGGACCGGAATATCGGATCAACCGCCGCGGCGGCCGCGCTGGCCGAGGCCAGGCTGCGGAAGGTATCGCTGGAAGCCGTTTCCGGCAGCCTGGTCGTGCC
>CAZPSP010000288.1:0-1761 GCA_964589285.1 uncultured Dehalococcoidaceae bacterium | reverse complement strand
GGTAGTTCAGGTGTTCCGGGTGTTCCAGCCATTTGATGGCGTGCGGGATGCGCTGACAGACGAACCCCTGGCTGATGGGATGGTCCCTGTTGCCCTCTATCTTGACGGCTTTCCCATCCTTAACGTGCACCAGCACGCCGCAGTTCCCGGCGCAGAAGGTGCAAATGGACTTCTTGATAACGGTCTCGCTCATGGTATGGCCTCCCGTTGGCGATGAGTTCTCAATGAGTTCTCAGAGTTTAGACCTGAATGAGCGGGAATGTCAATCCATTGTGGAAAAAATCTATGGTATTATGTAATAATCCACGGAGCACATCGGCAAACGGAGGACAGGTCATGAAAGCCGTCATCCTCGATGGTTCAGCCGCAACCGATGCGGTCGGTACCCAGGTACGCGAAGCTCTGGTTTCCCAGCTCAGGGAACGCGGTTGGAACACCGAAGAAATCGTGCTGCGCGATAAGAAAATCGGGGCCTGTAGCGGCTGCTTTTTTTGCTGGATTCGCACGCCAGGAATCTGTACTCTCGATGACGATAATCGCGTGATAGCAGAAAAGGTCATGTCCGGCGACTTGCTTATATACCTGACGCCGGTCACGTTCGGCGGGTATTCCTCGATTCTGAAAGGCATGGTCGACCACCTTATCCCGAATATTTCTCCGTTTTTCCAATCCATCAACGGTGAAACGCACCACAAACAACGGTACAAGACGTACCCGGACCTGATGACCATCGGCTGGATGGACGAGCCCGATCCGCAGGCCGAAGCCTTATTCAGATATCTTACCAAGCGGAACAGCCTCAATTTCTTCAGCCCTCAGCAGTGCTCCAGAGTACTGGCGGGCGAACAATCGATCACCGAGTCCGAAGAAAAGATACGGGAATGGCTGGATGACTCCGAGAGGGGCGTACCGGCCCCATCGGTATCAGTGACTGAGATCGAAAAACTGCTGGAGCCGACCTTCGCGGGCGGGGCGGCGACTCAACGCGCTTTGCTCCTCGTTGGCAGCCCGAGAATGCAGAAGAGCGTTTCCAATGCCCTCGGGCAACACCTGTTCCAGCGCCTGGCATCTCACGGCGTTCAAACGGAAACGGTATTCCTGCACAATGCGGTGCGATCGGCAGACGCCATAAATTCCCTGCTGGTAAAAATAGACGACTCTGATCTGGTGACGCTGGCCTTCCCGCTTTACGTCGACTCGCTGCCGGCGCCGGTCACTCAAGTCCTGGAGAAGGTCCGCGGTCACCGGCTACATCATTCATCGTCCAGCCAGCCGATATTCTGCGCGATCTGCAATTGCGGCTTCCCCGAGGCTATTCACACCACCTCCGCTCTCGGCATATGCGCGACGTTCGCACGACAGGCTGGATTCACCTGGGGCGGAGGACTGTCCATGGGAGGCGGCGGAATGCTCTCCGGAAGGCCGTTGGCTGAGAACGGAGGGCGGGCAGCCCGAATCCGGCACGCTCTGGAACTAGCTGCCGATGCTCTGGCAAAAGGTTCCAGCATACCCCCGGAAGCCCGGGAACTGATGTCCAAGCCAGTGATCCCAGCCTGGGCGTACCGGTTAACGGGTGGTTGGGGCTGGAGACCGGCGGCGAAAAAGTACGGTGTTTTGAAAGAACTTGACAGGACTCCTTACGCCCGACAATAATGGTGCAGTTTATCATTCTTAACAATCTACCATAGACTATACCGGGGTTGTTATGAACGCCCTTCTCATCTCAGATAAAGACGCCAAAACCAACCTTTCCGAAGACTT
>CAZPSP010000287.1:0-1819 GCA_964589285.1 uncultured Dehalococcoidaceae bacterium | reverse complement strand
CGCTGATACCGAACACTTCAGTATCGTCGCTCAGCCGGATGCTGCTGTTATCGCCGGCGGCTCGACGACGTTCACGGTCCGCTTTACGCCCGCCGAGACCGGAACGAAGACCGCCGTCATTAACATCTTCAACAACGCCACCAATGCAAGTCCGTACGCGCTCGTTATCAAGGGCGCCGGCACGGAAACAGACCCAACTGAAACGACGGCCACCGCCACCCCGGTAACTCAGACGTTGGCCGTGTCCGGCTTCACCGGCGGCAGCCTGACCGTCGATAGCCGGGGCGTCCTGGCAGACGGCGTTTCACTCACATCTACCGAGGACGGGGTCAAACTGGTGATCGCCGCCGGGACCAGGCTGCTGGATTCCCGGCAAGAGCCGCTGACGGAACTCTCCGTACGGCCGGTAAGCGATATCCCGGCGCCGCCGCCGGAAGGCAATATCGTTGCCATGTACGAATTTGGAGACGACGGTGCATCTTTCGATCCGGCCATCACGCTGCGTATCCCCTGTCAGCTTCAATCCGGAGAAACAGCATCCCTGGCTTATTGGGACGGTTCGTCCTGGGTCTTCCTGACGACCACCTACGACCGGGCAGCCGGCGAACTGGTGGCGGAGATCACGCACTTCTCGCTGTACGCCGTCATCGTCACTGATGAAGAACAGGGACCCATAACCACGGAGACATCGGCAGCCACGGGAACGCCGGCCGTTACGGAAACGGTCTCAGACCCGACGACCTCCACCGGGACGGCGGATGGACCGAGCAATCCGTCCTGGTACTGGTGGCTGATTATCGCTATAGGTATCGCGGCGGCCATCGGCGGCATTGTGCAGTACCAGCGGCAACACCGCGGTAAACCGGACAGTACCGACGATAACGGCTAACCGTGCGTTGCTGCGAACCGGGTCCCCCTGACAGAACAGCACTGCGCGGCGCCGGGGTCAACCTTGTCGTTCTTATCCGAACCTTGGTTTGACTGGTAGGATTAATAGTAGTATTATTGATAGTACCGACATCTTGGACAATGGAGAAGGAAATGGGCGGAAAAGCAACAACGGAAAAAATATCGGTGACGATACCGAGAGACCTGGCCTCCGAAATACGGAAAATCGCCGCTCAGGGAGAGATCAGTTCCTTTTTCACCGAAGCGCTTCAGTACTATATAGCCTATCGTAAACAGCAAACTGCCCTGGTCAAAGGATTTGGGGCATGGAAAGACAAAAACCATCCGGAACTGGCTGCCCCCGAGGACACCACAAATTACGTCCGCGCTATCCGGGAAGCGGACCTGGACCGGCTGCAACGGATTGAAGAAATCCATGCAAAGTGACCGGACCAGGGGTATCTCCTGTCTGATAGATACCGATATCGCTATTGATTTCCTGAGACGGCGCGACTATGCCCTGAAACTGCTGGAGAATTGGGCTGAAGAGGGACTTCTGGCGGTCAGCGCCTTGACCCATCTTGAAATTTACCAGGGATTGAAATCCGGGGAAGAGGCCGCCACCAACGCTTTTCTTGACGGTCTTGTCTCTGTTACCATTGATGTCCCGGTTGCCCGGCGGGCCGGCGTGATCCTTGGCCGGCTTCGTTCCCGGGGAAAGACCATCGGCATCGCGGACGCCATTATCGCCGCCACGGCTTTGCAACTGGAAGTCCCGCTGCTGACGAACAATACGGAGCACTATCCGTTCCCTGACCTGAAAGTGGTAAGGGGACGCTAAGCCTGGCGCCTGCTCATGGTGAGCCTGTCGAACCATCATGGTGAGCCTGTCGAACCATCATGGTGAGCCTGTCGAACCATCATGGTGAGC
>CAZPSP010000286.1:0-1825 GCA_964589285.1 uncultured Dehalococcoidaceae bacterium | reverse complement strand
CTAAGGGCGGGTTCACCACCATCTGCTGCATGCCCAACACGAAGCCCCCGCTCGACAACGAGAACGCCATTCGCTACGTGAAGAACATAGCAGCGCGGGACGCCGTTGTCCGCGTCATGCCCATCGGCTGCGTAACGAACGGCCGTAAAGGCGAGGAACTCGCGGACCTGGAGGAACTCAACCTGAACGGTGTGGCCGCCTTCAGTGACGACGGAGCGCCGGTCTTCGACAAGGAAATAATGCGGAAAGCACTGCTCTACAGCAAGGACTTCGGGCTGCCGGTCATCGACCACTGCGAGAACCAGTTCATGACCCAGGAAGCCCATCTCAACGAAGGCATCGTCGCGCTGGAAATGGGGCTGCGCGGGATGCCCGCCGCCGCCGAGGAACTGATGGTCCAGCGGGACGTCGACCTGGCCGAAGAGACCGGCGGGCACGTCCACATCGCCCACGTCAGCACGGCCGGCTCGGTCAATATCATCCGCGCCGCCAAGGAAAAAGGCCTGCCCGTCACCGCCGAGGCTACGCCGCACCACCTGACCCTCACCGAGGACCTGGTGCTGGAACAGGGCACGATGGCCAAGGTCAACCCGCCCCTGAGGACGCAGGCTGATGTCGATGCCCTGGTCATGGGACTCAACGAAGGCGTCATCGACGCGGTAGCCACCGACCACGCCCCGCACACCGCCGCGGACAAGGACTGCTCCTTCGAGCAGGCGGCCTTCGGCATCAGCGGTTTCGAGACCGCGTTCGCCTCCCTGGCGGGCATGGTCCTCAAGAGCCGGATAAGCCTCAACACGCTTGTCGAAGCCCTCACTCTCAGCCCCGCGCGAGTACTGGGCTACGAGAAGTTCGGGATGCTCCAGCCGGAAGCGCTGGCGGACATCGCCATCTTCGACCTGCACAAGGAATGGACGGTTGAGCCGGAGAAGTTCGTCTCCAAGGGCAGGAACACGCCGCTGGCCGGTCGCAAGATGCGCGGCAAGGTGATGGTCACGATCTACGACGGGGACATTGTCTACATAGATGAATCGATGATGAACCGGGTGGCGAAAAACATCGTCAAAGGGATTTAGCACGGTCGCCCCTTCTCCCTCGATGGGAGAAGGTTGGGATGAGGGTGAAATCCCAACGCATTATAGATTAAGGAACACATAAATGAGTAAACAGGCAAGACTGGTCCTGGCGGATGGCTCCGTCTACGAAGGCTGGTCCTTCGGGGCCGAGGTTGACACCATCGGCGAGACCGTTTTCAATACCAGCATGGCCGGCTACCAGGAAATGCTCACCGACCCCTCCTATGCCGGACAGATCCTCATCCCCACCTACCCGCTCATCGGCAACTACGGCACGAACGATGAGGACGACGAGTCCCGCAAAATTCAGGTAAGGGGCTTCGTGGTCCGCGAGGAATGCGTCCAGCCCAGCCACTATTTGAACAACCGCTCGCTCCATGACTACCTGGCGGCCCAGCAGGTGCCCGGCATCTGGGGCCTCGATACCCGCGCCATTACCCGCCGGCTGCGTTCCGCCGGCGTCATGATGGGCATGATCACCACGACGAAAAGCCCGGAGGAAGCCCTCGCGGCGATAAAGAACGAACCCAACTACGGTGAAATAGATTTCGTCCACCAGGTAAGCACCGATACAGCCTACGAATGGCGGGAAAACACCCCGGACATGCCCTGGCACGTCATCGCCTTCGACTGCGGCCTAAAATACAACATCCTCCGCCTGCTCAACCGGCACGGCTGCCGGGTGACGGTGGTGCCCTGCACCACGCCGGCACAAGATATTTTCAAGCTGGAACCGGACGGCATTCTTC
>CAZPSP010000285.1:0-1825 GCA_964589285.1 uncultured Dehalococcoidaceae bacterium | reverse complement strand
AGCCATCGCCGGCTCACAACAACCGGGCAGCGCTGGCGTCCCTGCTCGCGGCTCCCCTTTCTCGTCTCCTCTTACCTCGTTGGAGCGGATTAAGGTGAGGGGGATATTTGCGATAGCTGATACCCGCATCTCGCTTGTATATTTTCGGCTCTTCCGCTATACTTGGATTCTCTACTGAAAATGAGTCACCAACCGGGAAAACGCATCGCTGTCTGGGGTATGTCCTGTTCCGGCAAGACCACCGTTGCCGCGGAACTGGCCCGCTATTACGGCCTGTCTCATATTGAACTGGACTCAATTTACTGGAAACCCGGCTGGGAACCGTCACCGTCGGATGAATACCGCCGCAACCTGAGCGCTGCCATGGAAGCCTGTCTGCACGGCTGGGTCATCGACGGCAACTACGCGGAGATCCAGGACCTGGTCCTGCCGCAGGCGGACACCGTGGTCTGGCTCCAAATTCCCTTGCCGGTCATCCTCTGGCGCCTGCTCCGGCGGACGGTCGGACGCATCGTGACCGGGAAAGTGCTGTGGGGCACCAACCGGGAGACATGGAAAGACGGTTTTTTCGGGCGGGATTCCCTTTTTCGGTATGTGATAAGCACCTGGCGTACCTATCCGGAAAAGCGCCGGCGTCTGTTGACCAATATCCCACACCAGGCGCGGTTGATTGAGTTACGTTCCGGGAAAGAAATCAGAAAATTCTTGGAGGACTGCGATGGCATCAGAAGCAGCAGTACGGCGAGCCACTCTTGAAGACATCGGCGCTCTGAACGAGTTATATAACCAGACGGATGCGATCCACGCCCGGTTGCAGCCGGATACTTTCGTGCCGGTTGAAAACGCACGCGGACCGGAATTTATCGCGGGCATCATTGCGGATAAAGACGCCGCCGTCCTCGTGGCGGAGCAAAGTAAAAAGGTCGTTGGTATGCTGCACGCCGCCATCAGGCAGACGCCGGACTACCCCATTCTCGTCAAGCGCACATATGCCCACATCTCCGATATCATTGTCCGTGAAGAGCATCGGGGCATTGGTATCGGCCGTATACTCATGGCGGCCGTTGAAAAATGGGCTTTGGAGCGCGGATTGAGTTCGATCGAGTTGATGGTCTGGGACGCCAATGCCGGGGCGGCATCTTTTTATCGGGAGATAGGCTACCGGGATGCTGCACATACCATGAGTAAGAAACTCACGTAGGATGGCCTCGCATCGTGGTAACCTCTACCAGATACGTGGTCGTAATAATAACCGGGTAGCGCGGGCGTCCCTCCCCGAGTCTTCCTTTTTCCCCGCCACGCGCAACTCTATCACGAACTATCAGCATAAACCCCGCTTGTGTCATTCCCGAGAAATCGGGAATCCATCATAGGTGGTTACACACGGATGCGTACCAGTCTCAAGCAGTGGATTTCGTAGGGCCGCTCCCGCACCATAGCAGCCATCGCCGGCTCACAACAACCGGGCAGCGCGGGCGTCCCTGCCCGCGGAAAGCCCCCGTCATTCCAGCTTCAGGCTGGAATCCATCGCCGCCTGGCATCCTTTCAGGTTTCACTGATCCGGTCCTTGGGCTTGTCATTCCCGAGAAATCGGGAATCCATCATCGGCGTTACACACGGATGCGTTCCAGTCTCAAGCAGTGGATTTCGTAGGGCGGCTCCCGCATCATAGCAGCCATCGCCGGCTCACAACAACCGGGCAGCGCTGGCGTCCCTGCTCGCGGCTCCGTTTCCCAGCCTCGCGCAACTTCATCACGAATTATCAGCCTGAACCCCGCCTGTGTCATTCCCGAGAAATCGGGAATCCATCATCGGCGTTACACAC
>CAZPSP010000284.1:0-1846 GCA_964589285.1 uncultured Dehalococcoidaceae bacterium | reverse complement strand
GCGCGGACGCTGCTGCACGACCCCGACATCCTCGTCCTGGACGAGCCGAACTCCGGACTCGACCCGCTGACCTCTTTCTTCATCATCGACTATCTCAAGAAGCTCAACAGCGAGGGCAAGACCGTCATCCTCAGCGCCCATAACCTCTTCCACGTGGAATATATCTGCGACCGTGTGGCCGTCATGAAGAACGGCGCCATCTACATCTGCGATACGATGGAGGCCATCCGGGAGAAGCTCGGCAAGCGCGAATACGAGGTAGTGTTCAAGACAGATGAAGCCCTCGACTATGAAAAGCAGGGCGAGAACTACGTCTTCACCACGTCCGACGTGGGCAGCATTGCCTCATTGTTGCGTGACATCAACGAGAAGGACTGGGCGTTGATAGACCTCTCCGTGCGGCAGTCCGCCCTGGAAGACATGTACGTTAAGCTCATGGGCGAAGGGGTGGATTAAGAAGTCAAAAGTCAGAAGTCAAAGGTCAAAAGTGACCGGGATGAGAAGTTGCCCGTATGACGGAGTGGAGCGAAGCGTAACTTCGCCACTCCGGTCAGATTTTCCGGTTCATGGCTTTGCTCAATCGATAGTTTCGCAATCTCGCTGAGAAAGCAATAAACAATATCATGGCTACAGCATTAACACAGGCAAATACTATAGTGATTTCCTTCGGCCCACCCAAGAAGTCGGAACCGACTCCGATTAACATATTCCCCACGGGCGAGAGGATCATATTAAGATTCACCACGCTGGTCACTCTGCCACGTATCGCATCGGGAATGGTAAGCTGCAACAAGGTCTGATTGGTAACGAGGAAGATAATCTCGAAGAACCCGGAAAGCGCCAGGAAAAAGAGGGAGAGGGGCAGATTACCGCTCAATGCAAACCCGATCAGGGACATGCTGACCATGAACATGGCTAAACACTGAAGCAGGCCTCTCCTCTGGAAATTCCCGAGTGACGCCGTGACGAATCCTCCCAGGATACCGCCAACGCCGACCGCCGCCATCAGCAACCCCTGGGTCGGTCCAGTACTGTCGCCGAAGACTTCAGCAGCGTATATCGGCGGCAGAATAACGTAAACGGGGACGACCAGTAAAGGGAGGACGAATCCAACCAGCATGGTAATCTGTATCAAACGTTCTTTTTTGATGTAGTTGATCCCCTCTTTAATGTTTTTAACAGGGGACGTTTCAGTGATGGCTACCGTTCTCTCCGGGAACTTGATTTGCAGGATCGTAATCAGGACCAGGATATAGATCGAGGACTGGATGATGAAATTGCCGCCGGCGCCCGTCCACGCCAGAAGGACACCGCCGATAGCAGGACCCGCCGAGCGCATGATACTCCAACCGGTCTGGATTAAGGCCATTCCATTCGGCGTGTGCGAACGGGGCAGGAGATCAAAAACAAGCACCTGCCTGAGAGAATGATCTATTGCGCTGGCGAACCCGCCGAGAAAAGAAAAGATGAGAACGAACCAGATGCTGTTCTGTCCGCATACCAGAAGGAGCCCCATGGTCAGCGTGATGGTAAAGAGCCAGGAATTATTGAAAACCAGGAGTTTGCGGCGGGAAAGCCGGTCGATCAACAATCCGGCAACAGGGATCATGGCGACGGCAGAAATTGAACGTACAAGATTAACAGTTCCGACCATGGTACCGGATCCGGTCATTTCATAGACCAGCCAACTGATCGTTACCTGCATCACCCACTGGGCCGCATTGGTTAAGGTAGTCCCGGTAAAAAGATACCGGAAATTTTTGTACTTCAGAGAGGAGAAGGTTTTTACCTGCTCCGCAGATTCATATGACACTTTTCGCCAGTGTGTCCTTGATAAGAATGGGTA
>CAZPSP010000283.1:0-1865 GCA_964589285.1 uncultured Dehalococcoidaceae bacterium | reverse complement strand
TGACGCCGCTCGTGTTCGACCTGCGCATGGACCTCTACTCGGACGGCTGGCGGATAGAGAAGGTCTTCGGCAGCCCGGAAGCGGACCAGGCCACCGGCAGCCTGATGAAGATAAATACCCTCTTTCCTGCGAAGGCCGATGAGAGCGGCGATGTGCGCGGCGGCATAGTTTTGCTGAAGTTGCGCAAGATGTCCTCAGAAACGGACGAGGATGTGTTCCTGAAGGTCACCTACGAAGACCGGAACGGACGTCAGGACGAGGCGGTGGAAGAAATCCGCCTGGCCAGTGTCGAACCGGAATACTTCCAGAACAACGGTATCCGCAAGGCCGTCCTGCTGACCCGGTACGCCGCGCTGATGCAGAACTGGACGAGCGACCAGTACCGCTATGCCCGTGAGAGCAGCGGCTGGAAACCCTGCATGGACGAGGAAACGGGCATTATCATTCAACCGTACTCCTACCTCAGCCAGTGGGAACGGCAGTCCATGCCGCTCAGCGTGCCAGACTCTTACGAATGGATCTTCCGGGAATTCCGGGATTACTTCCGGAGCGAGATGGACGCAATAGGGGATGACGACCTGGAGCAGGAACTGGATATTCTTGATACACTCTGCTCTTAGCAGGCACTCTGCCGGCAGGCCTGTAGCCGCCGGCGGTGACAGGCGCCGGAGCGGGCTGACTCACCCGCTCCGGCGTTCTTTTGTGTAATTCTTCCCGTTAGGTCTCAGTGTTTGACGGCCTTCTCTATCTTCTCCCTCATCTCCGGGGTCATTTCCTGCATGCTGTGGGACTCCCTGGCGTGCAGCTCGACGATCTTCATGAGTTCGTCACGGTCCGGGTCCTTGACCTCGAAATCGTCCTTCATCCCGATGTCCTTGCACTTGAATGACGGCATGTCCTTCCTCCTCCTCCGTAATACCGGTCTCTTTCCGGCTGGTTACATTACAGCAAAGCAGGCACGTACTGCAAATAGGTGATGCCGCGTATGTGCAACGGGCTGATTACCGGGCCGGGATGCGGGAAGTACGGATGCCGGCTGTTCCGGTTGCTGTTCAGAACGCGCCGACCGCCTCTTTCCTGCCCCGCTCGCCGACCGGTTCTCCGTGGAAGAACGCCAGCAGGTCCCGGTTGACCTCGTCCTTGTTCGTCGTGCACATGCCGTGGGGCGCCCCGCGATAAATCTTCAGCCAGCCGTCCGGGACCAGGTTGACCGCTATCCTGGCGGAATTCGCAAATGGCACGATCTGGTCGTCCTCGCTGTGCAGGAACAGGGTCGGGAAATCCATCTTCTTGAGGTCACCGGTATGGTCCGTTTCGGAGAATGCCTTGATGCAGAAATAGCTGGCCGGAAGACCGGTCATCATGGCCTGCCGCCAGAAGGACTCGCGGATGCCTTCTGATACTTGAGCGTCAGGCTTGTTGTAGCCGTAAAACAGTATGCTGAAGTCCTTCCAGAATTGCGAGCGGTCCTTCAGGATGTTGTTGCGTATCTCGTCGAATTTCTCTTTGGGTATCCCCCCGGAATTGGAGTCCGTTTTCAGCATCAGCGGCGGGGTCGCACCGATGAGCACCGCCATGGACACCCGCTTGGTCCCGTGACGGCCGATGTACCGCGCCACTTCTCCGCCGCCGGTGGAATGCCCCACGTGGATGACGTGCTTCAACCCGAGGGCGTCTACCACCTGGGCGAGGTCGTCCGCGTAGGTGTCCATGTCATTGCCCTGCCATGGCTGGCTGGAATGACCGTGCCCCCGCCGGTCGTGCGCGATGCACCGGTACCCGTGCGAGGCCAGGAAGAACATCTGGTCTTCCCACGCATCCGAACTCAGCGGCCAGCCATGGCTGAATACCACCGGCTCGCCCGT
>CAZPSP010000282.1:0-1877 GCA_964589285.1 uncultured Dehalococcoidaceae bacterium | reverse complement strand
AACTATTGGTTCGAGTCCCCTGGCTAAACCAGCTGTTTTCACCGGAATTTACACACATGGATTTTATTACTTCAGGTTTAGTCAGTTCGACTCTTCTGTCAGACAGGGCTTTGACTTGGACTCTTCTTTCCTGAAACCGGTTCTTGGAGCGGAGTTTGCAAGCGGACTTTTACATTATCCTATGGCATCATGGACCTTAGGATGATCCTCGCATCCACAGCCACTATGCTGGCCGCAGTGGCGATGACCGGGTTCAGGTCCAGTTCCTCAACGTCCGGGTTCTGCTCGATGAAATCAGATACCTGGACGATGAGCTTTTCCAGCTTCTTGACGTCCACCGGCGGCTGGCCCCGGTAACCGGTCAGCAGCGCGTACCCCTTGATCTCCCGCACCATCTCGGCGGCGTCTATCCCCGCCACGGGAACGAGCCTGAATGACACATCCTTCATGATTTCCACGAAGATACCTCCGAGCCCGAACATCAGTACCGGTCCAAACTGCGCATCCCGGTTCATCCCGATAATGATCTCCACGCCCGGCTCGGCCATTTTCTGTACGGAAACACCCTCGATTTTCGCGTCCGGTACCTTTTCTTTCACGGATGCCAGCATCTCGCTGTAGGCTTTACCGACCTGTGAACCATTCACCAGATTCAGCTTGACACCACCGGCCTCGGTCTTATGACTAATATCCGGCGACAGTATCTTCATCACTACGGGATAGCCGATCTCCTTGCTGCAAGCCACGGCTTCGGCTTTTGTCTTCGCCAGCCGTGTTTCTACCACGGGAATACCAACCTTTTTTAAAAGCTCTTTGGCTTCAATCTCGTTGAGTAATGTAGCAGCGGCATTTTTCATATCAGGCATGGGTATACTCACTTCAGATTTCTGTCTTTCAGGTGACGGCGGTATTGTGCCAGGTGCCGTAAAACCCGGGCGGCGCGGCGCGGATGGGGGTATTCCGGAATGATATTCTTCCGGAGCGGCTTGTCTTCCGCCATAAAGCTGATACGAGTGATGAACGAGACAGGCTTCTGGTGTAAAAATATCAGTTCCTGGAGTTCTGCCAGGTCTTTCTCACCCTGTTTCTTCATGGCTTCAAGTTGTTCCGGTTTGAGCTCCATGCCGGGACGTGGCCCGTACATTGGGGGTAAAAGGGAGAAAAGCGCATCCACATTGCAGTCTTCCAGGAGGATCCGGTAAAGCTGCATGGCAAGACTGTTGTCTCCTGCCCGCACACCCACCATGTCCACGGGGTTTCCGGGGTTCCAGCGAGATGGGAAGAAACCGGTGAGTTTATCCAGTGTCTTCTGTTCGAGTCGGGCTATTTCCAGTTCCTCCCGTTCGCACACTTCGGCCGTGACCACGCCGAAACCTCCACCCATGGTCAGGATGGCAACGCGGTTCCCCGAAGGCAGTGGCATGTTCTGCAAAAAAAATGCCACGTCCATGAGTTCATCCTCGTCTTCTACGCGGATGACCCCGGCCTGCTTGAATGCTGCAGTGTAAATAACGTCCGAACCGGACAAAGCGCCGGTATGGGAATGGGCAGCACGGGCTGCCTCGCCGGTGCCGCCGGACTTCATTGCGATGATGGGCTTGTGGGGAGTGATTTTTCTAGCGAGGTCGTAAAAGCGCCGCGCTTCCCGAAGACCCTCGATGTAAACAGCAATTATCTTGGTCGATTTATCCTGTCCGAAGTATTCCAGGCAGTCTTCCATGCGGGTGGTCGCTTCATTACCGGTGCTGACAAACTTGCTCAGGCCAAGGCCGCGCCTCCCGGCGTTCTGGATAATGCTGGCTGCCAGCGTGCCGCTTTGGCTGGCAATGGCTATCGATCCGGGAGTAACCATCCCGGCGAAACCCGCACTCGCAACC
>CAZPSP010000281.1:0-1893 GCA_964589285.1 uncultured Dehalococcoidaceae bacterium | reverse complement strand
TCGGACATCGCCACGTCCTCGGGCTTCAGCTCTTCTTCCGGCTCGGCCACCAGCGTTTCGTCAACAACGCGGGACTTGCGTTCCACCCGCTTGATCTTGCGCCGGGCGTCCTTGCCGCTCAGACCGCGTAGATAGTACAGCCGCGAACGCCGCACCTTGCCCTGCCGCACGATTTCCACCTTGTCCACATTGGAGGAAAGGAACGGGAACGTGCGCTCCACGCCGATGCCGGAGGCTACGTGCCGCACCGTAAAGCTGGCCCCGGCGCCGCCCTTGCTTATCTTGATAACAACGCCCTGGAAGACCTGGATCCGCTCGCGGTCGCCTTCGATGATCTTGCAGTGTACCTTGACGGTGTCGCCGGCCGCGATATCAGGAATTTTCTTGTTCTTTTGTACCTCGACGAGTGATGAGACATCCATGTTACGACTCCCTATCCGTTATTTGTTTTTTTCCTTGCCGGACATGAGGCGCGAGACCACTTCCCTGTCATCACGGTCGAGTTCCGCCTTTTCCAGCAGTTCCGGGCGGCGCTCCAGCGTCCGCCTCAATATCTGTTCCCGGCGCCACCGGGCTATCTCCCCGTGGTTGCCGGAGAGTAAGACCTCCGGTACCTCCCACCCGCGGAAATCCGCCGGGCGGGTGTACTGCGGGTACTCCAGCAGGCCGTTGACGTGCGAATCGTCCAGTGGCGATTCCTCCGACCCCAGCACGCCCGGCACCAGCCGCAGCACCGCGTCGATTATGACCATAGCAGGAATTTCCCCGCCGGTCAATACATAATCCCCGATGCTTATCTCATCGGTCGCCAGGTGCTCGCTGACCCGCTCATCGACCCCCTCGTAATGGCCGCAGATGACGGTCAACCGGCTTGTTGAAGCCAGTTCCTGCGCCAGGGACTGAGAAAACAGCCGCCCGCCGGGGGTCATTAAAATAACGCGCGTCTCCGGCGCGTCCTTGTTAATCTCCTCCACCGCCTCGAATATCGGCTCCGGCTTCATCACCATCCCGGCCCCGCCGCCGTACGGATAATCATCCGCCGTGTGGTGCTTGTCGTGCGTATACGCCCGGATATCATGCACCCTGAGGTCGACCAGCCCCTGCTCCGCCGCCCGCTTGAAGATGCCGTAACCGAACGGCCCCTCAAAAAGGTGCGGGAAGAGCGTCAGCACATCGATGCGCATATCTCTGCCCCGTCATCCCTGGGTGACCGGGTGCTCGGTGACCTCTCCCTTGATTATCTCCACCGCATGGGCCAGCGCGGGCGATACCACTTCCAGGCATTCCCGCGCGGCCTTCGGGCTGCCCGGCATGTTGATGATAAGGCAGTCCTTCCGCTGCACGGCCGCCGCCCGGCTCAGCATCGCCATCGGCGTCTTTTCCATCGATTTCGCCCGCATCGCCTCGGCCAGTCCCGGCACTTCCCGGTCCATCACCGCCAGCGTCGCTTCCGGCGTCACGTCCCGCTTCGCCAGCCCTGTCCCGCCGGTCGTCAGGATGATATCGATGTCCCCGCCGTCGGCCCACTGCCGCAGCTTCCCGGCGATGACGTCCTTCTCATCGGGAACGATATCATACTCGACGACGGTGTGACCCGCCGACTCCATTTCTTCCCGGAGCGCCGGTCCGCTCAGGTCCGCCCGCGTGCCCGCGGAACCTTTATCGCTGATGGTCAATATCCCGATGTTCGCCATGCCGCCCTTGAATGCAAAACAAAGTTTATTTTACCATATTCAAGCCTCTCCTGTGAATAGCCGTAGGTAATTCCAAGCCTGTGTCATTCCCGGCTCGATCGGGAATCCATCTCCGCCTCACTCATCTCAAAGCCTCAACGCACCCCGCTCATCCTGAGCCTGTCGAAGGATCATCCTGAGCCTGTCGAAGGATCATCCT
>CAZPSP010000280.1:0-1896 GCA_964589285.1 uncultured Dehalococcoidaceae bacterium | reverse complement strand
CGCCAGGCACTCTATTCCCGGCCATGCCAGAAAAAGGCAGGTCGGCACATATCACATCCCGCACTTGATCCGAGGTCCAGTGACACTACTTAGGGAAACCTCTCGGACCATCGGCTCTTTCTTTCTATTTGTTCGGATTTTCCAGCGCCGTTTTCACGGCGTCATAGTGACTGTCCGCCGGGGTTATAACTCTCATAGTGGGGTTGACCGATTCCACCAGCGCCGACACTACTTCGTAACTTAAATCTTCGAGAGACTTGGTCTGCGCAGCATCCATGATTAGGAACTGTGTTTGTTTTTCTTTTTCGGATCCGGTTGAATAGTTGGTCGCGATTTTCCGTTCGAGTTCAGGGGAACGTTCAAGCAGTTTCTCGAATACCTGCTGCAAGGCGGCATTAAAGTTCGCTGCTGGCTGACTTTCAGGGGGCTTAAGAGCCGCCAGTAAATTTCTGACAATCTGCCTAACGAATGTCGACGGTCCCATATTTTGAGTTTTAGCTATATCTCGCAATTGTGTGAGTTCTTCGCCGGTCATTCTTATGGTAAGAAAAGAAGAGCAGCGTTCCCGTTTATCATCTACTGGGACCATTTTAAACCGCGAACCCGGGGCCAGCGGTCCCCTCTCTTCCCAGTATTTCCGTTCTTCTTCCGGGGACATATTATTTGGTTGTTGTTCTTCCTTGTTCATACTATTGTTTCCCTTGCCTGCGTATTCTACGTCGATAGCTCTTTTTATAGTTCTCACTCATTACGAAAGCGGTAATAGGTCTAAATTTTTTCCCATGCAGTTTTTCGATCACTACATTGAGGTATCTTCCACTATCTGTCATACCGGCTATGATGTAACGTTCGTTTTTCCTATGGTTCCAGCGTCCTTTTTAATAAAGTGGTCGTTCCGGCAGACCTGCTCCACTTCATCCGGACTGACACCGTGCCTCGCAGTGTGCTCGATATTGTCATCATCCCATTCTAGCTTCAAGTCTGCCGGATATCTCATTTTCTTTTTCTGCTTACGTAACACATTGTGTTACATCCCAATAAGATTGTCAATGGTCAAATCGTAATGCTATCGATTTTCTTCTGCTGTTATTGACTCCCTGTACGTTCCTGTAAGAAGATATACCCGAATACATTTTCGGAGTATGAATCAATGAAAAAACTCGAAGGTAAGATCGCCCTCGTCACTGGAGCCAGCCGGAGCCTCGGCAAAGCGATGGCCGTCGCGCTCGCCAGGGAAGGCTCCAAACTCGTCCTTGCCGCGCGGAGCGCGGAAGCTCTGGAAAAAACCGCCGAACTTGTCCGGGAAACCGGTTCCGAAGCCCTGACCGTGCCCATGGACGTCCGCGATGAAGCCCAGGTCGCCAACGTCTTCGATAAGCTGATGGAGCGCTACGGGCGGCTGGACCTCCTGGTCAACAACGCCGGCATGTTCGGGGCGCACGCGTTCGAGAACTTCCCTACCGAGACTTGGGACAATCTCATCGCCACCAGCCTGCGCGGGCCGTTCCTTTGCGCCCGTGCCGCGTTCAAAATAATGAAGAAACAGGGAGGCGGCCGCATCATCAACATCGGCAGCATCTCCGCCTACCGCGTCCGCAGCGAGAACGCCGCCTATTCCGCGGCCAAGTTCGGTCTCCGGGGACTGACTGAGACCATCGCCCTGGAAGGCCGCGTCCATAATATCTCTTGCGGCATGCTCCATCCCGGTATGACCCGGCAGGACTCAATGCAGACTGGTGATATGAATATACCCTGCATGGAAGCGGAAGACATCGCCGCCTCGGTGGTGCATATGGCCTGCCAGCCGGCCAACGTCAACATCCTGGAAATGGTCCAGCTTCCCATCGACCAGCCATACCTGGGAAGAGGGTAAAAAGCGTGGAATGTCATTGTGAG
>CAZPSP010000279.1:0-1924 GCA_964589285.1 uncultured Dehalococcoidaceae bacterium | reverse complement strand
ACCAGAGCAGGCCGGCCCCGAGGGCGACCATCGGGATATTGTTCGGTTCCATGACGTCCGTCCGGAAGCCGCGCCGCTTGCCGAGCAGGACGACGAGGGCCAGCGCGGACACCCCGGCGTTAATGTGGACCACGGCGCCGCCGGCAAAGTCCAGCGCTCCCATATCGAACAGCCAGCCGCCGCCCCAGACCCAGTGCGCCACCGGGCCGTACACGAGCGTCACCCACAGTGCGGAGAAAACCAGCAGGGAGCTGAACTTGATGCGTTCCACCACGGCGCCGGTTATCAGCGCGACGGTGATGACGGCGAACATACCCTGGAAAGCCATGAAAGCCAGGTGAGGAATCGTGGTGGCGTAGGTATCCGAGGGTTCCATGCCCACGGAAGACAGGCCGATGAACCTGAGATTACCGATGAATCCCCCGGCATCGTCGCCGAAGGCCAGACTGTATCCCCAGAGCGCCCAGATGGTACCGACCAGCCCCATGACGCCGAAGCTCATCATGATGGTGGACAGCAGGTTCTTGCGACGCGCCATGCCGCCGTAAAAGAAGGCCAGTCCCGGCGTCATCAACAGGACGAGGGCCGAGGAGATGAGAATCCAGGCAGTATCACCGGCATTGACAGTCATTATGTACCCCCAGGAATATGTCAGATTAATTTCATTTTATCCGGGGGGTATTACAGCCGGATTACGGGTATGTTACGAACAGGTTACGGTGAAGAACAGAAAGGGAGGCATTTTATACAGCCTCCCCTCTTTAGACCGGATTTAGCTCGAAACCAGTATATTAGTCAGATATCAGGACCGGGAAGAATACCTGCCAGGCCAGCAGCGACTTTGCTGTGAGGCTTAACATAATATATACTTTTTCCCCGAACAGGTAGTCCCGCCAAGGGCCAACTTTCTTGTATTGAAGTACCATATTTATAGCAAAAATGTTGAAGAAAACGAATAGTGAAAAAATAATGCCGTAGACGAAGGCCGGCGGAGATACCTGCCAGTCCGGCGCAAAGATATAGATAGCGATGGCGATCCATGGAATAATGCCCGCGAAGCTGCCGAACCAGAACGGCAGGAAGCTCGCCTTGCCGGGGGTTTCATACTTCTCCTGGACCGCGCCGAAAAGTATCATGGTCGCGTTGATGCCGAAGATAGCGAGCAGGGCGGCGATATCGCTGATGCCGGTAAACTGGGCTATGAGGACGATCATGATCGAGGAACTGAAGAAATACTCTATCCATCGTCCGTAGTTGCGGCCCTTCAACAGGTTACGGCTGTACCAGGAAAAGATACCGGGCGATGCGATCAGCCACAGGGCTAGGGCTGATATGGCCAGGAAGGCGAACACACCCCAGCCGGTGGGGATATCGAAGAGATGGGTCAGTTCCGGCATGGTCCCCGGCGGTCCGGCCAGATAGGTGGCATTTACGGGGAGAGAGAAATCATTGGTGAGAAATGCCATAAGGGCTGCCTCGATTGCCAGGACGAGACCGACGACGAGGTTCCAGACCCGCAGCCGGTTAAGACGCTTTTCCGTATATTGGTCCGTTACCATATATCACCTCCTTTGATACATTGTCCTTCATAATAAATAGTATCAGGAGTGTCTATGGCTTGGGAGGGAGGGTGTATGGTGCTGGAGCTATTCCGCCTTGAACCGGTAGCCGATGTTCCTCACGGTCTCAATGAAGGTGCGGCCGCCTTCTTCTATCTTGCTGCGCAGCCGCCGGATGTGGACGTCCACGGTTCTGTCGCCGCCGAAGTAGTCATAACCCCATATCTTGTCCAGCAGGGCCTCGCGGGTGTAGACGCGGCCGGGTGTGGCGGCCAGCAGCTTGAGGAGTTCGTACTCCTTGAACGTCAGCTCCATGATGACGCCGTCCACCCGGACATCGCAGCTGGTCAGGTTGATGGACAGGC
>CAZPSP010000278.1:0-1932 GCA_964589285.1 uncultured Dehalococcoidaceae bacterium | reverse complement strand
GGGACTGCACGGCCTGGGCTTCCGTCATGGCCGGGCCGAGGCACATGTTCTTCGTGCCGTAGTCCACTTTTTTGACTACAAGGTTTGGATGGGGCGGGAGGTCGGACGCGACGCCCATATCGACGAAGACGACGCGGGCGCCGATGAGGCGGGACAGCACGTTGATGCCGGCGCCGCCGTGGAGGAAGTTCATCACCATCTGAGCGGTGACCTCCTGGGGCCAGTTGCCGACCTTTTCCGCCACGACGCCGTGGTCGCCGGCGAGGGTGAACATGGCCTTCTGCTCGATGGCGGGGCTGGCCTTGGCTTGAATCCCGGCGAGCTGGATAGAAAGGTCTTCCAGCCGGCCGAGGCTGCCGGCGGGCTTGGTGAGGTCCGCCTGGCGGGTACGTGCAGCCTCCATGGCTGTGTTGTCAAGCGGCTGAATGGCCGCGATGGTCCGGTTAAGTAAGTCCATTTTTACTCCTGTAGTATTCAGTGATTGTTTCTGACGGGTTCATTAAATCCCCCTTAATCCCCCTTTACGAAAGAGGGAGACGGGAAAGGATACAGCCTTCGGGTAGCGCGGGCCTCCGTGCCCGCGGACCGGCAGGGACGCCGGTCCCACCCGATATCGGCTATTCGGAGAGAGATCCGTACTTTCTCTCCAATAAGACTTACTTAACTACAGGTAATTTCCGGCCATACGGCCCTCTTCATTAACCATATTTCGGGGAGGCCACGGGGCAGACGCGCATGCATTCGGAGCAGCCCCCGGCGCTCGTGACGTATTGGGAACAGGCAAAGGCGTTGACGGCATACTTTTCGCCAGCGTCCCGTTTGGGGTAGCCGACGGCACGAGCAGGGCACTTAAAAACACAGATGTTGCAGTAGCGGCAGGCGGCGGCCTCATCACGGGCGGTGGAGGCTAAATCAGCTTCGGTGAGGCAGATGTTGAGAAGGACCCGGGGGCCGTATTGCTGCGTTACCAGCAGGCCGCTCATGCCCAGGTCTCCGAGACCGGCAAGGCGGGCGGCTTCCTTGTAAGAGATTATCGCCTTAAGGAAACGATTATCGACGGAAGGGCCTTCTCCCGGCATGGGAAGGGCTTTAAAGCCTTGTTTCCGGGATTCTTTGGCAACATCATAAGCAGCACGAATTAAACGCCCGCGCAGGTAGTTCTTGTGCCGGTCGAGGAGGTCGTTCATCTTCGGCGCGCCGGCCATGCGGTGCGGAACAGTAAGATCGAGGAACTCCGGCCATATCTCCATGGCGAATGCCACGATGGAACGGCAGAAGGGCAGCAGGTCCAGGGCCTGTTTCGCTACCTCGGAGTTTTCAATATCTTCGATGCGGGCAACGCCGACCATGTCCACGTCGAGTCCCGCCAGAATGTCCTGCACAGCTTGATTATTACGTGCGTCGTTCATTCGATTCGTACCTCAACCATTTTTCCCCATTATAGCGGCACGCAGAGAGAAAATCATCGGGCGGAACCTTTCATAACAGCCGCCATGGCGGCGACCAGTTTTTCACAGTCCGGCAGGGAGCGCGGCGCCAGGCGGACATACGCCGGCAGGCCGAAGGACGCGCAGTCTCGGACCATCAGGCCTTTTTTCAGCAGAGAGAGGCGAAACTCCGCCGCGTGGCCGACGCGGACCAGGAAGAAACTCGCCTCCGAGGGGCATACGGTGAATCCCAGGCGGGTCAACTCGCGGACGAGGTAGTCCTTCGCCTCGTTCAAC
This sequence comes from uncultured Dehalococcoidaceae bacterium, assembly GCA_964589285.1. Lineage (GTDB taxonomy): Bacteria > Chloroflexota > Dehalococcoidia > Dehalococcoidales > RBG-16-60-22 > DAOUEG01. Next base: position 208 of record CAZPSP010000278.1, on the reverse strand, counting down.
TGGCAAAGCGTCTGTTCCAGGTAGTCGTCACGGTCCAGGACGAACAGGCCCGCCTCCTGGGCGGGGGCGTTCACGTTCCAGGGCGGCAGCACGATGCGCAGGGTCTCGATAATCTCCGGACGGGCAACCGCGTACCCGAGGCGAAGGCCGGGGAGGCCGTAGTCTTTCGTCATTGAGCGCATAACGACGACGTTAGCCCGGTCGATAA
>CAZPSP010000277.1:0-1935 GCA_964589285.1 uncultured Dehalococcoidaceae bacterium | reverse complement strand
CCGCCTGTCCCAGCGAGATGCCCCCGTCGTTACAGGGTACCTGCCGGTGGGTATACACGCGGAACCCGGCGGACTCGAGTCGTTGTACTGTCTTACTTAATAATAGCCGATTTTGAAAAACGCCGCCGCTCAATGCCGCCCTTTTCAGGCCGGTCTTTTCGTTAATCAATTTACATAAAGTATATGTTATCTCTACAACGGTATTGTGGAACCTCGCCGCGATGACCGCCGCCGGGGTCTCGCTGCGTACCTCGTGGGCGATGGTCGCCAGCAGGTGCCGCAGACGGATGACTGTTATGCCATTCTCCGTCCCGGTGGTGAACGGGTACACACCGTCCTCATCGGGCAGGGTGGCGGCGGCGGTTTCCAGGTCGATGGCCGCCTGGGCGTCATATTGAACAACGGTGCGGATACCGGTCATCGCCGCCACCACGTCGAACAGCCGCCCCATGCTGGAAGTCAGCGGCGTGTTGATTTTCTTATCGACCTGCTCGCGGATGATGTCGAGTTCCGCTTTATCTGTCCCATCCAGGAACGGCAGGCTGTCCGTATCTATCTCCAGCGCCTGCAGATACCCGGCGGCCGCCCGGTACGGCCGCTTGATGGCCTGCGCGCCGCCCGGCAACGGCAGGTATTCCAGGTGGGCCAGTCGTTCGAAGCCGGCGCAGTCCGCCGCCAGGAATTCGCCGCCCCAGATACGCCCGTCCGTCCCGTAGCCTGTGCCGTCCAGCGATACCCCGATGACCTTTTCATCGATGCCGTTGTCCGCCAGGCACGCCGCGATGTGCGCATGGTGGTGCTGGACCTTCACAAGCGGCAATCCGGTATTTTCCGCCATCTCTCCGGCATACTTGGTCGGCAGGTACTCCGGGTGCATATCGCAGGCGATGAGTTCCGGTTCGGTTCTGAAAAGCTTTTTATACAAATCGATGGTCTCGCTGAAATGTTCCAGCGTTTCCAGGTTCTCCATGTCCCCGACGTGCTGGCTGACAAAAGCGTAATTGTCCCGCGTCAGGCAGAAGGTGTTCTTCTCTTCCGCCCCGCAGGCGAGGACCTGCTTTCCCGTTTCCGGCAGTTTAATCGGGTACGGGGCGGTACCGCGCGCCCGCCGTACGTAGCGGGGCGTCCCCAGTTCCACGGTCATCACGCTGTCGTCGTACCGTGAGTAGATGTCCCGGTCGTGGACGAGGAAATAATCGGCGATGTTTCCCAGTCGCTTCAGTGCTTCGTCGTTGTCTTTGGCTATCGGCTCCTCGCTGAGGTTGCCGCTTGTCATAACTAAAGGAAGGCCGGTGTCATGCAAGAGCAGGTGGTGCAGGGGAGTGTACGGCAGCATCACCCCGAGGTATTTCAGCCCCGGAGCCACCGCCCGGGCGATTGCGCTCTCTTCCCGCCACGGCACAAGGACGATGGGACCGCCCGGCGACTGCAGCAGTGCTTCTTCTTCATCGGAAATCCGGCAATGCTGCCGGGTTTCCTCGATGGAACCGAGCATCACCGCGAAGGGCTTGGCCGGTCGCTTTTTCCGCTCCCGCAGCGTGTTCACCGCGTCCGCGTTCGTTGCGTCGCAGGCCAGCAGGAATCCCCCCAGGCCTTTCAACGCGATTATCCTGCCCTGCCTGAGTAATTTGCTTGTCTGGGAAATAGCGTCAGTCGGGAGAGTCTCCCTTTCTTGTCTCCCCTTTTTGTAAAGGGGGATTAAGGGGGATTTATCCTCAATATCGTTGAAACAGACTGCCTTCCCCGCACTATCCAGAAGCTCCAGCTTCGGCCCGCACACCGGGCAGGCGTTCGGCTGGGCGTGGAACCGCCGGTCGAGGGGATCTCCATACTCTTTCTGGCACGCCGGGCACATCGTGAATTTCCGCATCGTCGTATTCGGGCGGTCGTAGGGAATGTCCGCGATGATGGTGAACCGCGGCCCGCAGTTGGTGC
>CAZPSP010000276.1:0-1957 GCA_964589285.1 uncultured Dehalococcoidaceae bacterium | reverse complement strand
CTAGAACTCGATTTCCTTCAGGTCCGGGCTGACGATGAGCTTCGGCTCCGTGACGGACTGGACGTCCTCGGCGGTCAGGCCGGCCATGACTTCCTTGAGCACCATGCCTTCCGGCGTTACCTCGATGACCGCGAGGTCCGTAAACAACATGGCTACCTTGCCGACCGTTGTAGCCGGATAGGTAAGTTCTTTAACGATTTTGTAGTCCCCGTTACGGGTCACGTGCTCCATGGCGATGAAGAGTTTCTTGGCCCCGGCGCAAAGGTCCATGGATCCGCCGATGTTGCCGACGAACAAGCCTCTGGCCGGATTGGACCAGCCGGCATAGTCGCCGCGGTCGTTGATCTGGAGCGCGCCCATCACAGCAATATCGATATGCCCGCCGCGAATCATCCCGAACGATTCGGCGATATCGAAGTAGGCGGTGCCGGGCAGTTCAGTGACCGCCTGGCAACTGGCATTGATCAGGTCCTGGTTTACATCGTCTCCGAAGGCCAGCGCGCCCGTCTTGAGCATGCCGATCTCGGACTGCAGGCAAATCTCTCTTCCTTCGATCCAGTTGCTGATTAGGGTCGGGATGCCGATCCCCAGGTTAACGTAGCTTCCTTCCGGTATTTCACGGCTTACCCGCAGGGCGATCATCTCCCTGGGCATTCCTTCAAATTTCACACTTGGAGACATCTATTCATCCTCCTCGATTAATCGATCGTTATGGCGAACTTGGGACGCTCGACCTTGACCATGCGGTGCACGTAAATGCCGGGGGTATGCACGTCATCACCGTCTATCTCTCCGGGTTCGACGATGTTCTCGACCTCGGCGATTGTCGTCTTCGCCGCCGTCGCCATCACATGGTTGAAATTCCGCGCCGTCTTGGCGTACCGGAGATTGCCTTCACGATCGCCCTTGAATGCGTGGACGAACGCAAAGTCCGGCCTCAGGGAATACTCGAGGACGTACTTCTTGCCGCCGATGATCTTGGTTTCCTTGGGCGCGCGGTTGGCCTCGATGTTGGTGACAACTGTCTCTTCCACCACTGAACCGATACCGGTCTCCACGTAGAAGGCCCCGATGCCGGCGCCGCCGCAGCGGTATTTCTCCGCCATGGTGCCCATTGGGTAGACTTCAAATTCGATTTCTCCAGCCCTGACAGCCTGCTCGAACGGGTCCTGCGCGCCCTTGCTGGCAGAGCGGAACAGCCCGTAGGAATCGACGACCTTTTTCAACTGACCGTTAACGGTAAGCTGCTTCAGTTCTTCGGCCGCGCCGAGCAGCGGGCCGCAGCCGCAGGTGAGCGTCAGGTCCTTGGTGCCTTTCTTGATAAGGGCCTGCAGGAGCGCCCGGGGGACGCCGCAGGCAAAGAAGCCGGGTATTGCGATCATCGCGCCGTCTTTGACATCCGCGATCGCCTCTTCAAGGCTGGACACAACTTTATCCATGAACGACTTGCCTCCTCGTCGTAGTTTATCCGCAGTCACTCGCCGGTACGGCGATACGTGAAGGGGGGTAAAGAGAAAAAATGATTCGGAAAACCACCCTCTCTACTATAACGATTTTCGCGTTTCCTGTCAAAAGAGTCTGGTAAATCACCAAATGCAAAAATCAGAACATGGTTTACAGGGGAAAAAGTCAACAGCTTCACACCCATTCACGAACACGCCACAGGGTAGGTCCGGCGTCCCTGCCGGTCCGCGGGCACGAAAGCCTGCGCGTCCCCACAGCGTCATCCTGAACTCGGTTCAGGATCCATAATCGATGAATATCTATTTCTGGCCGTAAAGCAGATTAATTGAACCTCTTACGGACCACCGCACTAATCCCGCCTCCCACCATAGTCATCCTGAACTCGGTTCAGGATCCAGTCAAGGAGAAGACTATTTTCTGCCTTCGTTAAGAATGTACCGTCAAGCAAAAGGGAGTGCTCCAGTCCGTAGGGCGGACAAATCCATCACACCCT
>CAZPSP010000275.1:0-2022 GCA_964589285.1 uncultured Dehalococcoidaceae bacterium | reverse complement strand
ACTTTGCCACTCCCTCGAAATGAACACCGGTGCCATTTGCCTGGGCAACAAAAGCAGCCTTACTGTTGTTATTCACAACAACATTGAGTGGTCCCAGAGCGCTTCTGCCCCTGAAGTGTTCGGTTACTCCGGCTGTCCAGTTTCTCTCGGTGTCCCATTTGAGCCACTTGCCGTCGTAATTAATATAAATAGCCGTCGGAGAAGTATAGAGGTCTGCAGAACCTGAATAGTCTTTGAGTTTTACGGTACCGGCAAACACAGATGATTTTGCGATGACCGGGAGAGTTAGGGTTGATGCATACACCTTATTGCGGTAGAGGGATATTGTAGAAGGCGGGTCATATTTCGGCAGATTAACAAACATACCTCCTATGATATTGGTAATCGCAAGCCTGATACGATGTCCTGCCTTAAATATATGTGTTGTCGGTAAAATATCTATATCAAGCCGAACAACCTGGCCGGGGGTGAGAAGTTGCTCATCCGCTTGATATGCTCGATGCCAAGGAAGCCCCAGGAAATTATACGGGGCATCTTGGATAGACCTCAGTGAGGCTCGCAATCGTCCATCAGCTATTACATACGAGTTTCCGTCAGGATCGACATCTTCGAGTATCGCCCAGAAAGCAGCATCAGGGTTATTTGATGAAATCCAGAGGGTCGCCATGCCATGCCCCTTCACAATGAGGTCTTTTTCCAGAGGATCGGTAGTATACGTAAGACCTTTCTGATCTATGACTGTTCCCATGGGGCGCGGCAGACCCGCGTACCAGTCGATGTTTGTGGTAATAGAGTAATCAGCAGCATATGTATCTTTTGCGGTGTTGTCGGAAGGTGGAACTGAATTTAATCTGCCATCGTTCACAGATGATGCGCTTCCCGACGAACCTTCCTTAAGGAAATACGTAACCTGTTTGACATCAACGGGAGGCCAATCAACAGTAAATCGCCAATCTGCTCCTGCCGGAGCGTTCACAACAGCGTGATAGAGAGGCGGTTCTTCCATGACCCCGTTATCGATATCTTTCAACCAATAATCGAAAAATCTATGGAGTTCTTTGAGAAGATTAAAAGTTGTGTCCTGTGAGTAACCACAGTGCGGCCATGGACCAACAAGAAATTTTTTGGGGTTAGGCCAGTTCGCAAACATGGTCATGGTATCCCGCCTCATGAGATCGTTCCACCCGCCATAACCATATATTGGAACGTTGGAAAGTTTTATTTCGTTCATGTAGTTGCTGTCACTCACTTCCTGCCACCAATAACTTTCAGCCGCGCTTGACCAGCTATCCCGATATGGAAGAGAATTCAGAAAAGGGAATTGTGGTGTGTTGTTCTTATGTTCCTCGACAGCTGCTTTCAATAAAGTCTTATCCGCATCATCTTCATCAACGGGAGCGCTTACGAGGTCTGCAGTATAGGGAGCGTCCGGTGACGAAGGGCCTCTGACCAAACCGCCTCGTCCTTTGGCATCATAAGCATTGAAATCAGTGCAACCAGGCATTGCCGCGGCCAGATGTGATGGATAGTTTCTGATAGCTTCAACGACTGTCTGTCCTACATAAGAGCAGCCGGTCATACCTACCTTGCCAGTTGACCACGGTTGAGATCCCAACCATTCTACAATGTCACGGGCATCCAAAGCCTCAACCTGGTTGTTGGTCGCCTTTCGGAAACCAAAAGAGGCTCCGGTTCCCCTCGCATCGGCGTAAGCAACGATATAACCATACCTGGTCATGCTTACGAGCCCTCCTTGAGCACGAAAATCGATTTCCGCTGCCAGGATGAGCGTTCCTGATGTGTTATAATAAGCCCGCCTATACGGAGTAAAAACAAAGATCACGGGGTGCGGTGTATTTGTGACTATGCCCCCCGTTGTCGGACGGTAGATATCTACGGCAAGCTTTGTGCCATCGCGAACAGGCACATACTGAGAAAACCTTTTCCACCCGTCGTATACTTCCTCCGAGTATCCGCTATACTCTCCGGGTTTGGAGACTTTGGTCTGTGAAAAACCGGGTA
>CAZPSP010000274.1:0-2032 GCA_964589285.1 uncultured Dehalococcoidaceae bacterium | reverse complement strand
AAACCTTATCAATGCCAGGTTCATTCCATGTAACGCGGACCGGCAGGGACGCCGGTCCCACCCGATGGGTGCAGGTGCATTCTTGCCGCTGTGTCCGCGGTGCCCGTATAATTGTAAGGTTGACCACATGGAGGAAATGCGTTGCTGACCAATGAACTGCTGCACCAGGTGAACCGACCCGCGCGCTATACCGGCGGGGAATGGAACGCCGTCATCAAAGACTGGGACTCAATTCCCATCAAGATAGCCCTCGCCTACCCGGAAACGTATGAGATAGGCATGTCCAACATGGCAATCCCGATCCTTTACGATATCCTGAACCGCCAGGAGGACGTGCTGGCGGAGCGCGTCTACGCGCCGTGGACGGACATGGAAGCCCTGATGCGGGAGCGGGGCATTCCCCTGTACAGCCTGGAGAGCAAAAAGGCAGTAGCGGAATTCGACATCATCGGGTTTTCACTGGGGTACGAACTGACCTACACGAACGTGCTCAACATGCTCGACCTGGCGGGGATACCGGTGGTGGCGGCGGAACGGAGCGAGCTTCATCCGCTCGTCATCGCGGGGGGGACGTGCTGTCTTAATCCGGAGCCGATGGCGGACTTCATCGATGCTTTCGTCATCGGAGACGGGGAAGAGGTCATCGAAGAGTTCCTGGACGTGTACCGCGCCGAGGCTGGTAGCGGGCGGCGGGAACTGCTGCGGAAGCTGGCGGAAGTCGATGGGATTTACGTTCCGTCTCTTTATTATGTCAAGTATAACGGCGACGGGACCGTGGAGTCCATCGAGCCGCGGGAGGACGGCGTGCCGGCTGTTATACGGCGGCGGATCGTCGCTGCCCTGCCCGCCCCGGTGACGGACCCGGTGGTGCCGTTCATCGAGGTGGTACATGATCGCGGGGCCATCGAAATCCAGCGCGGCTGTTCACGCGGCTGCCGGTTCTGCCAGGCCGGGATGCTGTACCGTCCGGTGCGGGAGCGGCCGCACGAAGAGATCATCAAGGCAGCGGGCGACCTTATAGCCAATTGCGGGTACGAAGAGGTCTCGCTGGTATCGCTGAATACGTCGGATTACACCGGCGTGGACGTCCTGGTCAAGAAGCTGGCTTCAGAGCATCCAAACTTGTCCATTTCACTGCCGAGCCTGCGGCTGGACGATTTTTCCATCCGGCTGGTGGAATCGCTGCCGACGAAGAGCCGCACCGGGCTGACGTTCGCGCCGGAAGCCGGGTCGGAACGTCTCAGAAGGGCCATCAACAAGACCATTACGGACGAGCAGCTTTTGGAAACGGCCGGTACGGCCTTTGAGCGGGGCTGGACGGGCCTTAAGCTCTATTTTATGGTTGGACTACCAACCGAGACCGAAGAGGACGTGACAGCGATTGTAGCGCTTGTACAGCGGGTCCGGGAGGAAGGACGGCGGGCCGCCAACCGCAAGCCGATGCTGCGGATCTCCGTGGCGACGTTCGTGCCCAAGGCGCACACGCCGTTCCAGTGGAGCGCGCAGATCGACCGGCAGACACTGGACCGGCGGCAGGAGATACTGCAGCGGGGGCTTTCCCAGAAAGGGATGAGGCTGTCCTGGCACGACCCCAATGTGAGCCTGCTGGAGGCGGTGCTGGCGCGGGGAGACCGGCGGCTGGGGACGGTCATCCTGCGAGCGTGGGAGATGGGGTGCACGTTCGACGGATGGTCGGAGCGGTTTTCCTTCGAGACGTGGCTCAGGGCGTTCGACGAGGCGGGGCTGGAGCCGGGGTTCTACGCGCACCGGGAGCGGCCTCTCGACGAGGTGCTGCCGTGGTCGCATATCGACGCGGGGGTATCGGTGGAGTTCCTGAAGCGGGAGTATGAGCGTTCACGTGAAGGGGCAGAGACGCCGGACTGCCGGACGGCGGGGTGCAATGCGTGCGGGCTGGAAGATTTTTGTAACAGGTAAGTCAAAGGTCAAAGGTCCCACCTCCCCTCGCGCTCCGCTTAGTTCATCTCTCCATCCATGTCCCGGCATTACATTCAGCCACGATCAAGGAGACGGC
>CAZPSP010000273.1:0-2057 GCA_964589285.1 uncultured Dehalococcoidaceae bacterium | reverse complement strand
GCCGGACTATTCCCCGGAGGTCATCAGGTTCTTCCAGGACTACCACCCGCGGCAGAAGCTGCTGGATGACGCCGCGAACGGGCATATCATCGTGGCGGAGCGGGACAGAAAAATCATCGGCACCGGCACCATCCGTGAAGCCCACATCCGGCGGGTGTTCATCGAACCTGACTGCCAGGAACAGGGCATCGGCAAGACCATCGTCGAACACCTGGAACGGAACGCCCGCGAACGGGGGGTGCCGGAGGTTGATCTGTCCGGCGCGCTCGGTTCGAGAACGTTCTGGGAAGCCCGAGGCTACGCCGTCCGGCAGGAGGTCTTCCGCTCCATTAGTGGCGGCCCGGTCATCCACTACTACGAGATGGCAAAGCGCCTGAAGTGAGGGGGATACCACAGGCAAGATGCCCGCGCTACCCGGTTAACGTGAGCAGGCTGTAGCCATTTTAGCGGCGGCTGCCGCGATGCGGGAGCCGCCCTACGTCTCTGGTATACTGTCCATGGAGGATTATAGATGGACTGTAACATACAAGCTAACAAATCGAAATGCAACTGCACCTACGAACCCTGCCCGCGCAAGGGCAAGTGCTGCGAGTGCATCCAATACCATCTCGCCATGAATGAACTGCCCGCCTGCGTCTTCCCGGACGACATCGAGCGCACCTACGACCGCTCCTTCGAACGGTTTGCCCGCTGGGTGAACGAGCGGTGATCCAAAAAGCGGCCAAAGGAAACGCGGTCTGAGAGCTTCACGGTTCGACAGGCTCAGCAAGAGCGGGCGCTGGCACTCGTAACTCTTCATCGACCATTTTTGACTTTTGACCTTTGACTTTTAACTTCTCATCCCACTGGCGTTTACCCTCCCTTTTACGGTATAGTTATATCTATGAACAAGACTCGCAGGGTGGCCTGGCACAAGCACCTGAAAAACGCCAGGAAAGAAAAAGAACAGAGACCGGCTGAGGCTAAGGCCGGCAAGAAGTAACGTCCGCCATCCTCCGTCTCCCGCGTCTCGTGAAAGGTGAGCCGGAACGATGTCCCAACTGCCGGACCTGGTACAGGCGCTGCTCGACCCCCGGGCATACCCGGAAAAGCCCGCTGCGGTCGAACTCATACAGACGCAAATTTCCTACGTGTTCGTCGCGGGAGAGTTTGTCTACAAGGTCAAAAAACCGGTGGACTTCGGCTTCCTGGACTACTCCACGCTGGACAAACGGCGTGCGCTCTGTGAAAAGGAAGTCCAGCTCAACCAGCGGCTCTGCCCCGATGCCTACCTCGGCGTCGTGCCGGTTACCGGTGACGGCGGCCGCTTCGTCATCGGCGGCACAGGAGACATCGAGGAATACGCCGTCAAGATGCGGGTGCTCCCCCGCGACGCCATGATGGACGTCCTCCTGCCGCAGGGCAGGGTGACGGAGGAGATGATACGGCGGGTGGCCGCCCGTTTGGCGGACTTCCACGCCCATGCGGCGACCGGCGGCGTCATCGACGAGATCGGCGGCATCGATTCCGTCATCCACAACGTCGAAGAGAATTTCACGCAGACGGAAAAACACATCGGCGATCTCGTGTCCGTCGAGATGTTCGACCGCATCACGTCTTTCGCCCGCGATTTTTACACGAACAAGGCTGACCTCTTCCACCGGCGCGTCGCGGAACACCATGTCCGCGACTGCCACGGCGACCTCCACGCCGCCCATGTCTGCTTCAGCGACGGCATCTGCATTTACGACTGCATCGAGTTTTCCGACCGACTCCGCTACATCGATACTGCGGCGGACATCGCCTTCCTCGCCATGGACCTGGACCGGTACGAGCGGCGGGACCTCTCCGGCCTGTTTATCGATGCCTACGTTGCATCCAGCGGCGATACCGGCCTGCTGGAACTGCTCAATTTCTACAAGTGTTACCGCGCCTGCGTGCGCTTCAAGGTCAACTGCTTCCAGTACGACGACGAGTTCATCCCAGCGGCGGAGAAAGAGCGCATCGCTCGAACGGCGAGCGGCTACGCGGAACTCGCGGCGTCGTACACGGTTTAGCGATGGCTGGTTTCACCATTC
>CAZPSP010000272.1:0-2083 GCA_964589285.1 uncultured Dehalococcoidaceae bacterium | reverse complement strand
TCCTCCTCATTTCCTGCGGGCTGCCCTGCACGCTCAAGTCCACGGTAGTCAATCGGGTAGCCGGGGAGAAAAACTGCGCCATACTGCGGACGGATGCCATCCGCCGGGAATTGCTGAAGGGTGAAGATATCTTCGATACGAAAATCGGCGGGGACATGTCCCAACGGACGCGGGTCTACGGCGAACTCTTTTCCCGGGCGGATAGACTATTGCCCGAAGCGAACTGCCTCATCCTGGATGCCACCTTTATCACCGCTGCCCTGCGGGAGAAAGCCGCGGCCGTCGCGGCCCGTCATCACGTCCCGTTCGTCATCCTGGAAACGGTGAGTCCGCGCGAGGTGGCCCTCGCCCGGCTCCGCGACCGGAATCCAGAGACCTCGGAGTCCAACGCCGTCACCGAGGAAGCCTACTATGACAACGAACGCCGCTTCGAGCCGGTTGACATCGATGCGCTCGCCGGCGTATTCCCCGGCCTCATCGTAACGCACATCGTCGTGGACACCTCGGATTTTTCGCCGGAGAGCTGGACCGTTATCCGCCGGCAGGAGCGCCCGTGAAAGGCAAGCTGACCACCTACCTCTGGAGCGCCGTCACGATGGCGGCCGCGCTGGCCCTGACCATCGCCACGGCGACCCGGCAGAAGGTCTATGTGGAACAGGAAGGCATTCCTTCCCCGGATGTTTCGGTACTGCCCATCATCCTCTACTTCTTCGGCGTGGTGATCGTGATGACGGTGGTCCTGTTCCTCATCCCCCTGGACAAGCTGAAGTACGTGTTCCGGGCGCTGTTCACCCTGATGTACGGCTGGGGCGTGCTGATCATCGTCTTTCTCGTCGGGCCGGAATGGCTGGCCTGGACCCTGGCCGTCATCGCAGCGGCCGCCTGGCTTTTCTACCCGCGGGTCTGGGTACAGAACCTGGTGCTGCTCATTGCGCTATCCGCCGCTGGTTCCGTGTTCGGGTACCTGTTCCATCCCTGGACGTTCATGATCTTCATGCTCGTCATCGCGGTCTATGACATCATCGCCGTCCGGTTCGGACTCATGGTCTGGATGGCGGACCGTATGTCTGAGACCACCACCCTGCCGGCCTTCATCTACCCGAAAAAGCTCCGCGACTGGGGCATGAAGCTCTCCATGGCCAGCATCGGTAATCTCAAGGAAAAAGAACCGGAGGAACGGGAATACTCCATCCTCGGCGGTGGGGACATCGGTTTCCCGCTCATGCTGGCGGTGGCAGTCTTCTTCCGGCTCGGCACGGCGGCGGCCTGGCTGGTAGGCGGGTTCGCGCTCATCGGGCTGATGATGGCGTTCGTCATCCAGACGGTCTGGCTCAAGGAAAAGCCGATGCCGGCCCTGCCGCCGATAGCCGCTTTCTCGCTCATCGGGTGGTTTATCGCCTCGGCGGTGTTCGGGTAGCCGGAGACTGTCATGCTGAGCCCCGACATCGTCGAGACGTAGGTACCTGGTTGTGCCTGTTTGAACTTTTTAGCGTCTGCCGCAGGGCGGGAGCCGCCCTACTTTTGACTTTTGACCTTTGACTTTTGACTTCGTTAGATGTTCTCACCCTGGTAGAAGCCGTTATACCCTTCTGAACCTGAGGTCAGTTCCATGAAGACGAGCTGCGTGGTGCGGGCATTACGCTCCAGCCGGAAACCGTACTGGTTGTAAACAACGAGCAGGGACTGGGAGCGCCCTTCGTAGCCGGCGTCCCAAACCGCCGTGCCCACGGTCACGCCGCAGCGCAGGAGGCTGGAACGGGGCCGTCCCAGCGCCATGATGTGCTTCGGCAGGTGGACGATCTCGTTGTAGGTGATGATATAGATGCCGGCGGGGAGGTCGATCCTTCCCAGCCCGTCGAAGACCAGCGGCGAGGCGTTCGGGATCACCCTCCCGGCGTTGTCCGCGGCGACACACCCGGCGGACGGGATAACAGCGACGTCCCGCAGGGACAGGTCGAAACCGTTGGCCTGGACCTGCTGATCCAGGTCGATGTACTTTTCCACGAGGGGCGGTTCGGCGGCGATGAGTCTCCTGATATCGCGGCTGGAAAGAACGGACATGGCGTCAACCTCCGGGGACAGT
>CAZPSP010000271.1:0-2096 GCA_964589285.1 uncultured Dehalococcoidaceae bacterium | reverse complement strand
AGGAGCAAACATCGTGCAGGGCATAGAAAACTGGAACAACCTCACCTGGCAGGAAAAACGGGACATCCGCTTTCAGAAATGGCTGGACGCGCCGGGCGTCAACTTCAAGGACGAAGCCGCCCGCCAGGCCTACCGGGAACGCGTGACCCGTTTCGTCAAGACCATCAAGCATGAAGAGCCGGACCGCGTGCCGGTCAACCTCCCCGCCGGATACCTCCCGGCGTCCTGGGCCGGCTACAGCCTCGGGCAGTGCATGTATGACTACGACAAGCTCGCCGACGCCTGGCTGCGCTTCAACCGGGAACTGAAGCCGGACACCGCCTCCGGTCCCGGCCTCGTCTATCCGGGCCGGGTCATAGAAATCATCGGGCACAAGCTGCACAAGTGGCCGGGCCACGGCCTGCCGGAGAACGCCCCGATGTACCAGTACGTGGAAGGCGTCTACATGGAGGCTGACGAGTACGACGACCTCATGCAGAACCCGACCGATTACTGGCTGCGCACCTTTCTGCCGCGTACAGCCGGGGCCTTCGAGGGGTTCCAGTACCTGGCCGGGTTCAATCCGGTCCTGACCAATCCGCTCGGCTTCATCATGTCCGCCTCCCGTCCTGAGGTCCAGAAATCCCTCCAGGCCTTGCTGGATGCCGGGACGGAGATCCGCAAGTGGGGCGAAGCCGTCGGCCGGTGCAGCCGTACGCTGCTGGAAGAAGGCTATCCCGGGTTCGGGGGCGGCATGGCCGGAGCGCCGTTCGACAACCTCTCGGACGTCCTCCGCGGCACGAAAGGAATTGTCGAGGACATGTTCCGCCGTCCGGAGAAGATTTTCGAGGCGATGGAACGGCTCGTGCCCATCATCGTCAAGGGGGCGGTACGCGGCGCGAACGCCTCGCTTTGCCCCATTGTCATGATGCCGCTGCACAAGGGCGAAAAGAGTTTCATGTCCCCGAAGCAATTCGAGAAGTTCTACTGGCCGGGGCTGAAACGGGTGCTCCTGGGAATGATCGAAGAAGGCCTCGTACCGATGCCCTTTGCCGAGGGCAGCTACGAGCCGCGTTTGGAACTCATCGGCGATCTTCCGAAGACCGGCGTCATCTGGTACTTCGAGGTCATGGACATGAAGAAGGCCAAGAAGATGATAGGGGATACCTGCACTATCGCCGGCAACGTTCCGGCGTCGATCCTCGTGACGGGCACGCCGGAGCAGGTCAAGGCGAGCTGCAAGCGGCTCATCGAGGACTGCGCCCCCGGCGGCGGGTACATACTGACCGGCAGCGCCGGCATGAACAACGGACCGGTCGCCAGCCTGCACTCCATGATGGAAGCCGCCCGGGAATACGGAACCTACCGCTAATTAGGTATAATTAACGTATCATTGACCGGATGTCAATGTTATAATCATAAGGGTTTACCAAAATAGTCCGAAAACCGGCAGTTTTGAGGCAATCCGGATTGCCTCCGCGCTTGTGTAATTCGAGGGCGGAGGTCCGGTGGACATAAACGACGATACCATTTCTAAGTTAGGAGTATGCATTTATGGAGACCAAAGTATCCACTCCCACGAAAGAAGTCGTTATTTCATACGACAAGCCGACCGTCATCATCGGGGAGCGCATCAATCCCACCGGCCGCAAGAAGCTGACCGCCATGTTCAAGGAAGGCGACCTCTCCATGCTGGAGAAGGAAGCCAAAGAGCAGACGGAAGCCGGCGCGCAGATCCTGGACTGCAACGTCAACGCCGCCGGTGTCAACGATGTCGAGCTCCTGCCGAAAGCCATCGAACTGATCCAATCCTACGTCGATACCCCGCTGTGCATCGACAGTCCCAACATCGCCGCGCTGGAAGCCGGCCTGAAGGTCTACAAGGGCAAGCCCCTGCTCAACTCCGTCAGCGGCGAAACGCACTCCCTGGAGCGCGTGCTGCCCCTGGTGAAGGAATATGGCGCGGCCGTCATCGGCCTGGCCCAGGACGACGAGGGCATTCCCAAGACCGCAGACAAACGCGTGGCCGTGGCCTACAAGATCGTCGAAGCGGCTGACAAGATCGGCATTCCCAAGGAAGACATCATCATCGACGTGATGACCTACTCCATCGGCGC
>CAZPSP010000270.1:0-2130 GCA_964589285.1 uncultured Dehalococcoidaceae bacterium | reverse complement strand
TTATATTCTCGGCAATATCTTTACGGTAATAGCAGCCTTCAAATGATATTCGTGAAATGTTAGCATAGACTTTCGCTCGCGCTTCTTCGATGTCCTTACCCAGGGCGGCCACCGTAAGCACCCGCCCGCCGCTGGTCAGTATCTTCTTTTCCGGGCTGACCCTGGTGCCGGCGTGAAATACCATGATGCCTTTATCCAGGTCGTCCAGTCCGGAGATGGGGTAACCGGTGGTGTAAACGCCGGGATAGCCGCCCGAAGCCATAACCACGCCGACACAGGCTTCATCCGTCCATTCCAGCTTGACGCTCTCCAGGTTGTTGTTAATGGTGGCTTCGATGACATCCAGCAGGTCCGTCTTGAGCCTCGGCAGCACAACCTGCGTCTCCGGATCGCCCATGCGGCAGTTGAACTCGATGACCTTCGGGCGGCTGTTCAGCACCATCAGCCCTCCGTACAGAACGCCGCGGTACTTGCGGCCGTCATCATTGAGGGCCAAAATGGTAGGTTCCATGACCGTTTTCAGGATAAGGTCTCCCAGCGGTTCGCTGTAAAACGGCGGGGGGCTGTAGCTCCCCATGCCGCCGGTGTTAGGGCCTTCATTGTTGTCAAATATCCTCTTGTAATCGCACGCGGGGACCATCGGCAGAACGGTCTTTCCATCGGTAAAGACGAAATAGCTCATCTCCTGGCCCTGGAGGTATTCTTCGATGACGACGCGGTTGCCCGCTGCTCCGAAAGACTTGTCTTTCATCATGGAGGTCAGCGCTTGCTCTGCCTCCTCAACGGATGAGGCGATGATAACGCCCTTGCCCGCGGCCAGGCCGTCCGCTTTGAGAACGATGGGCGGCTGCTGCTTTTTAACATATGCCTGCGCTTTGGAGAGGTCTGAGAAGCTGACACTCGCGGCGCAGGGAATGGCGTGTTTCTGCATCAGGCCCTTGGAATAGACCTTGCTCGATTCGATCTCCGCGGCCAGCTTCGAAGGCCCGAAGATCCGCATGTTTGAACCGCGGAACTTGTCCACGATACCCGCGGCCAGCGGGTTTTCCGGCCCGACCACGGTGATGTCGATCCGGTTGACGTAGGCGAATTTTACCAGGCCGTCGATATCGTCTGCCTTGATATCTACGTTTTTGGCGATACCCGCTGTGCCGGCATTGCCGGGAGCGACGAAAAGTTCGGTGATGCGGGGACTCTGCGCGAGCTTCCAGGCAATGGTATGTTCTCTGGCTCCGTTGCCGATAACGAGTACTTTCAGTTCCGGGCCTCCTTCTCCGGTCCGGGATATTCCGGCCGGTTTTGCTACCAGTGTATCTGCACGCCGCTAACAGTATACGATGAAAATTCCGATTCGTACCAGTGACCGCCGTTTTCAGCTTCCATGGATTCCAGCAATTCTTCCCGGTCGGTCAGGTCCTTTTCCCAGGCGGATATCCTTTTTTCCTCCGGGGAACCGATGGTGTAAACCTTGCCGTCTATTTCCGCGTTATAACGGAGCACTTCGGCGTTGAAGGCCTCGAGCAGTTCCTTGTATTCCCGCCAGCCGGCGGCCTGCTGTTCGTAGTATTCATAGGTGAGGGAGAAATGCTCCATGCCTGATTTAAGGACCTTTTCCAGGCTGATGACGCCGTAACGGCTCCCCTCGCGGATATAGGCGACCATGTCCCGGCTGTCAGCGGATGTGTTGTTGCTGCTGCCGGTGCAGTCTATCATGACCGCGCCGCGATCAACGGTCTCGAACACGTTGATGGCATGACCGGTATCAGCGCCCTCAAAGGTGATGCCGGCCCATCCGGCGCGGATGCCCGCCGCCTCGGCGTTGTTATGGACTTCCTCGGCGAAGTCCGCGCAGACGTAAACATCATCGACGTAGCGCTTGAGGTCGGTCGGATCCCCCTGTATAAAGGCGACCAGTTCATCGAAGGTGGGATCAACGGCATCCGGATTATCGACGAGGACGATTGGTTCTCCGTCCGCGCCGCATTCCACGGCCCCGTTTTCAGTATAGATGTATCCTTCCGGGCGGCAGGCCCCGGCCGTGGCGGGTAGAACGATGATGACGATAATGAAGAGGAGTTTGAAAAGCGGCAGCTTTATCGGCGCCACCCCCTGAAGGCAGGTCGTTTCACG
>CAZPSP010000269.1:0-2164 GCA_964589285.1 uncultured Dehalococcoidaceae bacterium | reverse complement strand
GGGCTCGAACATGCCTTCCAGTTTCGGAGCGAACAGCGTATAGGTCCCCAGTCTCGCATTGCTGTACTCATGCCGCATGACCAGGCCTTCGATTTCAACTATCTCATCATTTCGGACCTTCAGTCTGGCCGCCAGCAGCGCGTCAACATCATATTCCCTGATACACCCCATAAATCCCGCCGAACCGGTCTCAGGGTCCGCCAGTACTACTTTATAATCCCCGATTTCGGATACGCTTCTCCACAGACCGTCACCGATGCTCAATTGCTGCCCGTTTTCAGTATACCTGACGGAATCCGCTATCCCCTCCGGCTTCGGGTCGCGGGACAGTAAAGCCGCCAGGAACCGGTCGACGAAAGGGGTCAGTTGTTCGCGGGTCATCGGGCTGTCCGCAGGGGAGTCGTCCGCGTTGACCGGATTGGCTTTTCCCAGCCAGGGGTCTTTTTCGGTGTCCCAGAGCGGCCGCGTGCCGTAGGGGAACTCCGTCAGCGTGACCTCGATGAATTGAAGCTGGTCGTTCTCTACCTTGAAGGATTCACAGACCTCCAGCGTTCGCGGTGTTGAAAAGTAGGGAGGTATGGGAAAGGTCTTGCCGTTCGGCATGTCGATGTTTCGGACGGTCCCGTCATGGTCGTAAAACGCGAAGGAGATGACCGCCTGGCGTTCCTCGTCGACTACGAAAAACCGCCGGTCCCGGATCCGGGTAACGAAGCCGAGAAATCCTGTTTCGAACTGCTCCCGGCAGGTCATCGTCACGAAGTCCTTATCGGATGAATGCCCGTATGCATTCGGTACATTGTTCGTGGTAACCAGGCCGTTCTCCATGCGGTTGCAGGTATCAGCGAAGAACGAGTAATCGCCCTTCGGATCGTTGCGCACCATCCCGGTGAAGTACTTGTTGGCGGCCGCAATCACGCTCTCCCGCGATTTCCGGCGTTCTTCAGGCACGGTCTCCAGGAAAACGGGGACCGGCTTGCCTCTTTTTTCATAAAGCTGAGCGCCCACCCGGTCACGGACGACCAGGCTTTCGATTTCAGTAATTTTGCCATTTTCTATCTTGAGCCGCAGGTTCAGGATGATGCTTACACCGTTTTCCTGCACGACACAGATCACCGCGGACTGACCGGTCAGGACATCCACGAAATAGTGCCGGTACGTTCCGAGGCCGGTGACCGTCTTCCACGTTCCGTCGCCGATCTCCAGTTCCTGGTTGTTCTCGACAAATCTCACATCGTCAGCCAGCGGCAAACCTGAAGGATCGTTCTTTGCAAGGGCTTCAAGGTACTGATCTATGTAGCTTTCCAGGGTTGAACGATCTAGTTTTTCTTGATTTTTGGGTGATTGCATGTCGTAACTCCCTCGATGATTTGGAATGGCTTGACGTGACTTAAAACCAGTGAGTAGCGCCGTCCCGGTTTGGTACATATTACCATAGATTGCCGGTCTTTGGCCTGAAAAAGCTTTTTCAAGTGTTGAACAAATTGGAGGAAAGGACGTTTGCCAGCTTCAGTCAGAAAAGTCTATCGTCCCCCTGCCGTCAACGGAGAAGGGAGTGAGAGGTGAGGTCGGGGAGCCTAGCTCAGCCCGTACTTCTTCGCCATCGCTTCCAGGCCGGGCATGGACTTCTCCAGCAACTCGTCGTCCACGCAGTAGACCAGCCGGAAATACCCAGGCGCTCCAAAGGCCACACCGGGCACGGTCAGCACGCGGTGCTCCTTCTGTAGTTCGTGCACGAAGGCCACATCATCGGCAATCGGCGTCTTGGGGAAAATGTAAAATGCGCCTTCCGGTTTGTTGACCGTGTATCCCATGCGCTTGAGATTACTGTAAATGTAGTCGCGGTGTCGCTGGTACTCCCCGATGTTGATCGTCACGTCCTGGCAGTGGCGTACTACATTCTGCATGAACGCCGGCGCATTGATGAATCCCAGCACGCGGGTGCAGAAGACCATGCCCTTCATCATATCGGCATGGTCGTTGGCTTCCGGGTGCAGGGCTACGTAACCTATCCGTTCTCCCGGAATGGAAAGGTCCTTGGAATGGGAAGTGCATACCATGCTGTGCCGGTGGAAACTCAGCGGCGAAGGATATTTCAGCCCGTCATAGATTATCTTCTTGTACGGTTCGTCGCTGACGATGTAGATGTCGTTCCCGTACTCGGCCT
>CAZPSP010000268.1:0-2180 GCA_964589285.1 uncultured Dehalococcoidaceae bacterium | reverse complement strand
TCACGGAAAGCGATGCCGTCTCAGGCACTGTTCTGGCGCAGGAAGGGGACATACCGCTGGCGGTACTGGACAATTTCGGCAACGGGCGGGTATTGTTTCTCGCCTTCGACCCCGCGGCACAGCCCCTGGCCGGCTGGGGCGGCATGACGAAGGTCTGGGAAAACCTGCTGTTTCAATCGCTGCCGTCCTCGTACCTGTCAGGCAATTCATACATGTCGGCAAGATACCCGATGGGCTCGTCCGGCCAGTGGCTCCAGGACCTCTCCAATGCCGTATCCTATCTGCCCGCCTTGGAACTGCCGTCGGTTAACCTGGTTATCGGGATAATCATCGGCTACATCCTCCTCGTCGGGCCGGGCAGTTACTTCATACTGCGCAAGCTGAAACGCCCGGGTCTTGCCTGGGCTACCATTCCCATCCTCGTCCTGGTGTTTTCCACCAGCACGTATTTCCTGGCCGTGCAGTCCAAGGGCAACGACGTCCAGGTCAGCGCCGCCGCCATCGTGGAACAAATGCCCGGTACGGACTGGGCGCGGGTGCGGCAGATGGCGGGGATACTCGCCCCGCACGAGGGCAATTATGAGGTCGGTGTGTCCGGTGAGGCCCTCGTCGGCTCGTGGGATACCGGCGCCCGGGCCATGACCGGCGGCAGCGCCCACACCACGATACGCTACCAGGGAGAAAGCACCGAGGCGGAATTAATGGACATGGGCATGTGGACCATGCGTAACCTATGGTCGGATACGATGCAGCGGTATGAAAACGCCGTATCGCACGACCTGTATATCGAAGGAGACCGTCTGAAAGGGACGGTCGATAATACCGGCAGTTCGCGCCTGGAAGAGGTCTGGCTCATCACGGGGAATTCCGCGCAGGAGCTTGGCGAACTCGCGCCGGGAGATACCGCTTCCGTCGATATTCAACTTGCGGATAATCCCGGAGGCTTGTCTTACGTGTATTTCCAGGCGCTGTACCAGACCAACCCTCCCTCGGACCCTGATGAACAGAGAGAATGGTATCAGCGCCGCCAAATGATTGAATCAGCCATGCAGAGCCGTAATATGGACGTGTCTTCCGGCGTATGCGCTTACCTGGTGCACTGGTCCAAGGACAGTTCTCCGCAGATAACCATCAACGGCAAAAAACCCGGAACACGCTTACTCACGGTCCACATGGACCCGGTAATACCAGAGCTGCGCGGACCATTTACCATGCCATCCGGCATGATCACCGCCAGCGTGGAGAACATCAATACCAGTGTGGAAGACGCATCTCCCGGTATGATACTTATGAACGGAGGGAGCCTCACCTACCGGTTCGATGTACCCGGTGGCATCGCCAGCCTGGACAGCATGAAGGTCCAGGTACCGTTGCCGGGATCACAGATCAGCGCCGGCAGTATCAAGATGTCAGCCTATAACTGGCACAATGATACCTGGGACGCGCTGGACTCACAAACCGTCAGCCTGCAGTCACAGACGGGCGTGCCGCAGCCGACCATCGTTCCCGCTCCGGGGGTTATCATCAGATCAGGTACTACTATTTACACGACCTCATCTTCCTCATTCTATTACGGCGTGACGATCACCGACGCACTTGAGGCCAAACTGCCGGGGCCGTCGGAATATGTGTCCGCCTCCGGGACCGTCCGCATCAGGCTGGAACTGCCGGACGGGGTTACGCTCCATCTCGGAAACCCCACGCTGGCATTGCAGGGAGTCGCCAATGGATAACGAGAACGCCATCGTCGTCGATTCCCTGGTCAAGCGGTTCCGTAAGTTCACCGCACTCGATGGGGTGAGTTTTTCGATTCCCCGCGGGAGTATCTACGGTTTTCTCGGGCCCAACGGGGCCGGCAAGACCACCACGCTGCGCATCCTGGCCACACTGCTTCTCCCCACGCAGGGCCGGGCCTGGGTGGCCGGTGAGGACGTGATCGGCCAGCCTCACAAGGCCAGGGCGCGCTTCGGGTATATGCCGGACTTCTTCGGCGTGTACGACGACCTCACCGTCCGCGAATACCTGGAATTCTACGCCCAGGCGCACGGCGTGCCCCGGTACCAGTGGCAAAAAACGACGGACGACCTGCTGGAACTGGTCGACCTCGGTCACAAGCGCGGCGATTTCGTGGAGACCCTCTCCCGCGGCATGAAGCAGCGGCTCGGTCTGGCGCGGTGCCT
>CAZPSP010000267.1:0-2214 GCA_964589285.1 uncultured Dehalococcoidaceae bacterium | reverse complement strand
GCTGTCGTCGTCTCCGTCCGTGCCGAGCAACTCTCCGAATACATACTCGTTATCCTCCGAAGGGGCCGGGGCCGGTCTCCAGTACTTCGCCGGGGTCTCGCTCAAGCGTATCGGATTTACGTCAACCAGCTTGCCGATGTCCGGCCGCTCGATGAAGAACCCGCGTTCCCGTAAATGACGGTCGTTGCAAAGGTCCGCCGCATCTTTTATGTCCAGGCCGGCGGCATCCGGCGGCGCGGGCATGATGCCCGTTCTCTGGTACTCCAGGAATTCACCTCCGAGCAGACTGATCATGGCCTCCTGCTGGGAAATATCAATGTATTGCCCCTTGCCCGTCTTTTTCCGCTGTTCCAGCGCGGCGAGGACCGCCATGGCTGCGTAGAGCCCGGCGACGTGGTCCGCCAGAGAAAACCCCGGCCCGAGCGGTTCCCTGCCCGGAGAGGACATCAGTCCGGTGAGCCCGGAGGCCGCCTGGATGGTCGGCGCGAAGCCCGCTCGATCACGCTTCGGCCCCGTCTGACCGAACGCGGACATGCTCACCATGATGATGTCCGGCTTGATTCGCTGAAGGTCGGCGTAGGTCAGGCCCCAGTTGGCCATGACCCGCGGCGTGAAGTTCTCGATAACCACGTCCGAGATGGCAACAAGCTTCTTCGCCAGCGCGAGCCCTTCCGACCGGTCCATGTCCAGCGTGACGCTCCGCTTGTTCCGATTCCAGACGGCATAGTAACCTCGCTCGAAGGCGTCCCCCGTCTCCGGAGCGTTTACCGGCTGCACCTTGATAACTTCCGCCCCGAAGTCCGCCAGCAGCCGCGTACCGTACGGCCCGGCCAGCACCCAGGTGAAATCGAGGATACGTATCTTAAATAATATAGGACCGTTGTTCATTTCGATTCCCGGATGCCCGCCCCAGGACAGGGGCTGCGGTGTCAGCTTCAGTCCTGAGCAGGTCTTTCATCGCATTATTGTCCCCGCGGCTGCCGCAGCATGCAGCGTACGGGGAGCGTCGTTCCCGGCAGGATGCCGTCATGGATCACCTTGAAGCCGTACCTCCGGTAGATCGTCACGTTCTTGTCCGTCTGCGTCTCCAGGTAGCACGGCAAGCCCTCCCGGTCTATTCTTTCCAGCATGGGGCGTATCAGCCGGCTCGAATAACCCTGGCCCTGGAATATCGGCTGCACGCCGATGATCTGCAGGTACCAGTGCGGAAACGGCGCCAGTTTCTGATGAAGTTCGTCCACGTGCTCTCCCATGGCCCGCAGGCGGGAACCACCCGCCGCGGCGAACCGGAAAAAGACTGGAAGAGGGATCGCCCGCAGGGACTGCCAGGCGCTGAACGGCGCCGCGCCGGGGGGCGACCACGCCGCGACGCCCTCAAAACGGTCCGAGGTGGCGTAGACTTCTCCGTATTTTACACACAGGTATAAAGAGAGTGAAGAAAATGTTTCGGCTACGGCCAGGCGTTTCTCCTCCGGGAAGAAATAGGCTGCCAGTATCTCGTCGGCAAAGGCCCGTCCCAGCACCGCGGCGGCGCGGGGAACGTCCGCTTTTTTGAGGCGCACCAGGTCGTCGAGTCCTGCCATATTTCTTTCTCCTTTACGGCGGCGGCATCCGGAGCATGCCCCAGGACTTCACATCGCCGCCGGGTATGGTCCCTTCTGCCACCACTTCAAAGCCGAGGCGCCGGTACATGGCCACGTTTTTTTCCGCCTGCGTTTCCAGCCAGCACGGCCTGCCTTCCCGGTCGGCCAGTTGGAAGACGCACCGCAACAATAGACCGGCATAGCCCTTGCCGCGATGGGCCGGATCGACACCCAGCAGCCGCAGATACAGGTGCGGCACCGATACCGCCCGCCGGTGCACGCCCACCGCATATCCGTGATAAGCTTCCTGCCGTGGGTTGGATGGTCTGCCTATGCCGAACGGCAACCCGTAGTTCCCGCTGAGCATGTTTCCCAACCAGGTATTATTAGCCTTCTCGGACCGCACCCATACCAGCACTCCTTCCAGTTCCAGAGAAGTTGCCAGAACGCCGCCGTACCGGATGGCGTACCTGACCATACGTGTGAAGCCAAGTGTCAGGTCTTTCTTCCTTTCCTCGGGGTCCGGATGGAACCAGACCATGAGCGGGTAGTCGTAAAATGCTTTCGCCAGCATTTCGCCTGCTGCCGGCGCTTCTTTCCTAGTCAATAGAACAGGTATTTCATCCATCAA
>CAZPSP010000266.1:0-2222 GCA_964589285.1 uncultured Dehalococcoidaceae bacterium | reverse complement strand
CAATGACATCTTGCAAGGCGGAGGGGACATGGGGCCGCTGAGCGGTTGCAAAGTGATCGAACTGACGGCGGACAGGGGGATGTTCGCCGGGAAGCTCCTGCATGACCTGGGTGCGGAAGTGGGCCGCATTGAGCCGCCGGGCTTCTCCCGCAACGATTCAGATTTCCTCTACTGCAACGCCGGAAAACAGCACGTTACCCTGGAACTGGATGACCCGGAAGACAAGCTGACTTTTAATCAGCTTCTCAAGGACGCGGACATCCTCATCGAGGACGGGCAGCCTGGAGACATGGCGGCGCGGGGCTTCGGGTACGAGGACGTCAAAGCCAGTAATCTGGGTATTATCTATGCGTCTATTACTGACTTCGGGCAGAACGTCCGTGATTCCGGGAAACGTCTTACCGAACCGGAACTCCAGGCGATTTCCGGCTGGCTTTCCGTCACGGGAGAACCGGAACGCCCGATGGCGCTGCCGGGGAACCTGGCCTGGAAGGTCGCCGGGCTGTTTGCCGCCAACGGCATCCTCCTCGCCCTCTACCACCGTCACGAGACCGGGAGCGGGCAGTACCTCGATATTTCCATACAGGAATGCGCGGCGGCCGTCCTCGACCACGTCCTGGTGCGGCAGGCTTATACCGGGGAAACGGCGCGGCGGCAGGGCAGCCTTCACTGGAACAACGCCTTCCGGGTATTCAGGTGCCGGGACGGCTGCATCCTCCTGTCCATCCACCGGCAGTGGGAAACGCTTGTAGAATGGATGGACTCGGAAGGGGAGGCCGGTGACCTGATGGATGACAGATACCGGGATGAAGCCCACCGCAACGCCGTCATCGGGCATATCGTTGAGGTCATCGGACGCTGGACGGCGCGGCACACGGTAGCCGAACTGGAAGAGACCGGCCAATTGATGCGGTTTCCGTGGTCCGGGGTATACTCATTACCGGGGCTGTTAGAGGACGAGCACCTTACGCAGCGCGGTTTTTTTGAAGAAATGAAGCTGCCGGAGGGCACCTTCAAGGTCCCGGGGCCGCCGGTAAGGATGAACGGCGGAGAGGAGGCCGGACGTGGGCAGGGCGGATAATGAAGGTCAGACCAAAAAAGACCGGCCCGGCCGGGGCAAGGCCTGGGGCATTACGCTCCTGGCGCTGGTGGACGATTTCATCATCATCGCGATCGTTATTATCCTGCTGAGGGTATTCGACGTCGACCTGCCGGTATGGGCGTTGGTCTTACTGGGAATAATCGGGGTTGCTATCATAGTTATTGTGCACCGGGCTGTCCTGAACAGCTTCCGGAAGCACAGGGTAACCGGTAGAGAAGGGATGATGGGCCAGAAGGCGGTGGTGGTCAGTCGGCTCCAGCCCAAAGGCACGGTGCAGGTGGGAGCCGAGTACTGGAACGCCGTCAGCGGAGAAGGCGCCATAGAAGAAGGGGAAGAAGCCGTCATTACCGGGATGCGGGGTCTGAATCTGGAAGTGAGGAAGAAGGTATGAACAGCGGAACTTCGGGTTACGTCGCATTGTATGAATCGGGCGAACTGGCAAAAAGGGCTGAGCGGCTGACGTCCAGGCTGGCTGACTGCGACCTCTGCCCCCGTGAATGCAGGAAAGACCGCGGCAAAAAGACCGGACACTGTCATACCGGCATGCTGGCTTCCGTGGCGTCCGTCGGGGCGCACCACGGGGAGGAGCCGGTAATATCCGGCACGCACGGCTCCGGCACGATATTCTTCGGGAATTGCAATTTGAACTGCCGCTATTGCCAGAATTACCAGATCAGCCAGGACCCGGAAACGCAGTATCAAAACAGGGTAACGGCGGCGCAACTGGCGGAGAAGATGCTCTATCTCCAGGACGAACTGCACTGCCACAATATCAACCTTGTCACACCGTCCCACGTGGGACCGCAGATCATGGAAGCCCTGCTGGAAGCCGTTCCGAGGGGACTGCGGCTGCCGCTCGTCTACAACACGAGCAGCTACGACGCCGTCGGCACATTGAAGGAGTTTGAAGGTGTCATTGATATCTACCTGGCGGACCTGCGCTACGCCTCGAACGAACTCGGCCGCAAGTACTCGCGCTGCCGGGATTATGCCGATCATGCCCGGGCGGCCATCAAGGAAATGTACCGGCAGGTCGGTAATCTCGTCGTCGATGAAGAAGGAATAGCCGTGCGCGGCCTCATCATCCGCCATCTCATTCTGCCGGAAGACATCGCGGGCA
>CAZPSP010000265.1:0-2304 GCA_964589285.1 uncultured Dehalococcoidaceae bacterium | reverse complement strand
CAGCGCATCCCGCACGCCATCAAATGGCTGGAACACCCGGAACACCTGAACTACCCGCTCAAGCGGGCGGGCAAACGCGGCGAAGGCAAGTGGCAGCGCATTACCTGGGACCAGGCGCTGGATGAGATCGCGGAAAAGCTGGCGGAATTGAAGGCCAAATACGGCCCGGAGACCCTGGCGGAGACCGAGGGCACCCTGCGCGGCACGCTCTTCTGGATGCGCTCGCGGTTCAACTACCTCTTCGGTAACCCCCAGAACGCCTTCCACCCCGGCGTCACCTGCGCCCTCAACCGCTACTCCATCGGGCAGGCCATCGTCGGCTGGCGCGTCTGTGACAAGGCCATGACGCCCAAGAAAACGAGCATCGATAACACCAACTGCATCGTCATCTGGGGCAACGACCCGCCCAACTCCCTCCAGCGCGCCTACCACTGGATGACGGAACGCCGCAAGGCCCGGCCGCTCAAGATAATCGTCATCGATCCCCGTGTCACCGGCATGGCGGAGATAGCCGATTTTCACCTGCGCCTCCGACCCGGCACGGATACCGCCCTGGCGCTCGGCTGGGCGAAGGTGATGGTCGATGAAGACCTCTACGACCATGACTTCGTCGAGAACTGGACGATCGGCTTCGATGCCCTCGTCGAGCGGCTCAACGACTACACCCCGGAGAAGGTCGCCAAGATAACCGGCCTCACCGAGCGCGAGATCATCGAGTCCGCCCGCCTCTACGCCGCCACCAAGCCGGCCTGGATCATCGGCGGTCTCGCCTGCGACCAGATCGGCCTCAACGGCACCCGCGTCGAGCAGGCCTGCGCCATCTGCCAGGCCCTGGCCGGTAACATCGACGTTTCCGGCGGCGCCATCATGCCCAACCGCGGCCCCTTCAACGAGAAAGGCTCGCTCATCCGCGATTCTGAACTCGAACTCAAGCACATGCTCCCGGAAGAGGCGAAGAAGAAGCAGATAGGGTCGGACCGGTTTAAGCTCATGACCTGGCCCGGCTACGAACTCACCGCCGCCCCGCACGAGAAATGGTATGGCAAACCCGCCCCATCCATCCACCGCATGGGGCCGTCCACACCGCTGCTCTGGCGCGCCATCCTGGAACAAAAACCGTACCCCATCACCGCCATGATAAGCTGGGAAAGCAACCCCATGCTCTGGGCGGCCAACACGAAGAAGGTCCACGAGGCCATGGCCAGCCCCAACCTGGAACTCTACGTCGTCAACGAGTACTGGATGACCCCCACGGCCCTCATGGCGGACTACGTGCTGCCGATGGCAAGCTGGATGGAACGGTCCTACATCGATACCATCGAAGACTTTGCGGACTTCGCGGTGGGCGGGGAAAAGGCCGTCGAACCGCTTTTTGAGAGAAAAGAGGACTACTATTTCTGGAGCGAACTCGGCAAGCGGCTCGGGCAGGCGGAATACTGGCCGTGGAAGACCTTCGAGGAGCATATCGCGGAACGAGTCGCCCCGATGGGTATCACCTACGAGGAATTCGTGGCGAAGGGCGCGCTCCTGAGCCCCCTCGAAGAAAGAAAGTACCTCACGCGCGGTTTTCCCACGCCGAGCGGTAAGTTCGAACTCTCATCGTCGATATTGGAAAAGCTCGGCTACGATCCGCTGCCGTTCTATGAAGAACCGGCGGAAAGCCCGGTACGCACGCCGGAAGTGGCGAAGGATTATCCCTTCATCCTCAATACCGGCGGGCGGTTCATGCCGCAGCACCATTCCGAGTTCCGTCACTACGGCATGGGCATGAGGGAGCGGTACCCGGACCCCTGGGCGGACATCAATCCGGAGGACGCCGGAAAGCTTGACATAAAAAACGGCGACTGGATGTACATCGAGACCCTGCGGGGCCGGATAAAACAGCGCGCCAAGGTGACGGACACGATACCGGAGGGCATGATCAACGTCCAGGCAAGCTGGTGGTTCCCGGAAATGCCGGCGGAAGACCCGTCTCTCCACGGTGTGTGGGAGTCCAACGCCAACGTCCTCTGCCCGGACGAGCCGGACACCCTCGACCCTCTCACCGGCGGCTGGCAGAGCCGGGCGCTATTGTGCAAGGTCTATAAGGTGTGAGGCAACGGTCTTTCCTCATACCTGAATCGAATTGAATTACCGGCCGTTTCATGCTTAAATATGAGGAATATTCGGAAAAACTGAACTGGAGGAATTACATGGCAGAATCGAAATACGGCAAATACTTCCTGTCCGAACCCTGGGGGATCATCCACCCCGGCACTCCTCCCAATGCGCCGGTGTATATCGGAATCGGGCAGCAGTCCCGCG
>CAZPSP010000264.1:0-2314 GCA_964589285.1 uncultured Dehalococcoidaceae bacterium | reverse complement strand
CGCTGCACATACTCATGCCGCAGAAATGGTTTGTGAAAAGCCTGGCGGCCTGCCCGGATATCTCCATCCTCGCCGAGCAATACCAGGTTACCGAAGAAGCGGTCAAGGAACGGATCGAGAGCCTGGGGCTGTAAATCGGACTACTTCAACAGGTCCATGCTCAAGTAGCGTTCCGCCCTGTCAGGAAACACGGTGACGACTTTACCGTAATCACGGCCTATCTTCTTCGCCACGGCCATGTTCGCCCCGGAGCTGATGCCCACCAGGATACCGTATTCACGGAAAAGCCTCTTGGTGGTATCGATGGCTTCTTCGCTGGTAATGGTGACGACCTCATCCACCTTCTCAAGATCGATGAGCTTGGGAATAAATCCGTCCCCTATTCCCTGGATCTTGTGCTCCCGGATCTTGACATCGCTGCCGCCGAACATGACGGCTGCCTCCTCCGGTTCCACGGCAATGACCCTGACAGCCGGATTGACCTTCCTCATGGCGTGGGAGATACCCATCAGGGTGCCTCCCGTCCCGACCCCGGCAACAATGGCATCGCAGGCGCCGAGCTCCCGTATAATCTCTTCGCCGGTCTTTTCCTGCGCTTTCAGATTGTCCGGATTAGCGAACTGCCGGGCAAGGAAAACGTCCGGCCGGCGGGCGAGTTCCTCGGTCTTGCCGATAGCTTCTTTGAGACTGCCGCTGCGGGAAGTAAGCAGGACCTCAGCGCCGAGGGATTTCATGATGAGAACGCGCTCATGGCTCATGTTCTCCGGCATCACGATGACAACCTTGTAGCCTTTGATAGCACCGACCATGGCGAGCGAGATGCCGGTGTTGCCGCTGCTGGCTTCCACGATAGTATAGCCGGGCTTAAGTTCGCCGCGCTTCTCGGCACCTTCGATGATCTCAAGGGCCACCCGGTCCTTTATGCTGCCGCCGGGGTTCAGGCACTCCAACTTGGCATAGACGTTGCCGAGTTTCAGGAGCGGCGTATTGCCGATGGCACGGCACAATGAATAACGACCGTCCTTGTTGTCTATGCTCTCACCACCATATTCACCAAAACGGGAAGTATCTGTTTCCACCATATTACCTCTGTCCTGCGGACGATAAGAAAAAACCGGCCGGCCCGGTTTTCATCAAAGTACCTACTTCTATGTTACGTGACCGGCAGGCTCCGGTGCAACAAGCCCTCAGGATATTCCGGGTTCTCTACCTGAGATATCATGGAATGCAGTAATGATATTGTGCAGCGATTCGTTTTTAACACGATGATCACCTATTGCCGCGAGAGCGGCGCACATCAATACCTGCGAACGGTCCATGTCGAGTATGCCGGATATCTTTATGAGAAAGTCCGCGGAAGGAAAACTGCGTCCTCTCTCGCTGATCGTAAAAGCCGGAATACCGGAGAGCCGGGACAGTTCTGTCTGCATGAACCCGTGCAGAATTCTCCGTTTCCTTATGATTCCGGCAAGTGACTTACTGTCTTCCGGGCCCATCTTCAACCATTCTCCTGCGGGAAAATTTCGCTCAGCGGTATTCCCAGGTATCCGGCGATACGCTCCTTTGACGCCCGGTTAGGGCTGGTCCGTCCGTATATCCATCTTTTTACCGTGATCCGGCTGACACCGATACCGTGTGCCAGCTGTCCCAACGTTATCCCCCGCTGCCTTATAAACCGCGCCAGCAGGATCGCCGTGCCGGAGGGCAGTATTTCGACCCTCCGCGACATGTTGATAAGACGCGCGGGCCGGCGGCAATTACGGTGGTAAATCTTGCCCTTTACCAGCGTCCAATGCGGCGTTTGAGTGATGGCGCCTTCTTCAAGAAACAGCGTCTCTATCGTAAAACAGGAAGGACACTGAAACGTCATCTCGATCTCATGATGAAAATCGAGTTTCTGGCTGGTAGCCGGCAATGATACTGTTCGCACGGTATTTGTCCCTTCGCGTACATATTACGCCAACATACCGAGCTTGTCAATAGGCACTTATTAAGCCGTTAACGGGATTATTAGGATCCGAACAGGCACCGTGGCGCCGGCGGGTTCATCCCGGGGGTTGAATGGTCGAGTACGCCCGAAAAGTTCAGAAGTTCTCCGTACCGTCTCCGCTCCTGCGCCGGACGAACGCCGCTGATAAAGCAAGGAACTCGCTCCTGCCAGCGGCCAGTATGAAAGCGCTGATAAGCATGACGGCGTCAATAGCCAGGCTTTGACCGAGGAACAACGGTACCAGAGGCCCGAGGCAGGGGCAGATATCGATGTCCAGCCCCTGGAACTGCGCCTTCAGTTTGGCGATGGTAAAGCTGAGCGTCA
>CAZPSP010000263.1:0-2334 GCA_964589285.1 uncultured Dehalococcoidaceae bacterium | reverse complement strand
GTCTCCGCCATACGCTGTAGTATCTTCCAGCCAAGTTCCGGGTGCGTGATCTCCCGTCCCCGGAACATGAGTGTTACCTTAACTTTGGCGCCGTCTGCCAGGAGTTTCCTGGCGGTACGCGCCTTGGCGTCGAAATCATGGACGCCTATCTTCGGCCTCAGTCGGATCTCCCGTAACATGGAGACCTTCTGGCTTTTCTTGGCCTGCTGCTCTTTCTTCTGCTGTTCGTACTTGAACTTGCCGTAGTCGAGAAGACGGCAAACGGGAGGGTTAGATGTCGGGGCTACTTCGACGAGATCGAGATTGCTCCTCCTCGCGGCCTCCAGCGCTTGCGCTACAGACATGATACCAAGCTGTTCACCCTTGTCCCCAACCAGGCGGACTTCTCTCGCCGTAATGCGTTCGTTAACACGAAGTTGCTTAATAATGTCCTCTTTTTCCTCCCTTGAATGCCGGTATCCTACGAAGTAAAACTATACCATATTTCTACGTTGAAATCAACCTTAAAGAGGTGAAATGCGTAGAAAATGACCGCCCGGCCCGGCTTGCCTGTGCATGTCAGGACCGCGATGCCATTTCGCCGGTAACGCGCTCGATAAATGCTGCCAGCGGCTGCGCCGGTAATTGCTCACCGCTGCGGGTGCGCACGGATACGGAGTTCTCTTCAATTTCCCTATCGCCGAGAATGATCATATAAGGTATTTTTTCGAGTTGCGCCTGCCTGATTTTAAGGTTCATGCGCTCGGAGCGGTCGTCCACTTCCACGCGCACCTGGTGCTGCTTAAGTTCCTTCATCATTACATACGCCGCGTCATTGTGGCGGTCGGCCACCGGAATTATCTTGACCTGCACCGGTGAAAGCCAGACCGGGAATGCCCCGGCATAGTGCTCGATGAGCACTCCGAAGAACCGCTCCCAGGCGCCCAGCAGCGCCCGGTGAATCATGTAGGGACGGTGTTCCTTACCATCCGCCCCGACGTAGGTCAGGTCGAACCGTTCCGTCTCGTTCCAGTCGAACTGGATGGTGGAAAGCTGCCACTCGCGGCCGATGGCGTCCTCGACCTTGATGTCGATCTTCGGGCCGTAGAACGCGCCGCCGCCCTCGTCCACCTTGAACGGGACGCCGCTTTTCTCGATGACCTCTCGCAGGGCTACCTCGGCGTCTTCCCATTGCTTCGGATCGCCGATGGCGTCGACCGGCCGGGTGGACAGATATAAGTGAAATTTATCAAATCCGAACGTACGCAGCATGTACAGGGAGAACCGCAAGACCTCGGCCACTTCATCATTCATCTGCTCCGGTGTGCAGATGATATGCGCATCGTCCTGGGTGAAGCCGCGTACCCTCATCAACCCGTGCAGCGTACCGCTCTTTTCGTAGCGGTACACGGTGCCCAGTTCCGCCCAGCGCAGCGGAAGCTCCCGGTAGGAGCGCAGCCGGGACTTGTAGGCCATCAGGTGGAACGGGCAGTTCATCGGCTTCAGGTAGTACTCCTGCTCATCGATGACGATGGGCGCGTACATGTTTTCCTTGTAATGCTCCAGGTGACCGCTGATCTCCCAGAGCTTGGCGAGTCCGATGTGGGGGGTGTACAGGAGTTCGTAGCCGTTGGCATAATGCTCCTGCCGCCAGAAGTCCTCGACAATGGTACGGATGCGACCTCCCTTGGGAGGCAGGATCACCAGGCCGCCGCCAAGCTCGTCCGGGGTCAGAAAAAGGTCGAGTTCCTTGCCGAGTTTCCGGTGGTCGCGCTTCTTCGCTTCTTCCAGCTTGTTCAGGTATTCGTTCAGAGCGTCCTTGCTGTCGAATGCGGTCCCGTAGATACGCTGGAGCATGGGGCGCTTTTCGTCCCCGCGCCAGTAGGCCCCGGCGATGGACATGAGCTTGATGGCCCTGATCTGCCCGGTGTTTTCCAGGTGCGGGCCGCGGCAGAGGTCCGTGAAATCTCCCTGGGTATAGACCCCGACGGTGTTGTCCTCGAGTTCGTCGATGAGTTCCAGCTTGTAAGGCTGGTCTTGGAACAGTTGGCGGGCTTCGTCTTTACTGACGTCCCGCCGCACGAACGGCTGCCGGGCCTTGATGATATCCTTCATCTTCTTCTCGATGAGGGGCAGGTCTTCCGGTGTGAGCGTGCGGGGAAGCTCGAAATCGTAATAGAAACCGTCCTCTATCGCCGGGCCTATGCCGAACTTTGCATCCGGGAAAAAGGACTTGACGGCTTCCGCCATGACATGGGACGCGGAATGCCGGATGGTCTCGAGGTTGGGGTGCTGGTCGTTCACTTCATCATTATAGCAGTGTGCAGTCATGACCTGCAATGTACGCACGCATGG
>CAZPSP010000262.1:0-2340 GCA_964589285.1 uncultured Dehalococcoidaceae bacterium | reverse complement strand
CCATCGACCAGCCATACCTGGGAAGAGGGTAAAAAGCGTGGAATGTCATTGTGAGCCCCGATACAATCGGGGCATGGCAATCTCTAAGAAAGCGCTAGTCTGAGAACTATGTAATGTGACTGGACCACGGTTACTGCCCCGTGTTCACCACTATCCGCGCATCCACCGCCACCACGCCGTCTGCCGAGACGATCACCGGATTCAGGTCAAGTTCCTCTATGTGCGGGTCCCGCTCGATGAACCCGGAAACCTGCACGATGAGCTTCTCCAGTTTTGTAATATCAACTGCCGGCTGGCCGCGGTAACCGGTCAGCAGCGCGTAACCCTTGATCTCCCGAACCATCTCGGCGGCATCGATCGGCGCCACCGGGACAAGCCGGAAAGAAACGTCCTTCATGATTTCAACAAAAATGCCCCCCAGTCCGAACATCAGGACCGGCCCGAACTGTGCGTCCCGGCTCATCCCGATGATGATCTCCACACCCGGTTCGGCCATCTTCTGCACGGAAACGCCCTCTATCCTGGCGCCCGGTACCTTTTCCTTCACAGACTTCATCATGTCCGTGTAAGCCTTGCCAACCTGGGATGCGTTCTTCAGGTCCAGTTGCACGCCTCCGGCCTCGGTCTTGTGGCTGATGTCCGGGGACAGTATTTTCATTACGACCGGATAGCCGATTTCCCGGCTGAACGCTACGGCCTCCGCTTTAGTCTTTGCCAGGCGTGTTTCCACCACGGGAATGCCCGCTTTCTTCAGGCGGTCCTTGGCTTCGACCTCATTGAGGAGGACGGTCTTTGGTTCTTGGCTGTTCATCATCGGTTCTCTCTTTTGATGCCCCGGTCCTTGAGATACTTCTGGTAGCGGGCCAGGTAACGCATGACGCGGGCGGCGCGGCGGGGGTGCGGGAATTCGGGAATGGCGTCCTTACGCGGCAACGCTCCCTTGCCAGCCTCCGTGAAGGTAATACGGGTGATAAATGACACCGGTTTGCGGTGCTGCCGTATCAGGTCCTGCAGTTCGACCAGGCTTTCCCGGCTCCGCTGTTTCATTGCTTCCAGCTGTTCCGGCTTGAGTTCCAGCCCCGGCTGCGCGGTCCAAGCCATGGGAGGCAGCAGCGAAAACACGGCGTCAACATTGGGATCAGCCATAAGCGAACGATAACACTGCATGATGGTACGGTCTTCTCCGAACGGACGTACTCCCACCATATCCACGGGGTTACCCGGGTTCCAGCGCGGGGGAAATATGGTAGCGAGCTTATCGAGCGTCGCCTGTTCCAGGTCCGCTATCTCCAGCCCCTCCCGTTCGCAGACTTCCGCGGTGACGACTCCGAACCCGCCGCCCATCGTCAGTATGGCTATCCGTTTTCCCGCCGGGAGCGGCATGTTCTGAAGAGATAACGCCACGTCCGCGAGTTCGTCTTCATCTTCCACCCGGATGACACCGGACTGCTTGAATGCGGCATCATAAATGACGTCCGACCCGGAGAGGGCCCCGGTATGAGAATGGGCCGCCCGGGCGGCTTTCCCGGTGCCGCCGGCTTTCATGGCGATGATGGGCTTGTGCGCGGTTATTTCCTTCGCCAGTTCGTAGAACCGGCGGGCTTCCCGAAGCCCTTCGATATAGAGGGCGATGATCTTGGTGGCCTTATCCTGCTTGAGGTATTCCAGGCAGTCTTCCAGGCGCGTCGTGGCCTCGTTCCCGGTGCTGATGAACTTGCTCATTCCCAGGCCGCGCCTGCCGGCATTCTGGAGTATGCTGGCCGCCAGTGTGCCGCTTTGGCTGACCATGGCGATGGCCCCAGGAGCGATCAGGTTGGCGATGCCCGCGCTGGCGACACGTGTATGGACGTCCGCATGGCCGAGACAGTTGGGTCCGATGAACGGAATGCCTGCCTCGCGAGAGACGGCGACGATTTCCGATTCCAGTTCCTTTCCCTGCCCGTCAACCTCGCCGAAACCCGCCGAGATAATGACGGCGGCTTTGACCTTTTTTTCGGCGCACTGCCGGAACACGCCGGGCACTGCCTGGGACGGCACCACGATGACGGCCAGTTCAACCTCGCCGGGAATATCGAGAATGCTTTTGAAGGTAGGTACTCCCAGGATGTCCTTTTCGTTGGGATTGACGGCATAGACCTTGCAGTCACCGTTGATGCGGGTCGCCTCGATCACCGCTCGAAGGGCATCGTAACCCCAGGTGGCAGGTGTTTTCCGCGCGCCGATGACAGCGATGGCCTCTGCTGCAAAAAGGGCTCGCCAGAAAGCGGCATCATGGAATGTATCGGATGTGCTCATGAGGATTTCATCTCTATTATAGTGAGAAATGAAGGAAAAAGGAAA
>CAZPSP010000261.1:0-2346 GCA_964589285.1 uncultured Dehalococcoidaceae bacterium | reverse complement strand
AAATGGAGCGGGAGACGGGGTTCGAACCCGCGACAGCCTGCTTGGAAGGCAGGAACTCTACCACTGAGTTACTCCCGCTCGGCATTTTTATTCTAGCGTGAAACCCCTATTCTGTCAAAGCCTGTGAACAAGGAAAAGGGCGGCGGCTTGCGGCCGCCGCCCGGGTTTCTTAACTTGAAAAAAGCTTACTTGCTCCAGCCGTCGGGAGCGCCGTAGGGCAGGCTGGTCATGACGGCTTCGACCTCGCGTATCTTGCCGCTCTGCACCTTGAACAGCTCGCTGACGATGACCGAGAACGGGCGCCGGGCTACGGGCACCATCTCGCGGACGGTGCCGTCCGGCAGGGTCACGCTTTTTATCGTACCGGTATGGTTGAACATGAACGAGCCGAAGGTGATGCCGCGTTCTTCATCAATGACGGTCCAGCGGCGCGGGCTGATTTTGGTGATGTAGGCAAAGGCTTTGGCGTTAATCTGGCCGCGGACATCGAGGGGCATGGCTGGCCCCTGGGGTTTGTCCCCGGAGGCGACGAACAGGTTGGGGTTGTTGGTGGTCTGCATGCCGTTCTCGACGCGGTTGCACTCGTCCCAGAAAGGGGCGAGGTCGCCGTTGTCTTGTTCCAGGGCATCGAAGTACAGATCAGAAATCCTGATCAGTTCCTCGCGGGAGACCTTTTCCTCCGGCTTGAGGGCATCCAGGTAAAGCTGTTTGACCTTCTTCATGTTGGTATCCGGGACCGGCTGTCCGCCGATGCCGTCGCGGACGACGATGGTCTCGATCTCGGCAATCTTATCATTTTCTATCTTGAGGCGGGCTGAGAGGATGATGGGCGAGCCGTTTTCTTTCATGAAAGCGAACACGCCGACCTGCCCGGCCTGAGGATCGCAGACGAAGAGCTTGTAGGTGGGCAGATCGCTGGCGGTCTGCCAGAGGGCTTCGCCGGGCTTGAGGAGTATGGTGTTCTCAGTGAATTTCACATTGGCGGCCAGCGGCGCCCGGGAGGGGTCATGGGCGACGAGGGCTTCCAGGTAATTATCCATCATGCCTTCAAGGTAAGCACGATTCATGGTTGCGGGTGACATAGGTCAATCTCCTTTATTGTTTACTCCATAAACTATAGAGTGACCAGGCCGGATAAGTCAAAACTAGAGATGAAGCAAATTGCAGTTATATTCTAAAATGAACAACCCCCAGCCTGACCGGGGGTTGTATTATCCGCAACAATGTTGAAGTGCTGCGGGATTATCCGTGCGACCACTTGCGGTCTTTGACGTATTTGTTGATATCGAGTTTTTCCAGCTTTTCAAAATTGTGCCGGGCGTCCACCCAGCGCATGGTGCCGGAGCGGCCCCGCATGGCGATGGACTGTGTCGTGGCGCCGCCGCTGAAGTAGCGGACGCCTTTGAGCAGGTTGCCGCTGGAAACACCGGTAGCGGCGAAGAACACGTCATCGCTGCTGATAAGGTCCTCGGTGGTATAGACCTTTTTCAGGTCTTCCCCGGCATCTATCGCCGCCTGCTTTTCCTTCTCGTCACGGGGCCAGCCCTTGCACTGGATACAACCGCCGATGCAGCGTATGGCGGCGGCGGAGAGAACGCCTTCCGGTGTGCCCCCGACACCCATGAGGATATCGACATCCGTATCCGGCAGGGCGGCTTCTATAGCGGCAGAGACATCGCCATCGGAAATGAGTTTCACGCGAGCACCGGCCTTGCGGATATCGTTCATTAGTTGCTCATGGCGCGGGCGGTCCAGGACGACCACGGTGATTTCCGAGATCTTTTTGTTCTTAGCGGCAGCCACTCTCCGGATATTTTCCGCCGGAGGAGCGTCAATATCGATGCAGTCTTTGGCATCGGCCCCGGTGACTATCTTGTTCATATAGACAAGGTTGCGCGGGCAATGCATGGTACCGCGGGCGGAGAGCGCGACGACGGAAATGGCCCCGGACAAGCCGCGAGCGGTCAGCGTGGTGCCGTCCACGGGGTCGACGGCGATATCGACCTTTGGTTCCGAACCGTCTCCGATAGCCTCGCCGATATACAGCATGGGAGCTTCGTCCTTCTCCCCTTCCCCGATGACGACGATGCCGTCCATCCTGACAAACCCGAGGACGTTGCGCATGGCGTTGACGGCAGAGCCGTCCACGAGGTTCTTGTCACCCTTGCCGAGGTGCTGCGCGGCGGCCATAGCGGCGGCTTCCGTGACCCTCACCAGTTCCATGGCTATATTACGTTCTATGGGCTGATTGTTATTCGTAACCATTATGTCAATTGTCTCCCTGCCGGCGATTGGTCGGGGTGAGAGGACTTGAACCTCCGGCCTCAGCGTCCCAAACGCTGCGCG
>CAZPSP010000260.1:0-2388 GCA_964589285.1 uncultured Dehalococcoidaceae bacterium | reverse complement strand
CCACGACGTTGGTCTGGCGGATGGCGTCCAGGAGCTTGGTCTTGCCGTGATCGACGTGTCCCATGACGGTGACGATGGGCGGTCTGGGCACAAGGTTGACGCCTTCCTTGACGTAGCTCTTCTTGAGCTTCTTGGATTCCTCGGCGGCGGAAGCAAGCTGCTGGTCCTTGAGGGGCTGAAGGCGGGTCTTGTACCCGAAGACGGTCGCCACGGCGGCGGCGGTCTCGTAGTCGATGACCTGGTTGATATTGGCCATGATGCCATTCCTCATCAACTGCTTGATGATGAGGATGGTATCCACGTGAAGCAGTTCCGAGAGCTGCCGCACCCCGATGGAGCGGGGTATCTCGACGCTCGGCACCCTGACGGCCTTCTCTTTCACGGGCTTTTCAACAGTGCCCGATTCAGCGGCACGTTCATTTCTACTCACATTTGCCAATAGCTAACTCCTCCAGCAGGACCTTACCGCTCGCTGCCAGCTTTTCCCGGTCTTCCCGCTTCATTATACTCTTGAATGCATACTCGATGCAGTTACTTTTCACAATTTTTTCCCAGCATTCCGGGCTGGTGCAGAGGTAAGCGCCCCTGCCATCAGCCTTGCCGGTCCTATCTATTTCAACCGCGCCCGATTCTCTGCGGACCAGGCGTACCAGTTCTCTTTTCGGCTTAACCTGCCGGCAGGCGAGGCACGTTCTCTGAGGGACCCTGCGGCCCCCCGTTCCAGGATTATTCGTCTTCATCAGTGGTAACGGTAAAGTCCTGGCGGCTCCGGCGGGCTTTCACGGCGTCATCACCGGCGGCCCACATAAAGGTGCCGCTGCCCTTCTTTTTCTTTTTGGCCTTGGACTTCTTGTCCTTACCGCCGGTGCGTCCGCGGCGCGGGGCCATGATATCTTCCGCAAAGCGAATACCGGACTTGCTTTCCGCCTCGGCCTGCTGGAAAAGGATTTCCGGCGGGACCATGGTTTCCTCGTTAATCGGCTCGCCTTCGTATTCTTCTTCCCCGGCTTCTTCGAGGGCTTCTTCCAGGTTGAACTCTTCTTCCGTACCGATATCCGTCAGCAGTTCTTCCGGCGTGGCCTCGGCGACGAGTTCAGCTTCAGCGGCTACCGGAGCGGTTTCTGCGGGTTCCGCGGTTTCGGCAATGGCTTCGGGCACGGGTTCAGCGGCCCTGGCGGCGGCGGCAGCGGCGGCCGCAGCCCTGGCGGCTTCCAGCCTCTCCGTCTCGGCCAGCGAGGCGCTCTTGATATCGATGCGCCAGCCGGTCAGCTTGGCGGCCAGGCGGGCGTTCTGCCCTTCCTTGCCGATGGCGAGGGAGAGTTGCTTGTCCGGCACGATGACCGTAGCGACCTGGTCCGTCTGGTTCAAATGCACGCCGACGATGTGGGCGGGGCTCAGCGCATTGGCGATGAACTGGGCCACTTCCGGGCTCCACTGGACGACGTCTATCTTCTCGCCGTTCAGCTCACTGACGATGTTCTGTATGCGGATACCGCGCAGGCCGACGCAGCAGCCGACGGGGTCGATGCCTTCCTGTTTAGCAGAGACGGCTATTTTACTGCGGAAGCCGGCCTCGCGGGAGATGCTCTTGATCTCCACGCTGCCGTTATAGACTTCCGGCACTTCAAGTTCAAAGAGGCGGCGCAGGAGTTCCGGGTGGGAACGGGAGACGATGACGCGCGGCCCCTTGGCGGTGCGGGCGACCTGGAGGAGGACGACCTTGAGACGCTGGCCGGCGCGGTACCGTTCCGTACGGACCTGTTCCGAAGCGGGCAAGACGGCTTCCGTGCGGCCGAGGTCGATGAAGACCTGACCGGCCTCGAAGCGCTGCACGACACCGCTGACGACCTCGCCTTCTTTATCCGCGAACTCCTCGAAGATAGCGCTGTGTTCGGCTTCGTGGAGGCGCTGGAGGATGACCTGCTTGGCGGTCTGCGCGGCGATGCGTCCGGCGTTCTCAGGCGTGGATTCTATCATGATGGCGTCCCCGATCTGGATCTCCTTATCGAGCTTTTTCGCCTCTTTGAGCGATATCTCGAGGTTAGGATTGGTGGGTTTATCGACAACGACCTTTTCCGCCCAAACTTCAACGGACCCGTTGGACGGGCTTATTTTGACTTCAATATTTTGATCAGGGTCAAAGAGGTCCTTTTTGTAAGCAGAGACCAGCGCCGCTTCCACGGCGGTGAGGACGACGTCTTTCGGCAGGTTTTTCTCCGCCGAAAGCTGCGTGATAGCGAGCAGAAAATCGCTCTTCATCTTCGGTTGAGAACCTCCGGTACCATATTTTACTAATTAAAAAAGTGGGAATGAACCCACTTCTCAACACGATTATTCATATCCAGGCAGCTTCATTATAACACGGGGGCATGTCAGTTGCAAGGAAAA
>CAZPSP010000259.1:0-2402 GCA_964589285.1 uncultured Dehalococcoidaceae bacterium | reverse complement strand
CAGATAGTTGGAGTACTCCATCAACGCCGCGACCATGGTGTTGAACCGGTACCGTTCCTGGTCTTCCGTCACCTTCCGGATTGTCTGGTGCATCATGCGGCGCGTCTCTTCATCAGCGTCGGAACCCGCGGACGTATAGCTCTCGGTACCCAGCGTCCAGACACGGTTCAGCCAGCGGCTGATCCCGCCGATGCCGCTGTCGTCCCATTCACCACCCTGCTCCCAGGGACCGATGAACATCAGGTAACAGCGCACCGTATCCGACCCGAGACTGGTCACGTAATCGTCCGGATTGACGACATTTCCGCGGGACTTGCTCATCTTCATGTGCTCCCGGACGATCGTGCCCTGGTTGAACAGCTTCAGGAACGGCTCCCCGAAATCGATGAGACCAATGTCCCGTATCGCCTTGGTGAAGAACCGGACATAGAGCAGGTGCATGACGGCGTGCTCGGCGCCGCCGGTATAGAAATCCACCGGGCACCACTTCTTGACGAGATCTGCATCGAAGGCCGCGGTATCGATCTTTGCGTTGGGATATCGCAGGTAGTACCAGGAAGAGCAGACAAACGTATCCATCGTGTCCGTTTCCCGTTTGGCGGGACCTCCGCAGCTCGGGCAGGTCGTGTTAACGAAGCCTTCATGATAGGTCAGCGGCGATTCACCGCTGGGACGGAACTCGGCGTCCGGCGGCAGCAGCACCGGGAGGTCTTTCTCCGGCACCGGCACCAGGCCGCACTTTGTGCAATAGACCATCGGAATGGGCGCGCCCCAGTACCGCTGACGGGAAACGAGCCAGTCACGGATTCGGTAGTTCACCGTGCGCCCGCCCCAACCGCGCTGCTTGATGTAGTCCGAGACGGCTTCGATGGCCTTGTCTCCGGGAGTGCCGTCGAACCAGCCGGAGTTGACCATCGTGCCCGGCTCGGTATAGGCCTGCTGGAGCGGCCCGCCGTCCCAATCAGGCGGGCTGATGACGACCTTGATATCGATGCCATACTTCCCGGCAAAGGCAAAGTCGCGTTCATCGTGGGCGGGCACGGCCATGACCGCCCCGGTACCGTAGCTGTACAGCACGTAGTCCGCGATCCAGATAGGCACCTTGTCTCCATTGAGAGGATTGGTGCAGTAAGCCCCCGTAAAAACGCCGTCTTTCTCTTTTTCCGTGGAAAGGCGCTCTATCTCGCTCAGACGGCGGGTCTTGTTGATATAGGCATCGACGGCGGCTTTCTGTTCCGGCGTCGTTATCTTTTCTACCAGCGGGTGTTCCGGCGCCAGCACCATGAACGTGACTCCGAAGACGGTATCCGGGCGCGTGGTGAAAACCCGTATCTCTTTTTCTTCCACGCCCGGATAATCGAGCGGGAAAGATATCTCCGTCCCATAGCTCTTCCCTATCCAGTTGCGCTGCATGATCTTGATGCGCTCCGGCCAATCGATACCGGAAAAGTCGAGCAGCTCCTCGGCGTACTTGGTGATACGGAAGAACCACTGCTCCAGTTCACGTTTAACGACCGGCGTCTCGCAGCGTTCGCAAACGCCCTCCCCCACCACCTGCTCGTTGGCAAGAACCGTCTGGCATTGCGGACACCAGTTGACCGGGGCTTTATCACGGTACGCCAGGCCGGCTTCATAGAGCTTGAGAAAGAACCACTGCGTCCACTTGTAGTACTCCGGCCGGGAAGTGATGATCTCCCGCTCCCAGTCGTAAATGGCGCCGATGCTCCTGAGCTGCTTGCGCATGTTGATGATGTTCTTGTCCGTCCATTCTGCGGGCGGTATGCCGCGCTTGATGGCGGCGTTCTCCGCGGGAAGCCCGAAAGCATCGAACCCGATGGGGTGCAGGACATTGAACCCCTGCATTCTCTTGAAGCGGGCGTGGGTATCTGAAGGGCCCATGGGATACCAGTGCCCGATGTGCAGGTCGCCGGACGTATAGGGGAACATGGTGAGGGCGTAGTACTTTGGCCGGGGATCGTTATCAGGGGTTTTATAGAGATTGTCCGCCGCCCACCGTTCTTGCCATTTCTTCTCGATGGACGTTGGATCGTATTTATCTGGCATTTGTGTTCCTCCTCAGGAGACTAATTATGGTGCAACCGTGTAACCCCTCTCTAGTGTAGCAGAGAGGGGCCGGTAAGGACGAGATCAGTCTTCCGGGCGAAACACGTCTTGTTCATGGCAATCCGGTATCATTATACAAATAGTATGTCCGTTTGTCTATGAATTCCTGTTATTGAACAACCTTCACGCTGCTCGAGAATCAAACCTTGCGTGGACGGTGGTATTACCGTAGAATAAGAAGGCCGCGCCGGAGTGGTGGAATGGCAGACACGGCAGTCTCAAAAACTGCTGAGGGGCGACCCTCGTGTCGGTTCGAATCCGACCTCCGGCACCATATC
>CAZPSP010000258.1:0-2405 GCA_964589285.1 uncultured Dehalococcoidaceae bacterium | reverse complement strand
TCCCTGGCCCTCTTTGCCGGGGCTGCCCTGTACTCCCACGGGGCATTATTCGGCATAACGAGCGATGATCTCAGTTACTACAACGACCTCGGCGCGATGGAACTCGAAGGGACGGTCGCGGCCGATCCGGACGTCCGGGATGCAAGCACCCGGCTGGAAGTGAGTATCACCCGGCTTAACTTTGAAGGCGAGGAGAGAGACATCGAGGGCAAGGCGCTCATCTTCGTCTCAAGATATCCGGAGTATATGTACGGCGACGTGCTCAGCATCACCGGGGAACCGCAGACCCCCGCCGAGCTGGAAGACTTCGATTACCGCAACTACCTGGAACATCAGGGAATACGCACGGTGATGTACTATCCCCGGGTGGAAGTGATCGCGACCGGGCAGGGCAATCCCGTCATGTCGTGGATATATTCCATCCGGGGCAGGCTGGCGGGTTCGCTGTCAGAGGTGTTGCCGGAGCCGCAGGCCTCGCTGGCGCAGGGGATGCTGCTCGGCGTGCGCGGCAACATCCCGCCGGATGTCCGTAACGACTTCAACCGGAGCGGGACCGCCCATCTGCTGGCGATATCCGGGCTGCACCTGGGCATCGTAGCCGGGATGCTGCTGGCGGCCGGTATCGCCGTCTTCGGGAGGCGGCGCGGCATCTACATCTGGGTGGCGCTCGGCGGCATCTGGGTCTACGCCGTTCTGACCGGTCTGAACCCGCCTGTCGTGCGCGGGGCGGTGATGGCCTCCATGTTCCTCATCGCGGCAGGACTGGGCCGCCAGCGGAGCGGTCTCGTTGCCCTGGCGGTCGCCGCCGCGGTGATGGCGGGCATCGAACCGTACATCCTCGGGGACGCATCGTTCCAGTTGAGCTTCCTGGCGATGGCGGGACTGATAGCGGTTAATCCGCTCCTGCGCGACGCCGGAGGATGGCTGCTAACCCGGATATTCGGCGAAGACCGGGCGGCTTCAACCGTGGCGGTACTTGCGGTCGATACGGTAAGCGCCACGCTGGCCGCTACGCTCGCCGTCTGGCCGGTGGTGGCGTACTACTTCGGGACAGTGGCGCTGGCCGGCCCCCTGGCAACGTTCCTGGCCCTGCCGGCGCTGGCAGGCATCATCGTCTTCAGCGGCCTGGCGGCGGTTTTCGGACTGGCC
Source organism: uncultured Dehalococcoidaceae bacterium (assembly GCA_964589285.1). Lineage (GTDB taxonomy): Bacteria > Chloroflexota > Dehalococcoidia > Dehalococcoidales > RBG-16-60-22 > DAOUEG01. The sequence goes on along the minus strand of CAZPSP010000258.1, from coordinate 1,256 downwards.
GTACCGGTCATCGGGCAGGCGTTCGGCTGGACGGCGTGGCTGTTCATCTCCTGGGTGCGGGCGGTGACCGGCTGGCTGGGGTCCGGCGTCGTGGTGCTGGACTCGCTGCACCCGTCGGTCCCGTGGGTCTACTACGGCCTGGCCGTCATCATCGTCTGGCTCGTGTACCGCCGGCAGCGGCGAAGGAATATAGCGGCCGGGGCTTCCCGGCAGATGAAGTCCGGCATCGATACGGGGTTTCCGGCAACCGCCGGCTGGAAATGGGCGCTCGCGCCGCTGCTGATCTCTGCTGTCCTGGTCGTTGCCGTCGCGGCGAGCTTACCGGATGACCGGGTAACGGTCAGTTTCCTGGACGTCGGGCAGGGCGACGCCATCCTGGTGAGGCAGGGGACGACGCAGGTTCTCATCGATGGCGGGCCGGGGCCGCAAGCGGTCATCAACCGCCTGGGAGAGCGCATGCCGTTCTGGGACCGCACCATCGAGGCGGTGGTGCTGACCCATCCCCACGCCGACCACCTGGCCGGGCTGGTTGAAGTGCTGCGACGGTACCGGGTCGAACAGGTCGTCATCTCGCCGGGAGGGTACGATTCGACGCTCTACCGTGAGTGGCGGAGAACCATTGAAGAAAAGAGCATTCCGGTTACTGTTGTTCATGCCGGATGCCGGCTGGAAACCGGGGACATTTCGTTCCAGGTACTGCATCCTTCAGCGGCGGCTGAAGATGCCGGCGACGAGAACGCCTTGGTGCTGCGGCTAAACGCCGGTGAGGTGAGTTTTTTGTTTACCTCCGATGTCCCCGGCGATGTCGAGCGGGAACTGGTGCGGCAACGCGCCGGCCTGGATGCCGATGTTTTGAAGGTCGGTCATCACGGCTCGGATGATTCCTCAACGGCGGCGTTTCTCTCTGTTGTCACCCCGGAGGCGGCCGTCATCTCCTGCGGCGAGGGAAACCGGTACGGGCATCCCGGCGCGGGCGCCTTGGCGAGGCTGGAGGCAGCGCTTGGGGAGGACAGGCTTTTCAGAACTGATACGGACGGGAGCGTGGAGTTTGTCGTGGAGGGGAACGGGGTGATAGTGACGGTCGGTGGGGAATGAGGGCTTTTGACCTCGCCCCATCGTCCCCCTCGCCGCGTTGCGGCGAGAGGGACATAGAGTGAGGTCCGGGAATACTACCCGTTCTCTTTCGTTTCTTCTTCTGCCGGAGCGGTTTTGGCAACCTCCGCGGCCGGAGTTTCTTCAACAGCTTCAGCAGCCGG
>CAZPSP010000257.1:0-2411 GCA_964589285.1 uncultured Dehalococcoidaceae bacterium | reverse complement strand
GAAAAGCGGCATCCAGATACCGAACGCCACCAGGAAAGCGATGGCGAGCACATGGAGCGGGATGTGTATGTCTTCTTCGGTCATCGGGAAAAGTCCACCGGTCCGGTAAATATGCTTTGTATTATAACCTGCAAGTCGTCCGTCAGGAAAACATGATCCGCGTGACGATTTTTGCGTCAATTACGCATCTCCATTACTGCATCCCCGGAGTGGATTTGCGGCGTAGCGCAATAATAGGCCGCCTCCCTCTGCAAGGGAAAGCGAGAGAGGCGTGACGGCGGAGTTACGTTTCTTTTTACTCCGCCTGACGAGATTAAGAGACTTGTTGCTCTTCCTTCTTCTTGCTCCTGCGACGTCGCCTGGGCTTGGGCTTTGTTTCCGGCTCCTGCTCTTTAGTCTTGATATAAAACTGAGTCGGCCCGCCCCGGCTCTTCTTCTCGTTGATCTCGAACACGTTCTTGTGGGCCTTGATGAGCTGTGAAAGCTGTTTGTATCCGTAGGTCCGGGGGTCGAAGCCCGGGTCCAACTGGTGCAACCGTTGACCGATACTCCCCAGTTGCGCCCAACCATCGTCCTGCTGAACGGATTCGATTGCCGATTTCAGGAGCGGGACGACATCCGCCGGTTCAGCCTTGATACTGGCTTCGTCCTGGGTGCGGGGGATCGGCTTCTTTTTTGTCTCTTCCACCAGGTTTTCCGTATAAACGAATATCTCGCAGGCGTTGACGAAGGCCTTGGGCGTGGTCAGCTTGCCAATGCCCAGCACAAAAAAGCCCTTCTCCCGTATACGGGTCGCCAAGCGGGTGTAATCGCTGTCGCTGGAGACTATGGCAAAACCGTTGACATAGCCGTCATGGAGAATATCCATGGCATCGATGATGAGGGCGCTGTCCGTTGCATTCTTCCCGACCGTGTAACGGAACTGCTGCATCGGCTGGATGGCATGGGTATTAAGGACCTCCTTCCAGCTGTTCATCTGGGGTGTGGTCCAGTCGCCGTAAATACGGCGGACGGAGATGATGCCGTACTTGCTGACCTCGGCAATGATCTGTTCTACCAGTGATGCCTGGGCGTTATCGCCATCGATCAACAGCGCAATCCGCCGGTTTTCAAGGTTCATTTCTGCCATGATACCGTTCCTTCTCCGATTCTTCCGCTATTTTACCATATTATGTCATAGTAGCTGGAAATAATGCGAAGAAAACGTGTTCTGGAAGGCTTTTTCCAGGATCCCGGAGTGGATTTATGGAATGGTGCGAGATGGGTTGTCCAACATTCGTAAAGGAGGACTAAGGGAGAGTTGGACGAGCTACAAATATTCTATGAATGTCTCTCTGGAAATCCCTGCCTGAACCAGTATCGAGCGCAGTGTTGCCGGCGCCAACTCATGGCGATGATACGGAACGGTGACTCGTCGATTCGCGTCCGGATGCTTGAGGATGTAGTGACTGCCGTGTATCCGGTGGATGTAGAATCCCGCCCTGACAAGGGCTTCGATGGTCTCTTTCCCACTTACCCGTGGCAGCTTCAAGCCGTTACCTCGACGACGGCTTCTTCAAAGCTGCCCTCATCAGGCACCGGTTCGCCGTCATCGATAAGGCTTTCAATATAGCCTTCTATAGCTTCCTTTATGTTTGACAGGGCTTCTTCCCGGGTATCGCCTTCGCTGATGCAGCCGGGAAGCAAGGGAACAAGAACGGTGTAACCGCCAAGCTCGTTCGGTTCAAGGACCACTTTGAATTTCCTCGTCATTGCACGTTCCCTTCTTTGTTTTCAAACCAATTATAACACACTGAAAAAGCTGAGGCTGTCATGTTGAGACCGCCCGCGGCGAGGCAAAGCATCCGTTCCCTCTTCGGCATCCCGTAGAGAGTTTCCGGAACTTTGCACAATAGGTCGTCCTACTTTCGTAAAGGGGGACCGAGGAGAACTTTACTGCAATAGATTACTCCCATTTCGTGTTGTATAATACCGGCAAGAGGTCAAGCAATGGAAAACATTAGAGGCGACCATCGAAAAACGAGATAAGTGGTGCATCGGTTGGGTAGATGCTGTTCCCGGCGCTTTCAGCCAAGGAAAAACAATTGAAGAAGTAGAAGAAAACCTAAAAGAAGCCGTAGCATTGATACTGGAAACTCAAAGAGATCTTCAAAACAAAGATGTCAACGGGGAAACAATCAGGAGAACCATTCAGGTTCAGATCTCGTGAAACGGCGTGACTTGATCCATCATTTGATTTCTGAAAGATGTGAACTTCCTCGCGAAGGGTCAAGTCATTCTATCTACATAAACGGTTAATAATCGCCCCTTCATCTATCCCGCGACATAGAGAAATAGATGAGTTTCTCGTACGAAAAATATGCGCCCAACTAGGAATCAGACCACCAAGAAAAACTGACTCAAGTCAACAA
>CAZPSP010000256.1:0-2424 GCA_964589285.1 uncultured Dehalococcoidaceae bacterium | reverse complement strand
TCCGGAAAGGTTCTTCTCGGTAACTTTCCCCTGGCCAGCTTAGAAAGTTGTCCAACTTCTACTTGATTCAAGACAGATACTCGTCCTAATGGTCGCCAGAATCGCTAGGTTCGAATCCTTCTTCCCCAGCCACTCAAGAAGCTTTCCGAACTTCTATTTGAGAAGAAATCTTTGATTCCAATCTTGCGAGAACTGTTCAATAACCGCATCTAACCCATGAGGATGATCCGGTTCGAGTCCATTAGAATGGACGTACTGTACGGTAGACAGAACCGGGACGTTTGAATTAGCTTTCAGCTTAATCAGGCGGCAGAATTGGGCTCCAGTTCGTCAGCGAAGAGCTACGAGCGCGGACCCTGCGGCAACTGTCTTGGTTCTTTCACGAAACCGAGGCATATCACTATGCCCAGCGCGCTTGTAACGGCACCTGCAAGAAATGTGGCCGTTGGTCCCCAAGTGGTCCAAATGAGCCCAGCGATGGCTGAGCCAGCGATTACGCCGGAGTTCTCAAAAACCCCCCCGTAAATGCCCATAACGGTACTCAGTCGCCGTACCGGTACATTGCTCGATATCAAACCCAACGAGGCGGGTTCAAACATGGCCATGCCAACCGCAAAAAATACCACTGAACCAATCAACCAGAGGAAGCTCTCAGAAAACGCCAGCCCCGACATCGCCAGCGATGATAATAACAGACCAAGTATCATCATTAATTTCTTCCCTTTACGGTCAGCAAGCATGGCCATGGGAACGCTCAGCGCCATGGTGACCAGCCCGCTGATAGTAAAAATGATCCCCACCCTGGTAGCGGAAAGGCCCACGACCTCAGCGGCTAATAAAGGAAGAAAAGTAAAAAGGACGCCAAACCCGAAAAAGAACAATATTGCAGTAGAACCTTGAGATAAGAGAGAGCGCAGTATGCTCAGCTTTTTTTCTTCGGAAGGTAAACCTGCGGGAGCGGAGTCAGCCCTTGCTTTTTCAGCCGGCGCCGGCTTCCGTTTTCTGATGCCGATTATAACAAATATACCGCCGGTCAGAGATATCAGGCAGGATACGATAAACACCCATTCAAAGCCCAGGGTATCTGCGATAAACCCACCGGGCAGCGCTCCCAAAGTCCTCGAAGCTGCCATGACCACGGAGATAAACGCCATGAATGTCGCCCTCTTCAGGGGCGGTGCGTTAAGGCCGATATAGCCCCGTCCCGGTCCGTAGATAGCCGCGCGGGTGATGCCCCACAACAGGGATATGAAGAAGATGACAAAGGTGTTATGCGTGAGGATGAAGCTTAGAACCGCCAGTCCGCATAGAAATGTACCGATGCTCAGCGGAATCTTGAGCCCGACCTTGTCGGCTAGCCAACCTAACGAGGGTTCGCCGATTACCATGCCGACCATGGCGACTGACTGAATCAGACCCAGTATTGCCGGTCCGATGCCGATGGAGGTAAGGTAGAGGGGAAAGACGGGCTGCGGGATTGCCATGGCGAGGGAACCCGCCCCCATGATGATAAATACAAAGACCATCTCCCGGTCGAGGTGTTTCATATGAGCTTCCAGTCATCAACCGCCCTTTTGTTTCCCGGTGAAGGTTCGGAAGCACGGATATCGACACTGGCTTTGATAATCAGTGCTTCTTTAGAATGCATAATCCCGGAAATCTGCTGCTGCACCGGGGCATTTACAGCTTTCTTTCGCCGGTACAGCAGCACCAGCGTCATGCACCAGTTCGTCTGATGCAGACCCATCACCGCACCGGGTATCCGAAATAGTAACGGGCACAACAATCCAGCAGGAAAACTTATTTAAGGCTTAATCCGGCAGATTTTCCGATGACCGGCAAATCATTAAATATTGTCAGCATTTTACCGCAAATCGTCATCGCCTGATCACATTTTTCCTGGACGAATTTTGTCAGCCGTTCTCTGACTTCTTCAATTTTTCCCTGCTCTATCAAGGGCAGCAAACCTCTTTCGAGGAGGTAACTTTCTTCAATAGAGTGTATCTCGAAGACCGTCCAATGCTTCGTGACATCATCGCGTGATTCAGGGTGGTACTCTACAGCAAAACGCAGCTTTTCAAAATATTCGTACGCCTCGGTAGTCTTGAGTACTTTGGGTATATCATTTACACCGATATAAATGGGCATGAAGGGTGATATGCATGGCTGGCTGGGGGTTATCCACTCGCAACTGAATAAACCGGTATGATCCGGTCGTGAAATACCGATGAAGGCATTTGACGTGTAGTCATTCAACCCGTGGCAACAGAGAGCAAGTTCGCCCCTGTCTTCCGAAATATAAGGGCCCATTCTCGATTCTTCAGGTTTGGTATTCCCATGGTCCCTCAGGCATTTCATGAAGTAAGATAAAGAAATACCGCCGCTCCTCGGCAGCATAGAGGAATCATATTGCCGGTCGACTAA
>CAZPSP010000255.1:0-2427 GCA_964589285.1 uncultured Dehalococcoidaceae bacterium | reverse complement strand
GGCCGTACAATTTCCTCCTCATGGACCTCACCCGGGAGCGCTGGGAAGAACTCCGCCGTCCCGCAGAAAACGCCGGAGTCTAACATGTTTTATTCCCGTGTCAACCGGCCTTCAGGTTCCGGGCTGTCCGGCAGAACAATCTCCCGCTCTTCCTCATAAGGACGCACCCGGGAAGGCAGGATGATGAACGTGGCGACCGCGGCGACCATCATGATAAGAGCGGCGACGATGAGCGCCTGCGTGGCGCCGGAAATGAATGCTTCGTTAGAAATCCGGACTATCATCTGAGCAAGCTGCGGGTTAGGGACGTTCTGGGCGACGATATGAGCCCCCTGGATACTGCTCCGTATGACATCGAGGGCGGTTTGCGGCAGAGCCGCCGGCCATTGGGCGGCATTGACCTCGCTGAGATAAACGGAATTGAGTATTGTGCCCAGGATAGCGACCCCGAGCGCTCCGCCGATCTGCCGTGTCGTATTGTTAAGAGCCGACCCGATGCCGGACTGCCCGACCGGTATCGACCCCATCACGGAGTTCGTCGCCGGGCTCATCACGATACCGATGCCGAAAGAAGCGATACTCATGGCATAAGCTATTTCCGGGTACGCGGTATCCACGGCGGCTATCTGGGCAAGATAGAAAAAGCCGCCGCCGGCTATTAGTATCCCCAGCCCTACCGTCAACTTGACGCCGATATACTGGGCTACTTTGGCCGAACCCGCCGCCGATACGAACGAGACTGCCGCCATGGGCAGGAGCCGCAGGCCGGCCTCGAACGGCGAATAGTTCTGGACTGATTGCAGGTACTGGCCGAGGAAGAAGAAAGCCCCGAACATACCGAACGATACCAGCGTCAGGGACACGTTGGCGCCGGTGAAGGACATGTTCTTGAAGAAATGCAGCGGCAGCATAGCGTTCTTCACCTTGAATTCCCAGATAATGAAAATCCCCAGCAGAACCGCCGCAATCCCGAAAGCAATGAGGACGTACCCGTCCGTCCAGCCGTCCATACCGGCCTGGATAATGGCATAGACCAGGCTGAAAAACCCGCCGATGGAGAGAATGGCGCCGAGAAAATCAATGTTGCGCGCTGTCTCCGCCCTGGAATTCTCGATAAAGAGGTACCCGCCGATGATGCCGACGGCGGCTATTGGTATATTGATGTAAAACACTGAACTCCAGTTGAAATTATCCAGCAGCCAGCCCCCGATGAGCGGCCCGATGCCCATACCGAGAGCGAACACTGCCGCCCACATGGCGATGGCCTGGGCGCGTTCCCTGGGATCGCGGAACGTGGCCGTGAGGATGGAAAGCGTGGCGGGCATGATGCAGGCCGCGCCAATACCCATGAGGGCGCGCATGGCGATAAGCATCGAAGTAGAGTTGGCCAGCGCTGCGCCGAGGGAAAACAGGGCGAAGACCGCAAGCCCGACAAGCAGCACTGGTTTCCTGCCGAGCCGGTCTCCGATGTACCCCATCGTCAGGAGCAGACCGGCGATGGCGAGGACGTACGCATCGACGATCCATTGCAGTTCAGAGGCGCTGGAGCCGAGTTCATTGGCGATTAGAGGCAGCGCCAGGTTGAGTACCGTGTTGTCCAGGGAAATGATAAGCAGGGAGACACCCATGAAGGCCAGTGCTATCCAGCGCTGGCGATAGGCTTTGGTCTGTGATACCATCTCATTCCGGTCCTTTCAATTGGCGTTTCAATTATTCGCTGAAAATGCGCTCGATGTCCCGTCTGGCATTTTCTATGATAGTTCCGATACGTTCCGTTTGTTCGTGGTCCAGCTTACGGCTTTTCCGCCCGATACTGCGGGCCATATCCCGCAAATCGGCCAGGATTTCTCGGATCTCTCCCCTGCCCATCTCACCGCGCCAGTGACGCATGTTGTCCTGAAGGTTGTGCACGATGTCACTGTGTTCTGAGAGGAACTCCCGGCCCCTGTCCGTCACTGAGTACACTTTCTTGCCGTCGCGCTCCTGGGAAACGACGTATTCCATTTCCTCCAGCATCTGGAGAGTCGGGTAAACGCTGCCGGCGCTCGGTGAATATAAACCGTGGAAACGGTCTTGCAGCATCCGTATCACTTCATAACCGTGGCTGGGATGGTCCTCGAGAAGGTCGAGGATTACGTATTTTATGTCACCTTTGGCGAAGAGCCGGGCGTGTCCCTCGCCTTCCATATATCTCCTGAACATACCTGCCTCCTCGGGATCTGGCATATTACAATATATCGTAATGCATTGTAATAGGTTAGTCAAGAGATTTTATCAGGTGCAGGACGGCTTCTATGAACCGAAGGCACGGGCTTAAGATGCCCGCGGAACCCTACCGAGCGACGACCTCTTTACCTTACAATCCGCCGGAAGCTATACTACAACTGTGAAAAAACAAAAACCGGTCACCGGCGCAATTACCTTCAA
>CAZPSP010000254.1:0-2446 GCA_964589285.1 uncultured Dehalococcoidaceae bacterium | reverse complement strand
CACCCAATCTGGTACAATGAAAACATCTATTCGTAGAGGAACCCCTATGAAAGCGACAGAAGGAACGATCGGCAGGGTCTTCGTTCTCCGCCTGGAAGACGGGGACGTGGTGCCGGACTGCATCGAAAAGTTCGCGGCGGAGAAAGGCGTCCGGCACGGACAGGTCGTGCTGGTAGGCGGTATCGGCGCCGGGCAGGTGGTGGTCGGACCGAGAGATTCCGAAGAAATGCCCCCGGACCCGATGCAACTGTTCGTGGAAGGCGCCCACGAGACGCTGGCCGTCGGCGTCCTCGCCCCGGACCACAACGGCAGGCCGGTGCTCCATATCCACGGCGCCCTGGGACGTAACGGACGGACCCTCACCGGCTGCCTGAGGCCGGGCGTGAAAACCTGGCTGGTGGCGGAAGCCGTCATTTATGAAATAATCGGCATCAACGCCAGCCGCCGGCCGGATATCGCCAGCGGGTTTACCCTGCTACAGGTGGACGAATAAGTAATGGGAAAAAGGAACATGGCATCGAGCAAGGAAAAGAAACAGGCCGTCATGGAGGCCTTTGACAAGAAGGTGAAGATACAGACGCTCGTCACCTACGTGGCGATGTTCTGCTACGCCTACGCCCTGATATCCCTCATCTACTGGGACGTCTCCCTGCTGGGCATCACCTCTCCGCAGGTGGAAATGTGGACGGCCCTCGGCATCGGCACGGCGCTGTGGGTGTTCTCCTACTTCTACTGGCGCTGCCCCGCCTGCAACCGGTTTCTCTGGATTCGCCCCGGACTGCGGGCCTGCCCTTACTGCAAGGCTGCATTTAAGGAAGAGAAGAAGGGGTAGTTTTTATTATCTGTAGAACTTCCCAACTCTCCACCATACCAACAATATTATGGCGCTGAGAACCAAAACCGCAAAACCAACTAAAAATCAGGGATACTCTTTGACTTAAAGAGCAAGAATAACAAATTCGATACAGTTGATTGAACTATCTCAACAATAGCCATCCCGAAAGAAATCCCGAGTAATCGTAAAGATACTTCGGGAACATCGGGTGTCTTAGAGTTCGTTCTTTTTTGAAATCATTAACTAAGACTATGATTGAACCAATTAACGATAATAGTACTGCTATAAATGTCCAAATCAAACCAACACTACTCGGCCACTCCATAGCATTTCCAGTACGATCTCCATACCACAGTTGAGCCCAAACCAATAAAATTGCTGAAAGAAATCCTGAAGCGGTTAGGTATCCCGTTGCTTTCCGCATCCTATTCCAGCCCCAAGCTGATTTTGATAGCCTTCTCCACCTGTTCCATGACCGCCGCAGAAACGCGGCCTTTCTTTTCCTTTAGCACGGACTTGGGTATGGTCATAATCCTACCCAAATTAATGGAACCGCCGTGTTCGAGGCTTGTTTCATGGTCAGCGAAATCTACCAGCATGGGAAGACCGCGCGAAGGAGTGTGTGTTATATAAGCAACGATTGTAGAGTTGCTGTACCGATTGCCGGTATCATTCTGGATGATAAGAGCCGGATGCAATCCGGCATCCTTACCCCAGTCCACCATAAAGATATCACCGCGTTTGACGTCCTGAACGCCGGGCGGGTTCACTAGTCGCCCCAGTCCTTGACTACATCATTGATGAATGGAAGTGCTTTTTCCAGAAATTCGTCCTGCTCAGGGGACATGGAGCGGTAATACTCAATCATGAGGCGTTCTTTGCGGGTTTCCGCCAGTTGCTCGAGGCAAGAAGAGATTACTTCGCTGCGGTTGCTATTGGTCTCTTTCGCAACCTGGTCTGCTAATTCAACCAATTCTCTGTCGATGGACACTGAAATTTGTTTTTTATTCCTTGTTGACGCTTTAGAAATCATATCATATCCACATAGTTTCTGATGATAGTATCATACTCTACTACGGATTATAATACAATACCATAATACGAAGAAGCCTCTGCTTCTACTGCAAGAAACCGTAGGGCGGACTGAAAGTCCGCCGAACAGTATTCTTGGACGTTAAAAACTCGCCCTGCCCGGGGTGTTCCGGTTTTTTACCATCGGAAGCAGCGATCTGCCTTCCACAGCCGGCGGCGCCTTTACTCCCATTCGTCGCCATTACGCTCTCCTACTTCAACTGGCGATGTCCCGTCTGCCGCAGGTACCTTAACAACCGGGCCGGCATCACCGCCTGCCGTAAGTGCGGGACCCAGCTCACGCCGGAAGAAACGCCGGATACCGGCGCCCTGTTGTCTTAGCGCCTCCTTTTCCCGTATACTGACCCTAAAAACGGGAGGCCCGCCATGCCCGCGACCGTCTTTCCCACCGGTACCGTCCACTACGACCCCGCCCGCTGCTGGAACGGCTATACGCTGTTCGGCTCGGACCTCCACGCCAAAAACAACTGCAACGGGGCCGTGCTCATCGATATGAACGGCAACGTGGTCAACCGATGG
>CAZPSP010000253.1:0-2450 GCA_964589285.1 uncultured Dehalococcoidaceae bacterium | reverse complement strand
ACCTTCTTGACCTGCTCCAGTTCCGCCATCAGTTCCTCGTCGATGTGCAGACGGCCGGCGGTATCGACGATGACATGGGTGGCGGCGATCTTCCGGGCCTGGCTCAAGGCGTGTCCGGCAATGTCCCAGGCCTTCGTCTTCGGGTCTTCCGACCACACCGGCACGTCGAGCTGCTTGCCGAGCGTGACGAGCTGCTCGATGGCCGCGGGACGCCGGTTGTCCGCCGCAACGAGCAGCGGCTTCTGCCCGCCGTGCTTGAGGTGCAGCGCCAGCTTGGCGGCGGTGGTCGTTTTACCGCTGCCCTGGAGGCCCACCATCATGATGACGGCGGGCGGCTGCGACGCGCTGGCGAGCTTGGAACCCTCCCCCTCGCCAAGTATCTTGATAAGTTCTTCATTCACGATCTTGACGATGTGCTGGGCCGGTGTCAGGCTTTCCAGGACGTCCGACCCGAGAGAACGCTCCTTCACCCTGCCGATGAATTCCTTGACCACCTTGAAGTTGACGTCCGCCTCCAGGAGGGCGATCCGCACCTCCCGCATCGCTTCGTCGATATCTTTTTCCGTCAGCTTTCCCCGGTTGCCGAGGAACTTGAACACATTATTCAGTTTTTCACTCAATACTTCGAACATCGTACCCGTTCCCTGCTGTTTCTACTCTTATTGTATGTGGCCTTCCGCCTAGAATCAAGGCGCGGACCGGTTTAGTACTGCCCCGCAGCAACCCAACAGTACCCTCTCCAAACGTCCCTGTGACCTTCAGCATTCCCGGAATATGACAAAACGGGGATTGAGTAAAAGACACAAAAAGGTATGATAAAAACAGGGGGCAAAACCATGAGAGCACTATTTAATACGGTATTGATAGCAGCCGGATTGGGTGGAATCGCGGTCGCTTTCCTGAGCGATATCGTCGTCACCTCTTCGATTCAACTCATTAATGGAGCGGACCTCTCCCTGGCGATCGGCGTGATTTCCGCGCTCGTCCTGATCCAGAGCTTCTTCAACATGGTCAATTCAGATTGAACCCGATACGGCCGGTTTTCCCTGTTTTCAGCCAAACTGATGGGTTTATTATGTCAAACCGGTACTAACTTACCATTGCGCTCCGTAATCGGCCGTCTGTACAGTTAAATTACAGAGTACACCTCGAACGGAGGGCCGGTATGGGCGTTCTGGAACGGGTCATCAAAGCCGCCCGGGATGAATTCAGCAAACCTGAAACGTACGTCAAGGGCGAACTCTTTGAAGAATATGTGAGAAAATACCTGTTCCCTCCTTTTCACTATGACCTTGTCCGCAAGACCCACGATTACTCCACGAACCGCAACGATTACGTCTACAGCAGCATGGAACCCGATTTCCTCTTCAGAAGCAAGACCTCTCAAAAGACCTTCTACGTGGAAGCCAAGTTCCGCTCGGATTACTTCAACAACGCCATCGAATGGTGCAAGCAGTACCAGCTTGCCCGGTACCAGAAGATAAACGAAAAGACCCCGGTCTTTGCCGTCATCGGCGTCGGCAACCGGCCGGAGCACCCGGAAGAACTGTTCCTCGTCCCCGTATCGCATATTCGCTATACACACCTCTTCAAATCGTTCCTCCGCAACTACCAGCTCCTCCTTAAAAACCCGGTCCCGGAGAACAAGCTCAAAATATAGAAACCGGGTATTTTTTCTTGAACCGGCCGGTCTCATGGGTTATAGTACCTGTGGAGGTGCCGCCATGGACCGCGAAGAAGCGCTGGAATCCATCCGGGAAAACGTTCAGAGTATCAACCTCATCAGGCACATGCTGGCCACCGAAGCTATCATGCGCGCGCTGGCCCGCCGCTTCGGGGAGGACGAGGAAGAATGGGGACTGGCCGGCCTGCTGCACGATATCGACGTGGAACTGACGGACGGCGATATGTCTACGCACAGCAAGCTCGGCGCAGACCTGGTCCGGGAACTCGGCGCGAGTCCCGCCATAGCCAGCGCCGTCCTCTGCCATAACGAGGCCCACGGCGTGAAACCGGAAACCCTCATGGAAAAAGCCCTCTTCTGCACCGATCCCCTGACCGGCCTCATTACCGCCGTGGCTCTGGTACGGCCTGATAAGAAACTGTCCTCCGTCGAAACGAAGTCCGTCACCAAGCGGTTCAAGGAAGCCCGGTTCGCCGCCGGGGCCAGCCGGGAGAACATCGATACCTGTGTGAATATCGGCATGACGCGGGAGGAGTTCGTGGCGCTCGGGCTGGAAGCGATGAAGGGGATAGCGGAGGAGTTGGGCCTGTAATTCCCGAAGCCTGTTATCCTGAAGCAGGCCAGGACCCAGCATACCGCCCCGGCCACGCCGGGTGACCGGATCAGGTAGGCTGTCCCGGCAGCACGATACCGGTCGGAGCCGGCGGAGGATGTATTGGACCTGTTATGGACCACCATACCCGTCCGTTTCCCACCAGCGTCATCC
>CAZPSP010000252.1:0-2450 GCA_964589285.1 uncultured Dehalococcoidaceae bacterium | reverse complement strand
GAACCGGACCTGTTTGCCCTGGAAAACCTGCGGGCATTGGTTGGGGAACTGGGGATAGAAGATAGGGTGATGTTCCGAAAAAGGGTGCCGCAGGAACAGCTTGCCGGGTATTACTCCGCCGCCGATCTCTGTGTGCTGCCTTCTTATTATGAAAGCTTCGGCCTGGTTTCCCTCGAATCCCTTGCCTGTGGAACGCCGGTGGTTGCCAACGATGTCGGACAGATGAGAAGCATCATCGAGCAGGGTGTCAACGGCTACGTAACGCCGGATAATCAGCCGGAAACTCTGGCGGAGTACATTTCCCTGGCCTTGTCCAAGTACTCCCGGCACATCACCGATCACGCCGCGGTGCGGTCATCGGTGAACGGTTATACGTGGCGGGCGGTTGCTGATGGTATTGTGCGGGAATTACGAGCTGCGCTGGCGCTCCAGTCCGCTCCAATGGCATGACAACGCGATATCTTACGCTTAATTGTACCCTCAATATCCACGGTGTAGAATACTTGCATAATAGCATAGAGGAGATCCGTAAAGCATGAATGGCGATGCATATCTGTTGGTGATTGCCCCTCATCCCGACGACCCGGAGTTCGGCATCGGCGGGACGGTAGCGCGTTTGACCGGCCAAGGCAAGAAGGTTGTGTACGTAATCTGTACCAACGGCGATAAAGGGACCAGCGACCGCTCGATCAAGCCTGCTGATCTGGCTGCCATCCGGGAGAAAGAGCAACGGGCTGCGGCTGCTGCGCTCGGCGTCAGCGAGGTCGTGTTTCTCGGATACCCTGACCAGGGCATCGAAGATACCGCTGAATTTAGAAAACTACTCGTCAAAATGATACGGACCTACCGGCCGGAAGTGGTCGCCAGCACCGACCCGTACCGCAAGTATATGTGGCACCGTGACCATCGCATTACCGGGCAGGTGGTGGCGGACGCCGTGTTCCCGTTTGCCCGTGACCATCTGGCCTATCCGGACCTTCTTGAACAGGGCTATGAACCGCACAAGGCAGCCGAAATGTGGTTCTGGGGTACGGATGATGTCAATTTCCGCAGCGATATCACCGCTACGTTCGAGACCAAGCTGAAAGCTCTGGCTTGTCATGTGAGTCAGGTTGGGAATGTTCCTGATGAGATGCGGGAACGCATGAAACAATTTGCGCGGATGAACGCTGCCGGCGAAAAGTTTGAACTGGCGGAAGCCTTCCATCGCGTGGAAATGAGACGTTAGGACGTTTCCCAGAGAACATCGCCGTAAAGATCGGGCTCATGTTCCCGGACGGCGAAATGCCCGTATTCCGCTTTGCTCCGGCCTATGATCGTCCCATCACCATGACCAGGCAGCACTACCGTATCATCCGGCAGGATGTAGAGCTTGCCGGTGATCGTCGCCAACAGTTGACGGAACCCTTCCGGTGACCACGTAGCGCCCGGTCCTCCCGGAAAAAGAGTATCGCCGGAGATCAGGTACTTTCCGATGAGGAAACCCACTGAACCCGGTGAATGTCCGGGAAGATGTAGCACTTTCATCTCCAGTTCTCCGAATTTTACCGTGTCCCCGTCTTTAAGCATGATATCCGGTTGCACTGGAAGTTCCGGAGCATCCAGTTCATGCGCGGCGAGGGGAACGTTGAGCCTGGACTTGAGTTTCGTCAGCGCTCCGGTATGGTCCTCATGGTTATGGGTGAGGAGGATATACTTCGGAACGGTACCTTCCAGAAGTTTGATCACGGTTGACGGTCTTGCCGGGGCATCGATGACGGCGCTTTCGCCGGTACGGCGGCATACAACGATGTAGGTATTGGTCCCGTATGATCCCAGGATTTCTTTGATTAGCCGCATTTTCTCAGTCTCTATTACCATTTCCATCCTGTCCCTCCGTACATCGTTTCTCACTATCTTCTCACGAAGGCGTGAATTTGGCAAAAACCCTCCGTACAAGCTATGATGAAAGACAAAGATGAAACGTACACTGGCATCTTATATCTCGAATATTTTTAACCCTTTTCTTTTGGGCGTCATCGTGATACCGCTGTTTGCATTCCATGAAACCAGCAGCACCGGGGAAGCTCTCAAGTGGACAGGAATCTCTCTGGCGCTCAGTGTCATCCCGGTTCTCAGCCTGATTATCGGGATGGTGCAGCGGCGTAAGCTGGATGGTATATTCGATAATCCCCGCCGGCAGCGTTATCTGGTGTACTTTTTGTCTTGCGCCCTTGGTGCTGTCGGGGTTTTCGTCATGTGGGTTGGGGAAGCTCCTCACCTGTTGAAAACGACGTTCCTCGCAGGACTCATCGCTATCATCATCTTTATGGTGGTGAATTTTTTCTGGAAGATCAGTCTGCACACCGCGTTCGTTTCCGCCTCGGCAACGGTACTGACGCTCGTCTACGGAGCTATGGGAGCCCTGATGTTCCTGGCGCTTCCGGCGGTAGCATGGTCGCGTATAGAAC
>CAZPSP010000251.1:0-2471 GCA_964589285.1 uncultured Dehalococcoidaceae bacterium | reverse complement strand
CCATGCCGATATCGGTGGACCCCATGCCGGTGGAAAACGCCCCGACGGCGCCGTACGTGCAGGTATGCGAATCAGCCCCGATGACGAGATCGCCGGGCAGTACGAGGCCCTTTTCCGGCAGAATGACGTGCTCGATGCCCATCTCGCCGACCTCGTAGTAGTGGATGCCCTGCTCGCGGCAGAAGTCACGCATGATCTTGGCCTGCTCGGCGGAAGGGATGTCTTTGTTCGGCACAAAATGGTCCGCGACCATGACGACTTTCGAAGGATCGAAGACCTTTGCCAGCCCGAGTCGCTTGAACTCGCGGATAGCGATGGGTGCGGTGATATCGTTGGAAAGCACCAGGTCGACGCGCGCGTTGATGAACTCGCCGGGACCTACTTCATTTTTCCCGGCATGAGCGGCCAGTATTTTCTCAGCAATATTCAAGGTACCTTCTCCTTCAACCAGGTTAAGAGTGTTCCGCCGGAGCGGACGGCTGTGATTACATATTACATGAATCGGGAAAGATTTTCCTTTTCCCCGATTATTTTTTGTCTTTGTCCCGGAACCTGAACATCCTGTGGAGATGAGGTATGAACAGGACAAGCAGGGTCAGGACCGCGGCACCGGCGGCGATGATGTATTCTCCTGCGCCGGACGCCATGCCGATGCCCGAAACGGCCCATATCGTGGCGGCGGTGGTCAATCCCACCACACCGCCCCCGGTACGGTGCAGGATAACGCCCGCACCGATGAAACCGATACCGGTAACGAGTCCGGCAGCGATGCGGCTGGGGTCTCCACCGGGGAAAGCGTATATGGATAATATCGTGAAAAGCGCCGAACCCAGGCAGATGAGGACATGAGTCCGCAATCCGGCTACTTTACCGGTCCATTCCCGCTGAAATCCTATAAGACCGCCGAGAAACGCCGCCAGCACCAGGCGCAGGAGCATTTCCCATTCGTACATCTCAAGCCTTCCCAGACTTCCCGGCCGCCAGCAGGCGGTTCAGGGCGTTGATGTACGCCTTGGCGCTGGAGACGATGATATCCGTATCAGCGCCGCGACCTGTATAGGACACGCCATCGCTTTCGATGCGGATAAGCACCTCGCCGATAGCGTCGATACCCTCGGTGACCGAGGTTACCGTGAACTCCGTGAGGGAATTCTGCACCTTGACGATGCGGTTGATGGCCTTGTAGACAGCGTCCACTGGCCCGGTGCCCAGCGCGGCGTCTTCCAGAACAGCGCCGTCCGGTCCCTTGAGCCGCACGGCCGCAGTGGGCATGCCGCGGTCTCCACAGGTCACCTGGATGCGTTCGAGGTGGTAACGTTCAGACACGGTGCGCTGTTCTTCTGCTACCAGTGATTCGATGTCCCGGTCGGTAACATGTTTTTTCTTGTCCGCCAGCGCTTTAAAAGCCTCGAACGCCTTATTCAGGTCTTCCTCAGAGAGGTTATAACCCAGTTCAGACAGTCGCTGCTTAAAGGCGTGGCGCCCGCTCAACTTGCCCAGCACCAGGCTGTTGGACGGGACGCCGACCGTCTTCGGGTCCATTATCTCATAGGTGCTCGGCATCTTGATGACGCCGTCCTGGTGGATGCCGGACTCGTGCCGGAACGCGTTGGCCCCGACGATGGCCTTGTTCGGCTGTACCGGGAATCCGGTCAGGTCGCTGACCAGACGGCTCGTAGGATAGAGGCGCGTGGTATCGATTTCCGTGTAGACCGGGAACCGGTCCGCGCGGACTTTGATGTTCATGACAATCTCTTCCAGGGAAGCGTTGCCGGCGCGTTCCCCGATGCCGTTGATGGTGCATTCCACCTGGCGGGCCCCCCGGCGTATCGCCTCCAGGCTGTTGGCCACGGCGATGCCCAGGTCGTTATGACAGTGCACGCTGACCACGGCCTTGTGGATGTTCGGGACGTTCTTGAAGATGTTCTCGATCAACCCGCCGAATTCTTGCGGCACGGCATAACCGACCGTATCCGGGATGTTGACAGTGGTCGCCCCGGCTTCGATGACAGCCTCCAGTATCTGGTACAGATATTCCGGCTGGGTCCGGCTGGCGTCCATGGGAGAGAACTCGATATCGGAGAGGTACTGTTTGGCCCTGGCCACATTATCGCAGGCCATTTTCAGGACCTCGTCCCGGCTCTTTTTCAACTGGTGGATGATATGGATGTCAGACGCCGAGAGGAAGATGTGAATCCTCGGATGGGTGGCAACCTTGACGGCTTCCCAGGCGCGGTCGACAGCCTTGAAGTTGGCATGTGTCAGTGCGCAAACGGAGGATTCTTTGACCTCTTTGGCAATGAGGTTGACGGATTCGAAATCGCCGGGAGAGCTGGCCGGGAAACCGGCCTCGATGACGTCTACCTTGAGTTTTTCCAGGGCGCGCGCGATTTCCAGCTTTTCATTGATGTTGAGAGTGCCGCCGGCGGCCTGTTCGCCATCGCGCAGGGTGGTATCGAAGACAATAACCT
>CAZPSP010000250.1:0-2507 GCA_964589285.1 uncultured Dehalococcoidaceae bacterium | reverse complement strand
GATCTTCGGTGATGCGCGGTGCCACCAGCACATCCCGCAGGATGTCCACCATGAAGCCCTTCACGTTGCGCTTCTTGGCATCGTCCATGTGGTGCTTCCGGCTGAGAGCCTGGTGTCTCTCGAAGGAGAGGAAGGGCCGGTATTTCATGACCATCCGGCCATAGCGGGGGCCAAAGTCGGCCACGATTTCCTTGACCTCGGGCACCTCGCACAGTGCTTCCCAGGTCGCATCCGGCAGGACCTCGACGACGTCCCCGCCGTCCCCGTCCAGGACCAGATCCCGTGCCTTTTCCAGTTCGTCGCTCATTTCGCGCTCCTTTCGGTCTTTGCCGCATTTGCGATTCGCCGCGCCCCGCTCTCTATGGCCATCTGCGTGTTTTGCAGCGCGGGACGGCACGGCGGAGCGCGGCATGGACCGCGCCGCCCCGCGAACTGCTGTAGTCAGCGCCTACACCACGACGATGCAGGCTCTCGCCTTGGGCTATTCACCCACCAACCGCAGGAACATGCCCGACAGGTTCTCTTCCATGTCGGACTCGATATCGCCCAGGCTGCCCCCGTCCGTGCCGATGACACAGCCGATGAACTTCTTCAACTGCTTCCCATCGGGGTTCTGAACAACCACGTTGAACGGGAACGGCTGCCTCTGGCCGTCGGCCAGGTCAACGTCCACCGCGTCCTCCACGAAATGGAGGTGGTCAACCCAGAACTCGTGAGGCGTCGCGGTCGAGTTCAGGATCTGAAGCGACAGGACCGTTGCTTCGTCCGGGGTGACCGTGTACTCCCAGATGTTCCAATCAGCCCCCGCGATTGTGCCGGGAGCGAGGCCCACGGCTGTCATGGCCGTCGCGCCTCCCGAATCCACGGCGTTGACCACGAACGTGTCGTCTGCCGTGCCCTTGATGGCAAACCGGAAGCGATAGGTCCGGCCGGGCACCACGGTGATATTCGGGTCGTACTGGGCCCCGTCGTTCTGAGCCGTCACCGCCACGTGCAGCGAATAGCCCTCGACGTACGACTCGGCAGATACCCGGCTCACGACACCCGTCACAACCCCACTCCAGAGGTTGTCAACCGTGTCGTACTCGAAAGCATAGTTCTGCATCAGGTTTTCGCCGGTCATCCAGTCGTCAGTCACGTAGGTGATGGTCGCGTCCTCGCTCAGCGCCACGTCAAAGGTGATGACCTTCGTGGCATAGTTCACCACGAAGTCGACGTCTTCCTTCAGGATGACCCCGCTCGTATCGAGCTGGATCTTCAGGATGGCCACCGGGTTCTTGTTCAGGGTGTGCGTGGTCGAGGTCGAGGCCACCGGTTCCTTCAGCGTGATGGCATAGCCCGCCATCAGCTTCTCAAAGAGGTCACCGTTCTCGTCTTCGGTCTTTTTCTTGACCGTCATGGAAAAGGTGCCGGCGCCCTGGATGCCGGCCACGATGTCCGTCTGGGTCGGGTATCCGATGCCCGCGCCGCGCTCCCGGAGGTTGCGCGTCTTCTCGTATTCGATGCTCTGGACGTCCCGGATTGCCGCCCCTTCGTGCTCGATGTACAGCCTGCTGGTTTCCCCGTCAATGTATGGCATTTCTCCCTCCGCCATTCTTCAATCAAAAAGGCCGTCTCCCGCTGGGATCCCACCGGTCCCGGCTCAACGGCCTTTGGTTTACGGTTCAGTCACTCCGGCTCAGCGGCCTCTTGTTCTGCTGTTCTGCTGTCCTTTTCCCCGGGCGCCTCCTGTGTCAGTCTGAAAACCGGATGTCCAGGTCTGCTACCAACCGGGCCACCCGGCCGGCTTCGTCCCAGGGCTCCGGCCGGGCCTCACCCAGCACCGCCCGGCGCATCCCCTGGGCGTGCAGGTACCCCCGCCCCGGCTGCCCGACAGCCACCGTCGTTTTGCCGTGGTTCAGGTCCTGGAGTAGCGCGGCCCGCATGCGCTGCACGATGCGCCGCGCTGCCAGGATATCACCGGCCAGGACGTCGACCTGCAGCCGCGGCCGGCGCCAACGGTTGTAATAGCCCACCTCCTTGGCGTCGCTCCCCCCCCCGGCTTCACTCACGGCCACCACGGGAGTCCCTACCTCATTCAGCGGATACTCGGGCACGAACCGCACCGCCGTGTACAGGGCGTTCGTCCCGTTGAACGGCGCCGAGTTTTTCCAGAGATAGATGAGCGCATCCACCGCCGACTTCGGGTCCACCTAGATCTCCAGGTCGTCTTCCAGCGTCACCCGGCGCCGCCGGCGGGCGGGGACCTTTTCCTCAGCCGGGACCTTTTCCTCAGCCGGGGTCTCCCCCTCTTCCTGACCAACCTCGACCTCGCCCGCTGGCTCAGCCGTCTGCCCCTTGCGTTTGTCCACACACGATGCGCATAGGCGTTCCGCCCCCCGGCCGTAGAGCACCCGGTGGAACTCTCCGCAACCGTCGCACGCCCTTGGCGCCCCGTAACTGTGCTTTTTCACTGTTCTCCCCTTCCTGGCTTCCCGGCCTAGTTTTTGCAGAACTCGACCAGGTTG
>CAZPSP010000249.1:0-2527 GCA_964589285.1 uncultured Dehalococcoidaceae bacterium | reverse complement strand
AGCCGGGCAGGCAGCGGCAGGTGAAGAAGACGAACAGCCCGGAGACGATGTTGATGATCCCCAGGACGAAGACAAGCTGGGCCGACCACTCGGTGCGGAAAAACTCCATGGGACCCTCCCGGCTGTTAATTAAGCGTTATTTCACCACCACCCCGAACGGTATGCTGGCGGCCGGTATCGTCCGTCGAGCCGTACGACCAGATGATCTGGTTATCACCGGAAGAGAGCGGGTTATCGAAGTCGTCGCCGGTATCCAGCCGGCGGGAGAACTCGATGACGGTGGCGCCGTCCGCCGTGCCGCCGCCGGACTCAAGGATGTTATCCTGCCCGCCGAGTTCCGTATCCGGTGAATGCGGCCCGAAAAAGCCGGTGCTGAACTGGTCCGTGATGTCCGCGCCGCTGTCATCCACAAAGCCGATGATGATATCGGCGTCCTGCATGGCCTCGCCAGGCTGGATGCCCAGGGCGACCCAGCCGTCAGTCTGCGCCCGGACGCCGAAGTAGGCGGTATCCTCATGGACGAACCAGCGGACGAGGTAGTTGCCGGAACTGAATTCGCCGGTGTATTCTCCTTCGGACAGGACGCCGTCCGGCGCCCAGTTGTCTGCCAGGTCCTGCGTCGAGGGCGGAGTTGTCGCGCCGGTGGGACTGCCCGTCGTGGTCGTCGTACTGGGCGTGGTCTCAGTGCCGTTGCCGCAGCCTGCCAAAGCCAATAAACCGGCCAGCGCCAGGAACACCGCCGCCGTCAATAGTACCGCCCTTTTCATGTTCCGCCTCCCCGTCCGGTCCTCCAATCGGCGCGCCTTGTCAGATCTTGTCCAGAAAACTCATGGCCTGGCTGTCCCATTCGCGGGACAGGATTTCCACCTCGGTCTTGCCGTCCCTGGTCCTGGCGACAACTTCCACGCCGCCGCCGGCGCCTTCGAAGGCGGCATAGGTCTCCGCCTGCTGCGTCACGGTCAGGCCGTAGCCGCCCGGTCCCCAGTACTCCAGGGCTTTCTTGATGACGTCCTCCCGGCTGAGCTTGGATTCTTTGCTAAGGTTGATCATGAACTCCTCCTCAATCCGTTTCAGGAAAAGCCGTTTTCCTTATGTTTGGCGGCGATGGCGTCCGCCAGGGCATCGAGGGCCTTGTAATCGGCATCCTTGGGGTGGCCCTTGCAGATGACCGGCGACAGCACCTCAACTTTCAGGTTGGGGATGAGGCCGGCGAGCGTTTCCACGGCCTTGCCGCCCCAGCCGTACGAGCCGATGATGGAGCAGTACTTGAGTTTGGGCCTCAGGGCGTTGGCGAGCACCGCCGCGTAGGCCGCCGCCGGGTGCGGTCCGACGAGCACCGTGGGGGTGCCGATGACGAGGGTGGCGGCATCAACGAGGGACATGGCCACCTTGCCGATGTCCGTGTCCGCCAGGTCGAACTGCTGGACGTTGACGCCCTGCCGCGCCAGGCGTTCCACGAGGTAGGTCACCATCTTCTTCGTGATGCCGTGCATGGAGACGTAGGCGACGACAGCGTAGTTCCTGGGGGTCTCGGAGACCCAGTCCTTGTAGTAATCGATGATGAACTTCGGGTTATCGTACATCGGGCCGTGGCTCGGCGCGATGATGTCGATGTCCAGCGCTTCCACCTTCTTGATGTTGTTCTGGATGATGGTCCGGAACGGCATCATGATCTCCGCGAAGTACCGCTTGGCGGCCTCGTGCTGGCGGCCTTCGTCGGTAACGTAGAGGTCCGTGGTGGCCAGGTGCGACCCGAAGAAATCACAGGAGAACAGCATTTTTTCCTCTTTCAGGTACGTGACCATGGTTTCCGGCCAGTGGACCCACGGGGTATGGATGAACTCCAGCGTCCGGCCGCCCAGGTCGATGGTCTGCCCGTCCTCGACGGTAATGAACTTGTCTTCCGGCGTCATGAACCGGTCGACGAGGAGGGGCTTGCACTTGGAGGTGCAGACGACTTTGGCGTCCGGGAAGGCTTCCAGAACTTCGTTGATGCAGCCGGAATGGTCCGGTTCCGCGTGGTTGTGGACCAGGTAATCTATCTTCTTGACGCCGGTCTCTTCCAGGTGGCGGAAGAGGACGTTCTTCATGGGCGGGTTGACGGTATCGATGAGGGCGGTGGCGGTATCGCCCTTGACAAGGTAAGAGTTGTAGCTGGTGCCGTCCGGCAGGGGGATAAGGGAATCGAACAGGCGGCGGTCCCAGTCCACGGCTCCCACAAAATAGATGTCTTTCTTGATCTGTACTGGCGGCATAATAAGTTCCTCCATTACTTCCGGTTGGCGGTGATATATCATTTCATCATATCAGCAGCTGCGAAGAAAAAGACAAAAGTCACTAACCGCGGCAGGTAAAGCGGCGGCCTTTGGTTTGATATTTTACCACGATATGTACGTAGTGCAAGGGGATGTTGCCGGAGGGGAAGGGGGCCTGGCCAGTTTTGGTTGCTCCCATTTCCTGTCTTGGCGAGCTTAGCGAAGCAATCCCGTTCTCAGGGATTGCCGCGGGGTCTGAAGACCCCTCGCAA
>CAZPSP010000248.1:0-2531 GCA_964589285.1 uncultured Dehalococcoidaceae bacterium | reverse complement strand
GTTTCTTTTTCAGGGAAGCGGGCAGGGTTTCCCGGGCGATGGAACCCGGCGCCACAATGTAGAAGGCGCAGATGGGGAACTTGCCGTCGGGCAGGGCTTCGGCTGCGGGCAACACCATGGTCGTGCTGATGCCGGCTTCCATGTGACGGGCGGCATGGCGGTGGAAGAAGTCGTTGAGTTCGGCTTCTCCGCAATCGAACGAAGCCCGGTCGTGGATGGTTTTATCGAGCCTGACGAATCCGTCCGACCGCTTCACTCAATGCCTTGATCTTTGGTGAACTTTGCGGCGTCTGAGAGGGCTTTATTGGGTTTCGTCACTTCCGCGCAGGCGTTCATAAAACGGTCGAAGATATCGTCCCGGACCGTCATGCTCTCATGCTGCGCGATGACCCTGGTGGCGTCTTTGTTCATGAGATCGACGATGTAGGAAGAAAGGGTCTCCCCCAGCAGGGCGGATGCCTTTTCCGCCTTGGCCTTTATGTTTTCATCAAGTCTGATGTCTATGCGTGTTGTAGCCATGTGAACCACCTGGTTTCTGTACGGAAATATTCCGTACATGTCCATTATGTGGGATTTTAGCCATTTTTGTCAAGGATAGAATTTCACACAGATAGTCTAAGTCGGATCGGCGATATTGACGGTTGTTTGCGGTTCATCCTCTTCGGTCCGGTCCATCTCTATCCCGCAGCATACCAGCGTACCACCGCCGGCATCGATGACTTCCACTCTATTCCCGCAAACACTGCATTTCCATAGTTCACCAAAATGTGCTACACCCATGACCAGCCTGCCTTTTTACCAAAATTACTGATATGGCGATCAGTTTAGTTCTCTATCAAAGCCGTGGGGTGATTGGCAAAGTAAACCTTGGTATGAGGCCAGGGTATCTCAATACCTTCGGCATCGAATGTATTCTTGAGGCGCAGCCGCAGTTCGCCCATGAGCGCCCATTGCTTGGACGGCAGGGTATCTCCCATAATCTTGATATCAATACCGGAATCACCGAGTTTATCGACACGGATAACGGATGGTGTCGTAACAAAATCGGCTTTCCATTGCGGGTCCTCCGCCATCTCCTGGCATACCCTGTTCATGACAGCTATGACCCGTTTGAGGTCTTCTCCATATCCCACGGAAATGTTCAAGTTGACGCGGGAGAATTTCCTGGTCATGTTGATGGACTTATCGACATTCCCGTTGGGAATGGAATGTACGTTGCCGTCTACGTCTCTCATCACCGTCCGCCGCAGGGTAATGTCTTCCACCGTTCCGGCTTCCCCGGCGATAGAAATCACATCTCCGATTCGGTACTGGTCTTCCAAAATCACAAAAAAGCCGGAAATGAAGTCTTTCACGAGGCTTTGAGCGGCGAAGGCAATTGCCAGACCGCCGACGCCGATAGCGGCAATAAGTGCAGCTATCTCGACGCCGAATTCAGGCAGTATCATGATGACGGTAATAACCAGGATGATAATTCCGGCGATTCTAATGAGTACTGAAGACAGCGTTACGGAGCGCTTCTGGATTTCAGTCTCGTTTTCATCGGCCATACGATGGGCCACCGTCTTTTTCATAATCGAAGGGATAATTATACGGCAGAGAAAGAAGATGATCAGTGCTGCGATAACAATAACCCCGATTCTGATTCCCATTTCCCAAGACCACTCCATTTCCAATGTTCCTTTCAAGCTTTTTCTGGCACTATATCACAATAAGCTGTTTCGATTCCAGAAAAAGCATACCAGCGTAGAAGCGGTAAGTGATTGGTGATACAGGAGGGGTGAATTACTTTACCGCCAGCCTAACCTCGACGAAGTCCGCCATAACAATACTTGGCAATAGACAGAAAGTAGATCTTTCTTCAAGAACCTATGCCCCACATTGGATTGAGTATGCTATAATACCAGCATGGTAATCGGTTACACAGCAAAATACACCAAAATCCCTTCCGGCTACATGGGGCAACTTGTTGAATGGCCGGAAGTAATTACCGAAGGGAAAGACATCGAAGAGTGCCGGGAGATGTTGCGGGATGCTCTGCATGAGATGATACTTGCCTATAAACAACTTGGTAAAGAAATACCGCTTGGCGGAGACCTGCTTGAGCAGGTATTCGTCGAGGCGTAATCTTGTCGGTATCTCGCAGAGAATTGGTTGCTTATCTACAGAAAAATGGATTCTCATTGCTTCGTGAAGGCAGCCGGCATTCGATCTTCTCCAACGGTTCCAAGATTATACCAATCAAACGGCACCGGACCTTGGATAGAATAACGGCCAACGAAATCTGCAAACAGGCTGGCTTGAATCCCAAATACTAATAGTTGGTCTTTCTTCATACTTTTTTCGCATTGTCCGTTTTTCTCCACGTTGAATTTCGCAATCTGGCTGATTCACGTTCGGACACCTTGACACTCGCGCATGCTTTGGCATAGAATTAATAGGGTAATTTCTTCTCAAAGAAACCCCCTCCACCGCTTCTGTCCGGTAATGTACGCTGTCTTCATCCAAAACCGCAGAGAGGAGATTTGACC
>CAZPSP010000247.1:0-2538 GCA_964589285.1 uncultured Dehalococcoidaceae bacterium | reverse complement strand
CGGTCCCCCTTTGCAAGTGTGACGACCCATCGGGCTCGGCGGAGAACATCGGCTAATCCGGAGAAGGAAGAGATTTAACCCAAACTCCGCCCGTACGCCCCCTGCCACAGGCCGGTGAAGAAGCCGCGGGCGTTGGCGCCGAGGGTGCGGGTATCGTAGCCGCCTTCCTGCACGACGAGGACCGGGTAGCCCTGCTCGCCGATGAGCCGGCCCATCACCTCGAAGTCGGCGGCCTCCAGCGTCCAGCTCCCGGTCGGGTCTTCCCTGGCGGTGTCCAGCCCGAGCGGGATGACCAGGAAGCGGGGCTTGAAACGTTCGATCCTTCTCAGCGCCTCGGCCAGGGCCCGGCGGTGGCGCTCGCCGTCGATGCCTTCCGGCAGCGGTATGTTGACGTTGAAGCCGCGGCCGGGGCCGCGCCCCATTTCCCCCCGGAAACCGCTGAAGTAGGGATAGGTGAAGCGCGGCTGGCCGTGGATGGAAATGGTCAGGACGTCATTCCGCTCGTAGAATATCTCCTGCTGGCCGTTGCCGTGGTGATAGTCCAGGTCCAGCATGGCCACCTTGCCGTGGCTGCTCAGCAGGTTGGCGGCGATGGCGGCGGAGTTGAAATAGCAGAACCCGCCGAAGCTGGCGACCTCCGCGTGGTGCCCCGGCGGCCGGACGAGGGCGTAAGCCAGCCGGTAGCCTTCCAGTAACTGCTTAGCGGCGGTCAGGGCGCAGTCCACGGCGCGGCGCGCGGCGGGAAAGGCGTTGCCGGTCAGCGGCGTGAAGGTATCGATGCAGTAGTAGCCAGCGCGGATGGCCAGGTCCTTCGGCGGCCGGGTGCGGTTACGGACGGGAAAGACATACGGATAGATGGCCGTGTCCTGGTCGAGGCCGGAGCAGACCTTCTCCAGGTATTCCACGAAGCCGCCGTCATGCACGGCGCGGATGTGCTTCTCGGAATGGTGGCGCGGCGGTATCTTCTCGAAGAGTTCTGTCTTGTTCAGCTCGTCCAGGATGGCGTCGATGCGCACCGGCGATTCGACGTAGCCGCGCTCCTCGATGTGGTGGATGCCGTGCCGGTCGTTGATGACGAGGCGGATGCGCCGGTCCGCGCGGATACGGTGGCTGACGGGCAAGGGCGGCTTCTTGACATACTTCGGCGGGCGCAGGCGCACGGGGTCGTCCTTGATGGAGCCGACCACCATCTCCACGTACTCCGGCGGGCAGATATGGCGGTACTTCCGCTCCAGGACGGCCCGGACGATCTGTTTCAGGGTATCGGCGGCAAGCTCGATGTTCTGTCCCAGGTCGTCATAGACCAGGTAGGGAGGATTGTCGTCGTTCGGGTCGAGCGGCGTCTCATAGGCGGTGTTGATAATCGGGCGGGCGCCGTACCGCTCGTAGAAGCGCAGGCGGGCGGCGTTCTGCTTTCTTACCTCGGGGTCGCGGCTCAGGGCGGGATCATCCGGCAGGCACTCGAAGAACAGGCCCAGCGTACCCAGGTCGAGCGCTTCTTCACGGACCCTCTCGTACAGCGCCCCGCCGATGCCGCCCCCGGTCTTCTGCGGGCCGGCGGAGATATAATCCAGGTAGCAGAACCGGAGCGCAGGCTCATGGAAGAGGATGGCAAAGCCGTCCACGTGCCCGCGGGCCCCCTCCGCCACGAAGAGGATGGCGCGGAAGCGGTGCTTCATCGGGTTGCGGAGCTGGTCCGGCAGCTTCCTGAGTTCCCGGGAGGAAAGGAGGGGGAACTGGGCGTGCAGGATGTCCTGGACTTGCCTGATGGCGTCCAGATTGGCGGGGGTGATATCGTCGTAAACGCGGCGTATTCTGAACATAGATGCTACCGGCAGCTTTCCGCCAGGGCGAGGTACAGTTCCGCGGCCCGGACCACCTGGCTGAAGTCCACGGACTCATCCGGCGTGTGGGCGGTCTCCAGCCGTCCCGGCCCGAGGATGACGGGAGGGATGCCGGCGGCCTGGAGGATATTGCCGTCGGACTGGCTGCGGAAGTCAACCGGGACCCAGGGGAGGGAGAAGCGGGCAAATACCTGTTGCAGCCGGCTGACGAGCGTATCGTCATCCGGCAGGCGATAGCCCGGGTAATCGGTCGGGAACTCCAGTTCGACTTCCAGGCCGGACTTCCGGGCTTCAGCGGCGACCTTTTGCAGCGCGGCGGTCACCTCACTGACGGCCATCGGGGGCGGCAGGTGGATGTCCAGCCATGATTCGCAGGTGTCCGGCACCATGAAGCCGGCGTTGTAGCCGGTCACGTCCCTCAGGTTGTAGACGAGGCCGTCGTTACGGTCCGTCAACACACCTGTTACGCTGAGTAACAGCCGGAGCATGGATTCGATGGCGTTCTGTCCCTTCTCCGGCAGGGCGGAATGGGCGCGGCGACCGCGGGTGCGGAAGAGGGCTTCCAGGTACGCGTAATGGCCGGAGCACGGCATGAGGCCGGTGGGTTCGGCGATGAGGGCATGTCTGAACCGGTAATCCTCCACCAGCTTTTCCGCGCCGGCATTGGTCTCCTCCTCGTCCACGACGAGCGCCA
>CAZPSP010000246.1:0-2547 GCA_964589285.1 uncultured Dehalococcoidaceae bacterium | reverse complement strand
CTTCGACAGGCTCACCATGAGCGGGTGGAAGCGCATTATTTTAACAGATAACAAACAACCAATCAGGAGGATTTCATGATAATCGCCAACGCGGATAACATAGAGGCCGTACAGACGAAAGATGAGATCGTCGGTCAGGGGCCGGTATTCAGAAAAGAGCTGATGAGCGCTGCGGCCACCGGCGGGGCCAGCATCCTGCTCGTCACGTTCGAGGCGGGCGCGAAGCTGAATTTTCATGCTCATGATTACGAACAGACGCTTATCGTCACAGAAGGAAAGGGCATTGTCGCCACGCATGACGAGGAGCGCATTGTAGGACCGGGGGACGTCATTTTCATCGCGCCGGGAGAAGTCCACTGGCACGGCGCCGCGCCGGACTGCGCTTTTTCCCATATCGCTATCCAGAAACCGGGCATCCGCTTGGCTGAATAGTACGTTACGCCGCCGGATTGACATACGTTCCCGGATAATGGTATAGGTTAGGGTAGGCTCTGCTTATGGTAGCAGGCAACACTTGCCGGTTAAGGGGACGTGAATATGGGCTTTTTTAAAAAGCTGCTGGGACTGGAAGAAGAAGACATCAGTGATGAAATAAAACAGGCACGGGCGCGGCACGGTATACACGTGGACGAGACCGAGAACCTCAGGTCAAAGAAAGACTCCGCCAATGACGGACGCGATGAATATGATGCCTGGGAAGACCTGCGCAACCTGCGCACCAACTTCTTCTTCGGCAGTTGGGCCACGCGCCGCTACCGCCGCATGACCCACCATGACGACAAGCTCAAGCAGGAGCTTGAGAAGGTGGCGCGGGAACGGGAAGAGAAAGAACGCCGCAAGGCTGAGCAGCGACAGGACCAAAAATAATTCCGGACGGGCTTCGTTGACAGATACAACCCTCCAATTTACCAGCAGGCTCGGACCGGCCGACTACATATTATTGCGGCTGCTGTTCATGTACAGCGGCTGGCGGCGGTATTTCTGGCTCATCGTCATCGCGGCGGCCGTCCTGGTGCTGCTCCTGGCGGACAACTATATACTCCTGTTAATAGTGGGCATTTACCTCGTCTTTATCAACGCATTGGTAATCATCGCCGCGCTGCTGCGGCGGGACCGCGATCTTTATCAATCCAAAAACATCACCATTACCTCCGCCGCCTTTGCGTTCGTGTCTCCCCGGCGGCAGGAATCGTTCGGCTGGGAGCAAGGCATCTCTTCCTACCGCAAGCTGGGGCCGTATCACCTGGTTTATCCCGCAACCGGCGGTTTCGTCGTCATTCCGGACCGCGATATCCCGGATGGAATCAAGGACGAGGTCCTGGAACTGTTCCGGACAAAGGCCTGACCGCACGCTCCCCGGCATTGACAATCCCGGGGCAGTGTTTTACTATGGGTTCACGTAGGTATGAAGACGCCGCGCATATTCCTCGCCGTTATTGTCCTGCTGATGCTGGCGCTGACCGGCTGCTCCTGCGGTACGGACAAACCGCCGGAAACCGGAAGCACTCCCGGCCCCGAACATGCCGCCGCCCTGGCGGAGCGGTTCTGCCCGGTCTTTTATCTCAAAGGGGATGACGGCGTGGTGGAAAACTATGAACCCGCCGCCATCGAGACGCTCGTCTCGCAGGCGCTCTTCCTGGAAGCGGACAACCAGGACTTCTCGGAAAAGGCCACTCTTTCCGGCATGAAGCAGTACCGGGAAAGCTCCTACTACCTCGATGTGCCGGACCTCAGCCCGGCTTCCGCCCCGGAGATACTTCCCGGTTACAAGGCCGCCTACGACCAGCTCAAGCAGGAAGGCTATGCCCCGACGGTCTATGCCCGCGTCATCGAAGAGATGGAGAGCCGCGCCACCATCGTCCAGTACTGGACGTTCTACTATTTCAATGACTGGCGCAACGTTCACGAGGGAGACTGGGAACTCGTGCAGCTCGTGTTCCCCGGCCTGTCCGCGGAAGACATCATAGCGCAGGGACGGGAGCCGGACTTCGCGGCCTACTCACAGCACCAGGCCGGCCAGCGGATGGCCTGGGAGGACATGAAAGCGAAGAATCTGATCGAAGACAACCATCCCTCGGTCTACGTGGCGCGCGGTTCCCATGCCAATTATTTTACGCCCGGCCAGTACTGGTCCGTGCTGGACTTCGACGATACAGGGCTGGAGTCCTGGGAGCGCGTCGAGCCGACGAATGTCGTCCTGCTGGATGAAAACGACGAAAACACGCAGGACTGGCTTTCGTTCCAGGGCAAGTGGGGCGAGGACCTGGATCTTACCATTTCCATCGAGCAGATGACCTTCGGGCAGAGCGGCCCTAACGGCCCTTCGTGGTATGAAGGGGAGACGAGCAACCGTTGGAAAGCGCCGTATGCCTGGGCGGAAGGTCTGCCGGAGTATCCTTCGCCGTTCTGGAC
Organism: uncultured Dehalococcoidaceae bacterium; assembly: GCA_964589285.1. Lineage (GTDB taxonomy): Bacteria > Chloroflexota > Dehalococcoidia > Dehalococcoidales > RBG-16-60-22 > DAOUEG01. Next base: position 135 of record CAZPSP010000246.1, on the reverse strand, counting down.
GTCGTTCATTCCCGGACTCGCCAAGTTCTGGCCGAAGCTTGCCGTTTTCTCCGTGTTCAGTCCGGCGGACATCCACGTGTATGATGCCAACGGCAGACACGTCGGCGTGGACGCGAGAGGGAACGTGGAACTCGG
>CAZPSP010000245.1:0-2592 GCA_964589285.1 uncultured Dehalococcoidaceae bacterium | reverse complement strand
CCTCCGTCTTCTTATTGTACCTGACTTTGGTGTCCGTATTTCACATCTTACCTCATACCTCAGACTTTTGACTTCTGACTTTTGACCTCTGACCTTTGACTTTTGACCTTTGACTTTAAAGTAACTCCCTCACCATGTACTCGCCCTGGAGCGTGTACCCGAACTCCGTCCGGTAATACTCCCGCGCGCCGGTCCCGCTGAGAATGATTATCCTCTTCGCCCTATACTCCTCCCGCGCTATCCGTTCCGCTTCCCTGAGTAGCGTCTTGCCGTACCCGCGGTGCTGCGCCGCCCCGTCCTGCTGCTCTCCCAGCGGCACCTGCTGCCCGAAGACATGCAGCTCCCGCACGATGGCCGCCGGCCCATTTCCCGGCTCCTGCCCGAGCGCCGGAACGGCCGCGTCCTGTAGCCGCAGCCGCAGCAGCCCGAACAGCGTTTCGCCCTTATCTTCCATCGATAGGAATATCTCTCTCCCGCCGGAAGCCTCGTAGTCCAGCCGGGCCAACTCCGGCTGGCCGGTATCTCGACCCGCCCGCGCCCGGTGCCCGAATTCCCGGCAGCGGATACACCGGCATTCTTGCCCTTTTTCAGCCATTTTCTCCCGCACGACGTCCCGTAACGAGTCCTTCAAACCAGCGACGATGAACTTGGACGGGATGTCCCGCAGGACGCGGGAGATGCGGACGTACTTCGGGACGACCGCCTTGATGTCCGCGATGAGCCCGGTCATGGTCTCATTGTCATAGGGATGGTAGCGACCTTCCCGCCACCAGCGCTCCAGCTCCGTGCCCTCCACTACCATCGTCGGGTAAAGCTTCAGGCCGTCGGGCCGGAATCGCTCATCCTCGAACAGCAACCGGGACAGGGCAAGGTCCTTCTCCGGCGTGGAACCGGGCAAGCCGGGCATCCAGTGGTAGTAGACCTTCAGGCCGCTCTCCCGCAGCAACCGGGTGGCCTTCACCACCTCGGCCACACCGTGCCCGCGCCGGACGAGCCGGTATATGTCATCGTCCAGGGTCTGCACGCCCAGTTCGACCCGCGTCGCGCCGAACTCCAGCATCCGCCGGATATCGTCCTCGTCGCAGCAGTCCGGACGCGTCTCGATGCACAGCCCCGTACAGCGGTGTTCCGCCGTCTCGTTGATGCGCCGGGCTTCCGCCAGGGAAGAAGAATCGCAGCCGTTGAGACCGTCGTAGCAGTCCTTGACGAACTGGTGCTGATACTCGACCGGCTGGCGGAGGAACGTCCCGCCCATGATGATAAGCTCGATTTTGTCCGTGGCATGCCCCATTTTCTGGAAGATTTCCAGGCGGAATGCCACCTGCGCACGGGCGTCATAGTCCTTCGAGCGTGCCCGTATCACCGCCGGCGACTCCGGGGTATAGCTCTGCGGGGCATCGGCAAACGTCGGACAATACACGCAGGCGCCGGGACAGCTTTGCGGCCTCGTCATCACCGCCAGCGGCGCCACGCCGGATATGGTCCGGGCTAATTTTCTCACGTTTTCCATGGTATAATCGGGCTGATTGCCTCAATTCCAGTGTAGCAGATTGCATGAACAGGCACCATTATTGTGCATGGACTGTTGATGATTTCAGAAGGTGTCATTCCCGACCCGATCGGGAATCCATGCCTGGTGTATACCGGGTTCCGGTCGACTGAGGGTTTCAGTCACGATAAACAACAAAGTCAGGGATTAGCGGAAAATGCTTGCCAGGCACAATGGATTGTCCCTCCTTTAGAGCCTGTCCTGAGCGCGGCCGAAGGAAGGGACCAAGGGAGAATTAAAAAACCATATTGGATAAAACAAGCTCAAACCCCACCCAAACCACCTTCAATAAAATAGCCGAAAGCTGGTACAACTACCGCCACCGCACTATCTTCCCGGCGGAACTGCGCCGCATGGCCTCACGCTGGCAAAAAGGAAGGCTGCTCAACGTCGGCTGCGGCCACGGCGCCGATTTCACCCCCTTCAAAGACGGCTTCGAACTCCACGGCATCGATTTTTCCCGCTCCATGCTCCAACTCGCCCGGAAATACGCCTCCAAATTCAAATTTGAGATCCATCCGGTCGAGGCGGATGCCCGCCGCCTGCCCTACCGGAACGGCGCGTTCGATTACACCATCGCCGTGGCCAGCTACCACCATATCGAAACGGAAAAAGGCCGCCGGCAGGCTTTCCGCGAACTCTACCGCGTACTCAAACCCGGCGGCGAGGCCTTCATCACCGTCTGGAACCGCTGGCAGCGCCGCTTCTGGTTCAAGCCGAAGAACATCATCGTCCCCTGGAAAAGTAAAGATGAAACGCTCGACCGCTACTACTACCTGTTCACCCGGGGTGAAATTCAAAAATCGCTGAGAGAAGCCGGTTTTACGGTTCTGGGGTCCTCTCCGGAAAGCCGCTACCGATTCCCGCTCAAATGGTTCTCCCGGAACATCTGCCTTCTGGTGAGAAAACCGTAGAGGAGTAACAAACGAATACTATCTCACATTCACCGCGAGCCTTGGCCGCTCACGGTGAGCCTGTCGAACCGTGAATAGCCTCAGCCGTTCCCCCGACCACTAACGGACCACCGCGCCAATTCTGCCCCC
>CAZPSP010000244.1:0-2600 GCA_964589285.1 uncultured Dehalococcoidaceae bacterium | reverse complement strand
TTCTTGAGGAACACGACCGCCATCGCCGCTATGACGGCGACGAGGGCCAGTATCCAGAATGCTGCGGCAAGTCCCACTAGTCCCGTTTCTCCACTATTTTTTCAACCAGCAGCGTCTGTTGCGGCAGTTTCTCCCGTAACTCGGGGTGGTAATAGGCGCTGGCGGGCCGTTGCTCGGATTCCAGCAGTTCGTCGTTCTCCTGGATGAGGTCGCCGCGCCGGTAGCCGGCCCGCTCGTAGGAATACCCCATGAAGAGGGCGTCGTACGGGCAGGCTTCCACGCACAGTCCGCACTGGATGCAGTAGCCGATGTCCACGCGGTAGGTCGTCACGTCGTACTTGTTGTTCTCCGCGTTGCGCGCCGTCACGAGCTCGATGGCTCCCTGCGGGCATGCTTTGGCGCAGGTACCGCAGCCGGTGCAGCGTTTGCGGCTCCACACCAGTTCATTGCCCCGCAGGCGCTTCGACGTATTCAGCCGCTGCTCGGGGTACTGGTTTACCGTCGGGTGCCGGAAAATGTGCTTGATAGCTACCAGCATCCCCTTGGCGATACCCAGACCGAACCCCTCAGACTTGTGCACGACCCAACCCCGTTTTAAAGAATCTCGACCAGGTGAATATCAGTACGCCCAGAATGGCGAAGTTCACGAATATCATCGGCCAGGGCAGCCCGTCCGGCCAGACGAGCACCTGGATGGCGGTAATGAACAGGTTGATGATCGCCAGCGGCAGGAGGAATTTCCAGGCCAGCCCCATCAACTGGTCGATGCGCACCCGCGGCATGATCGTCCTGACCCAGACCATGAAGAAGAAGACCGCCAGCGTCTTGCCGATGAACCAGAGCCACGGCGGCAGAACCGGCCCGCGCCAGCCGCCCAGGAACAGGGTGGTGATGATAGCAGAGATGGCGATGGCCTCGGCGTACTCCACCAGGTAGAACATGGCGAATTTCATGCCGGAGTATTCCGTATGGAACCCGGCTACCAGCTCGGAATCGGCTTCCATGAGGTCGAACGGGCTCCGGTTTATCTCTGCCGAACCGGCGATGAAGAAGACCAGGAACCCGAGCGGCTGGAACAGGATGAACGGTATGCTCTGCGCCACGACGATACTGTTCATGGACATCGTTCCGGCAAGGATGACGATACTCACCAGGGCCAGGGCCAGCGGTATCTCATAACTGACCACGGTGGCGATGGTACGCATGGCGCCGAGCAGGGAGTATTTGTTGCTGGAACTCCAGCCCGCCATGAACACGCCCACCGTGGAGACGGAACTGACCGCGATGATGAACAGGATGCCGATGTTCAGGTCCGCCAGCATGGCCCCGTTCTGGAAGGGGAGCACGGTAAAAATGAGCAACACCGGCGCGAACGCCACGATGGGCGCCAGCCAGTGTACCAGCTTGTCCGCGGCGGCTGGCACGATGTTCTCTTTGAGCAGCACCTTGGTGGCGTCGGCGACCGGCTGGAGCAGCCCGAACGGGCCGGTCCGGTTGGGGCCGAGGCGGGACTGCATGCGTCCCATGCCCCGGCGCTCGATGTAGATGGCGCCCATCACGAGCGTCAACACGAACCCGATGATGACCACCGTGAAGAACAGCCAGTGGAACCAGAAATTGTTCCCCGGCCAGTCCGGCGGGACGGGCGCGGCCGCGTATAAACTTGTCATAATATCAGGCGCTGTCATTTATCTGTCGACCTCGCCGAGCGTAATATCAATGCTGCCGAAGATGATAATAAGGTCCGCCACTTTCCACCCGCGCACCATTTCCCGCAGCGCCGTCAGATTGATGAGGGAGGTTGGACGGATATGGTTCCGGTAGGGCGCGATGGACCCGTCCGAGACGAGGTAAAACCCGAGTTCCCCTTTGGGGGACTCAATGTGGGTGTAAGCTTCACCCACCGGCGGCCGGATAACGAAGGGCACGTCCGCGCGGACCGGCCCTTCCGGCACCTGGAGCATCGCCTGCTCGATGATGCGGAGGCTCTGCTTGATCTCTTCCATCCGGACGCGGTAACGGGAATAGCAGTCTCCGGCTTCCTCGGTGGGGATATCGAAATCGAAGCGGTCGTAAATAGAATAGGGGTCCTGTTTGCGGAGGTCCCATTTGATGCCGCTGGCCCGCGCCACCGGTCCGCTGATACCGCAGTTGATCGCCAGTTCCCTGCTCAGAACGCCGACACCCTCGGCGCGGGCATGGAGTACTTCATTGCCGCGGAGGAAAAATTCGTACTCTTCAACGAATTTCTTCATCTGGTCGACAAACTTCGTCAGCGCCGGCAGGAACTCGTCCGGGATGTCCTGGCTCACGCCGCCGACCCGCATGTAGTTGTAAGTCAGCCGCTGTCCGGAGACCATGTCGAACAAATCTAAAATTTTTTCCCGTTCTCTGAACAGATAGAGGAAGGGCGTGAAATAAGCCCCGCAGTCGTTGAGGAACGCCCCGACGACCACGCAGTGGTTGGCTATTCTCTGCAGTTCCGCCATGATGACACGGATGTATTCCGCCCGCTCCGGCACGGTGATGCCGCAGAGTTTTTCCACGGACATGCAGTAAGCCATGTTGTTGCTCATCGAGGAAAGGTAGTCCAGCCGGTC
>CAZPSP010000243.1:0-2655 GCA_964589285.1 uncultured Dehalococcoidaceae bacterium | reverse complement strand
AAAAGAGAAGGAGGACTGCATACCGATGGCTGCCATGAAATACTCGGACAGAATTGTAACGGATGCCCGCCCCTTACCTTCGGAGATCAAGCAGAACGGCCCCGCAGACCTGGAAAAACAGAGAGACATCAAGTTTACCCACCTGATGAACGTGGATGCAGGACGGTTTGACGACTTCTTCTATGTCGACGCTTACTGCCTGTGGAGCGGCGCCTCGCAGACGCCGGTTGAAGTTCCCCATACCCATGATTTTTCCGAGGTCCTCTGCTTCGTCGGTACCAACGAGGACGATCCGTACGACCTCGGCGGCGAGGTTACGGTCTGGCTGGACGATGACAGACACGTCATCAACAAGACCAGTCTCATCTACCTGCCGCCCGGCACCCGCCATTGCCCGATGATATTCAACAGGGTAGACCGGCCGATGTTCTTTATCACCATCGCGCCGACCGGGGCTTACAGCCGTACAGCAGTGGGCAATGATGCGATATCCACCGCGCCGAAAGACGGCGACAAACCGCGCTATACCATCATCTCCCATACCAAGGAAAAGACGCCTGCTCCCGGGCAGGAAGCGCCTCCGGCCCCGCCGCCCGGCAGCAAATTCAGGGGTTCGCGGATACTCCACCTGGAAGACGATATGGTTGCCGGTTCGTTCTACGTGGATTTCGTCTGGGTCTACGAGGGTTCCGGCGCGGCTCCCGCTCCCGCTCACGACCATGACTGGCCGGAACTGCTGGCCATGGCCGGCTGCGACCCCGAGCACCCGCACGACCTCGGGGGCCTGATGACGATAGACCTGGACGGCGAAGTTTACGAGACGAGAAAGAGCAACCTGGTGTGCATCCCGGCCCATGTGATGCACTGCCCGTGGAAGTACATCGACTTCGTCAAGCCGACATTGATCTTCACGGCCAGTCCTTCCGCCCTGTACTACAGTTCATCGAAGGACAAGTGGTAAGACCGGGAGACAATCAAGGGGCGGTTTTCGCCGCCCCTTCCATAAATAAAATAGGGTTTGTTCAAGGGCGAAACCCCTGGTTCCCTCCCGTTAACCCTGGACAAGCTCTCGACACACCATGAGGGGTAAAAAGACCGCGGGCGAGACGCCCGCGCTACCCTTTATTGCAGAAGGGGCAAGTTCTTTTACCCTGTTCGTTGCTGCCGACGCCGGTCCGGGGGTAATGAAGTCCAAGATTACGAAACAGCGACTACTGGGAGCCGCCCAGCAGTTCCATGACCTCCGAGATAACGAAGATGCTGCCCGCCGCGCAGATAAGGCCCCTCGGGCCGGCGGCGGACATGGCGGTTTCCAGCGCGGTCTTCACGCTGGCGGTGATATGCGGGCGGGCGCCTCTCTTAATGAACTCTTCCCGCAGGACCTCTCCCTTGACCGCCTTGGGGTGGCGTGACGTTACCAGGTAGACATCGTCGGCGATGCGGACGGCCTCATCGATCATGCCGGAGATGTCTTTGTCGTTCCCGAACCCCAGGATGAGGGTCAGCCTGTCATAATCGAAGTGGAACTGCAACGCCTGTCCGAGCCGCTCCATGGAATAGGCGTTATGCGCGCCGTCCACGACCACCGTGGGTTTTTCATGGAGGACCTGGAGCCGCCCGGCCCACCTGACGCCCGCCAGTCCCGCCTGTATCGCGTCGGGAGTGATGTGCGCGCCTTGTCCGGCCAGGACTTCAGCCGCGGCGACGGCGTTGGCAGCGTTCTCTATCTGGAAGGCCCCCAGCAGGGGAATCCTGAGTTCGTAGTTGCCGGTCCGGCCGTTGAGATGGAAGGACTGTCCCTCTTTATCGAACTGCTCCGGCTGCCAGGTCAGGTCGGCTCCCACCCGGATGAGACGGCATTTTTTCTCCATGCATACCTGTTCAATGACCGCCATCGCCTCAGGGAACTGCGGCGCGGATACCACCGGTACGCCCGGCTTGATGATGCCCGCCTTTTCCCCGGCTATCTTGTCCAGCGTCTTGCCCAGGACGTCCGTGTGGTCGTAGCTGATGGAGGTGATGATGCAGATTTCCGGTTTGGGGACGACGTTGGTGGCATCGAGCCGTCCGCCCAGGCCGACCTCCATGACCTGGTAATCCGCGCCGACGTTCCTGAAATGGAGAAAGGCCATGGCCGTGAAGATCTCGAAGGTGGTCAACTCCCCGAACTCGCCATCGGCGTTCTCCGCTTCGACGTGCGGGCGGACGGCTTCCGTCAGAGCTATCCAGTCAGCTTCCGGTATGTTCTCTCCGTTGACGCGGATACGTTCCGTGTAAGAAAGCAGGTGCGGAGACGAGTAGAACCCGGCCCTGTAGCCGGCTTCTTTCAATATCGAGGCGATCATGGCGGCGGTGCTTCCCTTGCCCTTGGTGCCCGCCACGTGGATGGTGCGGGCGGCCAGGTGCGGGTTTCCCAATCGTTCCAGCAGGCGTTCCACCCGCTTGAGGTCCCAGACGATGCCGGAACGGGGCAGGCGTTCATAGTCCGCATACTGCAAAATATAGTCGAGGGATTCCTGGTAGTTCATGGAGTTGCTCCTGAGAGTTGCTGTCTCTATTTTACCGCTTCTCGTGATGTGCGGAAAAGGGGGCGGGCGGTGGGATAGCGTATCATAGAGTGTGTAAAAAAGGAGGGGCGTATCCTACAATAGTTTT
>CAZPSP010000242.1:0-2697 GCA_964589285.1 uncultured Dehalococcoidaceae bacterium | reverse complement strand
GGCTGTGACGCGGTCATCTCCGGTGTCGGCGGCTGAGGAAGCTGCACGCCCGCGGTTGCGCGGGCCAGCGTTGCAGCGGAAAAAGCCGGTTTCCCCTCGGTCTCGATCGTGACTTCCGGTTTTCTGGGACAGGCGCAGGCGATAGCCCAGGCGCTGGGAATCCAGAACCTGCCGGTGGCGGAGTATCCCGGCGTGGTAGCCATGGACAGTGAAGAGGTACTGGCTGAAAAAGTAAACAACTTCCTTTTGAAAAATGTCATCGAAGCCATGACCAGACCGATAAGCCAAGCTGCCAAACAGCGTGAACCGGAAAGAACGGACATCGTTTTTGAAGGTTCACTGGATGAAATCCAGGAATTCTTCATGAGAAGGCAATGGAGCGACGGGCTTCCCGTGATCCCGCCCACCCCGGAGAGGGTGGAAAGCTTTCTGAGATTCACCCGCCGGTCACCAGATGAAGCGATCGCCACGCTGCTTCCGGAAAACCGCCAGGCGACGATCTGGAACATCGCCGTCAATGGCGTGATGGCTGGTTGCCGCCCGGAATATATGCCGGTGCTCATCGCCGTCGTGGAAGCGATTGCCGACCCGGCATTCCGCATCCAGGACGCCGGGAGCACGCCGGGTTGGGAACCTATCATCATCCTGAACGGCCCCATCATGAAAGAACTGGACTTCAATTACCAGGGCGGCGTCATGAGGGTCGGGCGGCAGGCCAATACCAGCGTCGGGCGGTTCCTGAGACTGTACATGAGGAACGTCGCCGGTCTCCGTATCCCGCCGATGTCCACTGACAAAGCCACGTTCGGGGACACGTTCAATCTCGTGCTGCCGGAAAACGAGGACTTTGTTGAAGAACTGGGATGGGAACCATTCAGCATTTCCCGCGGTTTTCAGCGCGGCGATAACGTGGTAACGGTCCAGAGCGTGGCGTACGCCTCGGCCCCGATTGCCAGCGGCGGCGACAAGGCGCGAGACCACCTGGATACGCTGGTGGAGGTCATCGGCGGAGCGGCGGCGCCGTGGACGCACATGGCGGTCAACTGGCACCAGTTTTACCCGCTTGTCGTTTTAGGTCCCAGCGTTGCCCGCGTCCTCGCCCAGGACGGACTGAGCAAAGAGGATATTGCCCGGTACCTTTATGAAAACGCGAAGGTATCGGCCGCTTCCTTGGAGAGACTCGCCTATCAGGGCGGCATGACCGCCTTCAACCTGAAAGAAATGGTGGAGAAAAAGGAGATACCCGCGGAATATTACCAATCTGATGACCCGGAACGCATGGTGCCCGTATTCCTGAGGCCGGAATGGATCGAAATTATTGTCAGCGGTGATGAAGGGCGCAACCGCAGCCGGGGATATATCCAGAACCATGAGCAGGGACCGCCGGTCAGCCGGAAAATCGAACTGTCCGACAACTGGAAAGAGTTGCTGAACTCCCGCTAGGATTGCCTTGCTGTAATAAGCTTCGTCACGGCGTTGTTCAGGCCGAACGTCGGGATAAAGGCGGAGTGCTTGCCCGCTCCTCCCACGACCATGATGACGATGTCCTCCCGCCGGGCCGCGGGGATCGTTTCACTGCGGATGAAATCGCCGTAACGCTCCGGCGATTTCGCCCGGTACTCGATGTGCGCCGGGGATATCCTTTCACGTGGAAGACGAGCGTGTTCAAAGAGGTAATCCTTGACGCCTTCCTTGGAATAACCGTCTCCGGCTATCGTGGCGGCGTGCTCCGGACCGAGCATCACGAGGGGCTCGCCGCTGAAAAATTGCAGGTTATTATTGCCGGCGGTGGCCATGGTCGCCGCAATCGTCTTCAGGATGCCCTCTCCCGTGGTGCTGTCATGGTCGTTGACGTTATGGGGCCCCTCGGCGGCAAAGACCGTAACGGTGCTGTCTTCGGGCCGGTATCCTTTTTCAACATGGAAGGGCTGCCAGGGATTGGCGGCCTCATTTTCCGCCACGCAAAATGTGTATTTGCAGGGATTCCCCTGTGTGGATTTATCGATCTCCCCGGGGATACCTCCCCCGATATTAAGCAGGATCAGGCTCAAAGCACGCCCGATGGTCGCGTTGGCGCGGACTCCCGGCCCGAAGGCGTTCCCGCTGCTGTTGATCCCCAGGATTCTGCCCAGAGGACCGTTGATAACGGTGAGAACCCCGCAGGGATGGGTGGTAGCCTGGACTCCCAGGAGATTGAATTTTTCTTCCGCGACCGCTTCAACCGCGGCGATGATGACCGGCAGATACTCCGGCAGGCACCCCGCCATGACCGCGTTCACTGCAATTTTCTCAATGGTTGCGGCGCCCATCCCCGGAGGGAGTAGAGCTATCGTTTCTTGCGGCGGTCTGGCACAGCCGGACAGCATCCATCGTACTCTTTCCTCGGTCGGAGGAATGATCGGTAAACCATCGCCCCAGCCGCGTTCGCAGTACGTCCTGTAGACTTCCTCGATGGAATCGATTACCTTTATCTTTTCCGAACTCAAGCCAGTATCCTGCGCCATGCCGGACCTCTCTGACAACGTTATTCGATATCGAGCAGTTTTGCCGGATTGACCTTTGCCATCAGCTCCACCTCTTTCTGCGAGAGGCCGTGATGGAGCAGGGTAGCCATAAGGAGCCGCATTCCTTCTACCGGCAGGGGATTCTGCGGCTGACCGAGGTCGGTGCTCATGAGGCAGTGTTCCGCTCCGAGGG
>CAZPSP010000241.1:0-2716 GCA_964589285.1 uncultured Dehalococcoidaceae bacterium | reverse complement strand
CCGCTCATCCTGAGCCTGTCGAAGGATGAGTCTATCAAAGGATTGAGCAGGACATCCATTCCCCCTTTCTCGTCTCTTCTCCCCATAAATCTTGACCATTTTACTCCCTCTCCGTCAACGGAGAGGGTCGGGGTGAGGTCGAGGGAGAAGATTAAGATGAGGGGTAGTCCCCTTTAGAAAATCGTAGGGCGGGTAAAACCTCGTTATCCTTTTTTACCCGCCGCAATCAAGTCCATCGTGTCTCTCAATAATGAACACTCAATAGCCTAAACACCCAGCTCGAACTCAGCCCTCGCCCGGATGTCCCGCGAAGAACTCCCCGCCAGCACCTCGAACACTCCCGGTTCGGCAACCCAACCGCCGGAATCGGTATCGTAATAGGACAGCGCCTGCTCATCCAGGACGAAGGTGATCGACTTCGTCTCGCCCGGCTCCAGGCCCACCTTCGTGAACGCCTTCAGTTCCTTGACCGGCCGCGGCAGGCGTGATTCCACGTCCCTCACGTAGACCTGCACAACTTCCTTGCCGTAACGCCTGCCCGTATTGGTGATGTCGATGCTGACCCGTACCTCTTCTCCCTTTTTCACCTTTTCCGGCACGTGCAGATTCGTGTACTCGAACGTCGTGTAGGAAAGCCCGTGCCCGAACGGGAACAGCGGTTCGATGTTGTTCTTGTCATAGTGCCGGTAGCCGACGAAGATGTCCTCAGCGTAATCGACCTTGCCATGGGCGCCCGGATAGTTCGGGAAGGACGGATTGTCCTCGTACCTGGCCGGGAACGTGTCCGGCAGCTTGCCGGAAGGGTTGACCTTGCCCAGCAGCACGTCCGCGATGGCGTTGCCGCATTCCTGGCCGGGAAACCACGCCTCGACCACGGCCGGCACGTCATCAATCCATTCCGCCATACTCACCGGCGCGCCGTTGTTGAGCACGACGATGGTCTTCGGATTGGCCGCCGCTGTCCGCCGTATCAGTTCCACCTGCGCGGCGGGCAGGTCCATGGTCTTGCGGTCGAACCCCTCGCTCTCATATTCATGGGTCAGCCCCGCGAAGACGATTGCCGCATCGGCTTTTTTCGCCGCCGCTTCGACCCGCTCCACGAGGTCCGCGGGCAGCGGCGGATTGCACCCCACCCGGATGATCCGCCCCATCGGCTTCCGGTCCGGCTCGCGGCGGTATTCTATCTTGACCGGGTAGGCGGTTCCCGCTTCGAGATCGATGCGCCCCAGCGTCTCCGCCTCGGCAAAGACCTCTCCCTGCCTTGAACTGCCCCAGGTGCCGCACACCTCGGTATCGCCGATAATTACCCTCGCCCAGCCGTCTGTCACCAGCCCGAAGGTATACGTTCCTGTTTGTGCCGGTGTGAACACGCCCGTCCAGCGGACGGAGAACTCGTCGCCGCCCACCGGGCCGTTCTGCCCGAACCACCGGAAATCGATGCCGGCATCGGTCCGCGTCATCGCCGGCTGCCCGGCAAGATCATTGTTCTTGAAATAGTCGCCGGAAAGGCCTTGCTCCGGTCCCGGACCGGAAGTAGAAAAATCCTCATCCAGCGGCAGGGTTCGCACGTTATTGGGACATCCGGGTTCGTAGTAAAGGCTCAACCGTTCCGGACAGGCGTTGCGGAGCCCTTCCAGCGGGGAGACCGTGTAATGCGGCGTGACCTGGGCGCTGCCGCCGCCCTGGATGGCGGCCGTGGCTGCGTTCGGCCCGATCACGGCGATGGATCTGAGTTTGGATAAATCCAGGGGCAAAAGATTATTTTCGTTCTTCAGGAGAGTTATCGCTTCTCTCGCCGCCTCCCGCGCCAGCCGCCGGTGTTCCGGGATGTCGAGTTTCGCGCCATCCGCTTCCAGCGGCCCGTCGAGGGCTCCGGTGCGCTCCATCAGCCGCAGCAGCCGGCGGACGCAGTCGTCTATCCTGGCCTCGTCCACCTGGCCGTTCTTCACCGCTTCCAGCAGCTTCTCCCCGAAGTGCAGCGGCGGCCCCGGCATCTCCAGGTCCAGCCCGCTCATGGCGGCTTCGACCGTGCTGTGGACGGCGAACCAGTCCGACATCACCAGCCCGGTAAAACCCCAGTCCTCCTTGAGCACCTCCGTCAGGAGCCACCGGTTGTCCGCGGCGTAGGTGCCGTTGATGCGATTATACGAGCACATGACCGTCCAGGCGCCGCCTTCTTTGACCGCCGCTTCGAAGGAAGGAAAGTATATCTCCCGCATGGCGCGTTGGCTCGCTTCCGAGCTGATGGTCATGCGCTCGAATTCCTGGTTGTTAAGGGCGAAGTGCTTGACGGATACGGCCGTCTTCCGGCCCTGTATGCCTTTCACGATAGCTGCCGTCATTCGCGCGGAAAGATACGGGTCTTCCGAATAGCTCTCGAAGTTCCGCCCGCCCAGCGGCGTACGGTGGATGTTGACGCACGGCCCGAGCAGTACGGCGCAGCCGCGGGCCCGGGCCTCTTCCCCGAGGGCTTCCCCTACCCGCCCGGTGAGTTCCGTGTTCCACGTGGCCGCCAGGGCGCTGCCCGTCGGGAAACAGGTGGCCGGAATGGTATAAGCATTATCTGCGTCGTCTATCGTCCTGCAGCCGTGTGGGCCGTCCGTTACCTTGATGGAGGGAATGCCGAGCCGTTCCACCGGCATCGTATGCCAGTTGTCGATGCCGGACATCATGCCCGCTTTTTCTTCCAGCGTCAACTGCGCCAGCAGGCCCTCGA
>CAZPSP010000240.1:0-2769 GCA_964589285.1 uncultured Dehalococcoidaceae bacterium | reverse complement strand
TATTCGAGTTGGCGAAAATCTATCCTTATCCCTCTCTGCGAAAGCGGACAATCCATCAAGCATGGCTAACAAACAATAGCTACCATACAACTATCGCCTGAGAGTTTACTTTTCAAACGAAATGATAAAAAAAACGGCGGGAACCGCTATGTTCCCGCCGTCTCGTTATCTCCTACTCAGAAGGCGCCTGCTTGGGAATAAGCCGCGGCACTCCGGGCACCTTGGCAGGTTTTTCATCCTTTTCAGTCTCGCCCACCGGTTCCACCGGGACCGGGGTCCGGGACTTCTTCGCCTTGATGCCGCCATCCGGCTTTTCGCCGCTGAGCACTCTATCGATATCGTCGCCTTCCAGCGTTTCTTCCTCGATCAGGGCTTTAGCCAGCAGGTCCAGCTTATCCCGGTTATCGGTCAGCAACTGGATGGCTTTCTGGTAAGCGGTATTGATTATGTCCTGGACTTCCATATCGATCTGTAGGGCCACTTTTTCACTGTAGTCCCGCTGTTCGGATATTTCACGCCCGAGGAAGACCATCTCTTCCTTGTGGCCGAACGTCCGGGGGCCGAGCTTATCGCTCATGCCGTAGTCCGTCACCATGGAGCGGGCATACTTGGTCACTGTCCCAATATCGCTCTTCGCTCCGGTAGTTATCTCATTAAACACAATTTGTTCGGCGGCGCGCCCGCCCAGGGCGGCAGCCAACATATCATTCATGTACGACCGGGTGTAGTAATGCCGGTCCTCGATGGGAAGCTGCTTGGTATAGCCGCCTGCCATTCCCCGGGGAACAATTGTCACCTTGTGGACGGGGTCGGAATTCGGCAGAAGCTTGGCAACCAGGGCATGTCCGGCCTCGTGGTAAGCGGTGATCTCTTTTTCCTTGTCGCTCATCTTGCGGCTCTTGCGCTCCGGTCCCATCGAGACGCGGTCAATGGACTCTTCCATTTCCTTTTGTCCGATGGCCTTCTTGTTGCGCCGGGCGGCGAGGATGGCCGCTTCATTGACCAGATTGGCCAGGTCAGCGCCGCTGAATCCGACGGTGCCCTTGGCGATGTTATCCAGGTTGAGGTCCTTGGCCAAGGGCTTGCCCTTGGTATGTACCTTCAGAATGCCGAGCCGGCCGGTGATATCCGGCGCATCCATGATGACGCGGCGGTCGAACCGCCCCGGACGCAGTAGCGCGGGATCGAGGATATCCGGCCGGTTGGTGGCGGCGATGATAATGACGTTGGTGTTGGTATCGAACCCGTCCATTTCGACGAGGATCTGATTCAGTGTCTGTTCGCGTTCGTCATGGCTGCCGCCCAGGCCGGCGCCTCTCTGGCGGCCGACGGCGTCGATTTCATCGATGAAGACGATACACGGCGTGTTCCGCTTGGCCTGGTCGAAGAGGTCACGGACGCGGGACGCACCCACGCCGACGAACATTTCCACGAACTCGGAACCGCTGATGGAGAAGAACGGAACTTCTGCTTCCCCGGCGACCGCCCTGGCCAGCAGGGTCTTGCCCGTTCCGGGGGGACCGACGAGCAGCACGCCCTTGGGAATGCGCGCACCGAGCGCCTGGAACTTGTCCTTGGCCTTCAGAAAGTCAACCACTTCCTGCATGTCCTGTTTGGCTTCATCCGCACCGGCGACGTCCGCGAAGGTGACCGTGGGCCGGTTAGCCGGGAACAGCCGCGCCCGGCTCCGCCCGAAGCTCATGGCCTGGTTGTTGGCGCCGCGGGCCTGGCGGAAGAGGAAGAAGAGCAGGAAGCCGATAAAGAGGAGCGGGAGAAGGTTGATGAGCAGATTACCCCAATTGAAACCGGAAGAACCGATCACAGAATACGTGACACCGGTCAGGTCCAATCCTTGGGCTTCATATTCAAACAGGGCCACCCCGGTCTCTTTATACGCGTTGATAATCTCTTCGTCGATTGTGGTGACGGTCAGGAGATTCTCTTCGACTTCGATTTTGGCGATCTCGCCACGCTGCGACATGGCGATGACTTCATCCATGGATATTTCCCGCGGCTCGTTGCCATTATTCATGAACATGGTGATGAATACAACAACGGCCAGGAGTATTATGATATAGATGAAACTATTGCGCTTCCAGCTTGATTTCACTTTGGTTCCTCGAACATAGAATTACCTGTCTCAACCTCAGTATACCATAGTTTATTGTCAACGCTATCATAGCAATTCACAGGTGACTATCATAATAACCTGATTTCAGTAAATACGCAATATGGTTAACTCCCATTTTTACGTTTGACAACGCCAATCCGTACGTTTATATTGGTGCTGAACAAGCTTTTCAGGGCCCCGGTTTGAGGAGGCAAAAATGGACCAGATATCGCAACCGGTTCAACTGACTTCCCTGGCGCGCATGAATACGCGGGGACATGACGATGTATTCATCTGCGCGGTAAGCTTCGAGGAACGGTGCCTCTCTGCCGCCCGGCTCATGGGGCCTTACTTTTCCACGAAATACAGCGTCATCTTCGACATCGACGATCCTGACTATCGGCCGCAGATCGAAGAGAACATGCAGCGGCTCCAGGGAACGCTGCAAAGAAAAACGATTGAAGGCATCTTCACAGTCACCTGCCAGAGAGAAAATCCGGTGGACGGGATACAGCAGATGGCTGACATCCTCAAGCAATGCAGGTTCAGTTCCGGAGGCGGACCGTACATCACCATCGATATCAGCAGCTTCACCAAGATATACCTGCTGGAACTGATGCATTTCCTGGTGGTGGAGAAGGGAATGCCGGTGCCGCGCC
>CAZPSP010000239.1:0-2853 GCA_964589285.1 uncultured Dehalococcoidaceae bacterium | reverse complement strand
AGAAGGTCTTCACGGTCAACTGGCACGCGGACATCGAGCACTGCCGCGTCCTGCTCGATGCCGTCACCCGGGCCAGGCAGGAGACCGGCCTTGATGTCCGCTACATGGTAACGGAGTTCGATCTTCATCGCCTCCACATCACCGGGGAGGAGGACGCCGTTCTTCTCCAGCGTAACGCGCCGCCGCTGGATATGGGTAGCGGTCCATACGTTGACGCCCATGCCGGCAGCATGGAGACAGCGGTGATGGTGAAGTATTTTCCTGAAGGCATCGATACGGATTTCGTCAAAGGTATGAAGGCCACGCAGTTGACCCCGGAAGACCTGAGGGGGTTCGGGCGGAGCGAAGAAGAAACGCGGCGGCTCACGCCGGACGGATACTTCGGGGACCCGGCGGCTTACGATACCAATGCCGCCGAGGTCTACGTCGATGCAGTGGCTTCGAGTTATGCCGAGGCGATTGCGGAGTACCTGGAAAAGTAGGGGTTTGTCTCTCGACAAACAAGCAAAGATCAAATCTCAGAAACGAGAAAACGGGCGCCCGGCATAGAATTTCTGGTAGGCGGAGCTGTTTTGAAAGCCGTAGTTTTGGGGCGAGGTTCGTTTTCCAGTCAGACTACAGGTGCTCGACGCTGATGGATCCTGAACCGAGTTCAGGATGACTCCGGCGGGAAACGGGGATGGAGCGGCAGTCCAAAAAACGGTTGATACGTCCCGCAGTGCGGGCGTCTCGCCCTCGGACCGGCAAGGACGCCGGTCCCACCCTTGTGAGGTATCCATGAAAGGGTGAGAAGAATGACCCTGTCAACGGTACCGGACCCATTTTACTTGAAGATACACTCTTAACGAAGGCAGAAAATAGCCTTCGCTTTAACTGGGTCCTGAACCGAGTTCAGGATGACTCTGGCGGGAAGCGAAAAAAGAAGAGTGTCCCGCTTTATGAAAGATGTAGATACAAAAAAGGCCCCGGCATTTGCCGGGGCCTTTCGTTCAGCGTATTTTAGGTGTACTTCTTGTTCAGGCCTTCCCCGCAGGGGAATTCGATGGTGAACATGATGGGTTTCTTAATGTCCCGGAAGATCATCGGGCCGACTTCCAGACCGCCGGGGATGAAGATGGCGCCGCTCCTCTTGACGATATGCTTTTCGCCGCCGATGTAGACTTCAAGCTCGGCGCAGAGGTCGCGGATGTTCTCGTAGTTATAGGAATAGAACCCGAAGAAGCGGTCGTAGGACTGGGTATTGGCGTCCATGACCTTCCGTTCCTTCGGTTCTCCGTCCACCAGCCAGATGTTATCGCAGCCGAATTCGCAGCCGTCGACGACCTTGTCGTCCATGTAGCGGAGCCGCTTGGACGTTTTGGGATCGAGTTGCAGGTAGCTGGTCATCGTGGCAGGTTTGTCATAATCTACAAAATAATGTTCGTATTGTCTCGCCATTGAGCGTTTCCTCTCTTTCTTTCGTTATCCGGGCTGAGACGAGCCGATGGTTCGACAAGCTCACCATGAGCGGCTCGTAAGGACCGGTTATCCCTCTGTACTAGACGTAGGAGCCGCCGGGGCCGATGGTATAGTGGAAGAAGGAATCATCCATGCGGCGGATCTTAAGCGGGCAGTGGGTGACGTTGGCCGGGATGTAGACGACGAAACTCTTGGTGAAAATGTACTGCTCGTCTTCCAGCCAGAATTCCACTTCGCCGCGGAGGTCGTCGGGGTTATTCATGTCCGTCCCGAAGAAGGAGAGAAGCTCGGGGAAGGGGTGCGCATGCGGCGGGACGCCATTGCCGCCCGGCTTCTTCTTGTTTTCTTCAATCTGCTCTTTAGTGAGTTTAACGGGCGGGCGCATACCGGGGTACTTGGGGCTCCATTGCCAGACCATTTCGGAATAGAAGCAGCCGGGCATCACGTCCTTGTCCGTCCAGACCACGTGTTCCAGGCCGCGATGGTAACCTTCCCACAGGCCGTCTCCGATCATGTCTCTTTCCCATTCACGGTAGACGGGAAGAGGGATGTTCTTGGCGAGTTCAGTGCAAATATACTTGCCGTATTTCGATTCTGCCATACTCTTTTCCTTTCTCTATGGTTTTGATCTCTATAAGACCGGCGTAACGCTTCGTGCCGGTCAATCGTTTTCCGGGTTCCGGCCCGGCATGGCGAGTTTGAAATCACCGCAGCCGAGCATGATCGTCATCTCGATGTGGGGTTTGGTGACCTTGTCCCAGGTCAGCGGGCCGTGCTTCGTGCCTTTGGGGAGAAAGATGGCGTTGGTGGTATTGAACTTGACGGGTTTGCCCTCGACCATCATCTGGACTTCCGCCCCGAGGTCTTCCGGGTGTTCCGGGTCCGACCCGATGTGCATGACGATCTCATCGTAATTGTGCTGGTGTTCCTCCACGTAGGGATTAGGTTCCGGGACGTCATAAATCCAGCTTACTTCGATGTAGGTATTGCTGCCCGGAACGAGCTTGTTGCTCATGTAGGTCATCGAGGGGACCTGGTGACCCTTATGTCCCACGGCCCCGACGCCGACTTCGTAGTCCGGCTTTCTTACGATGTTCTCTTCATAGTCCGGCATGGTTTCCTTCCTTCTTCCAGAACGTCCGCGTGAAGGTCAAATCGAGACGAAATCAGGCTGTTTGGTGGATTGTACAACGTGCCTGAGAACAATGTCAATTATGATATATCAGGGGTCTTGAAAGGAAAATCAAAAATCAAATATCAGAAATCAAAAACACATCTCAAAAAACGGGTGTCTGGCTGAGATTTTCTGGTAGGCGGAGCTGCCTTGAAAGCCGTAGTTCTGGGACGAGGTCCGTTTTACATCCAGACAATAGGTGCTCATCGATGATGGATCCT
>CAZPSP010000238.1:0-2855 GCA_964589285.1 uncultured Dehalococcoidaceae bacterium | reverse complement strand
CCCCCGGTGGGGTTTCGATGTCTACCGCCTCATCCGGCATATCGACGGCGCCTGCGCCTTCCTCACCCGCGACGAACAGGGACTCGCCGCCTGCGCCGTCCACGAGGTCAAGCCCGCCTGCTGCGCCCGCTGGCAGGCTGGATATGACAAAAAAGAGTGCCGGGCCGGTATGGAACAGGCCCGGGAGAAAGAATGAAATGAAACGACTGACAGCCGGCCTTTTGTTGATACTGACGTTTGCTTTGCTCGTTTCCGGGTGCATCGGTGAACGGCTCATCGAACCGGAACTCGGAGAGTACTTTGACCTCCCGCTGGGGCGGGACGCCGTCGTCCTGGGTGAAGACCTCCGCCTGACGTTCGAGGAAGTCCTCTCGGACAGCCGCTGCCCGCTCTCCGTGGAATGCGTCCGCGCCGGAGAAGCCGTCTATACTATCACCGCTAAAAAGGGCGGTGAATCGCAGCTGCTGACCCTGTCCGAGGAAGGCCTCGGGGGAGAAGGCCGGGCCGTCTTCCAGGACTACGGCATCGTCGCCCTCCTC
This sequence comes from uncultured Dehalococcoidaceae bacterium, assembly GCA_964589285.1. Lineage (GTDB taxonomy): Bacteria > Chloroflexota > Dehalococcoidia > Dehalococcoidales > RBG-16-60-22 > DAOUEG01. Next base: position 2,316 of record CAZPSP010000238.1, on the reverse strand, counting down.
CAGCCGTACCCCAACCAGCCGGAAGCTATCGAACCGGAAGAGTACTACCTCAACATTATCGTCAGCAAACCGGTCTCCTCCGGCATGAGTAAAGAAGCAGAGATCTACACGGCGATCATCCGCCGGATCGTGACTGAGGACAATTCCTTCGGGGACGACCCGCCGCCGGTTCCCAATCTCTATATCGTCTATACCACGACCGATAAAGCCGGCGACCCCAGGGGACCGTCAGGCGAACGAATGGTGTTGGGACCTAACTTGAGGAACTCGATAGCAGGCCGCCTCGCTGACCTCGGTTCCGCCATCCGCTGGGTGGAAAAGTTCGCTGATGCCCCGCTGACGGAGGACCGTACCGTGGAAGGCGGCGGCGCCATCGTTGAACTCGGCAATATCCATGAGGTAGACGGAGAAACGCAGGCTGCCGTCAGCATCTACTTCGCCAGCCTCGCGGCCGCCGGGCGTACCTATGTCCTGCAAGAAAAAGACGGCGCCTGGCAGATAACCGGTGACACCGGCTATATGTGGGTAAGCTGACGGGGAAGAAAGAAAACGCTATGACCGTATTGGCCCCCTGCCTTGCCCCTGTAGAAGACCGCTGCGCCCCTGAATATCATCGTGACCGGGTAATCGGTGGTGCCGGGACCCCGGATTACGCGGAACGATAATGGAAGAATATATCGAGAGAATCAACTACCAGGGCAAAGAAATAATTCTGGTCGCCACCGCCCATGTTTCTAAGCAGAGTGCCGAACTTATCAAAAAAGTCGTCGAGGAGGAGCGGCCGGACAGCGTTTGCGTTGAACTGGACGAAGACCGCTACCGGAACATTCAAAACCCCAAAGCCTGGGAAAATACCGATATCGTCCAGGTTATCAAGTCCAAACGGACCGGGTTCCTTATGGCCAACCTCGTTCTGGGCGCCTATCAGAAAAGGATCGCCAAAAGGCTGGACACCATGGCCGGCCAGGAGATGCTCCAGGGCATCAACAGCGCCCGGGAGATTAACGCCAACTTGGTGCTCGCGGACCGCAGTATCAAGACCACATTTCTCAGGATTTGGCGGAAGTTGAGCATCCGGGAAAAGTTCAAGCTCTTTTCCGCCCTGCTGTTTTCCTTCGGGGAAGACATAGAGATCTCCGGCGAGGACGTCGAGAAACTGCTGGAAAAAGACACGCTGGAATCGGCGGTCTCGGAAATGCGCCGGGAATTTCCTATCATTGGCAAAATCCTCCTCGATGAGCGTGACCAGCACCTGGCCTACAAGATAAAAACGGCCCCCGGCAAGAAGGTGGTGGCGGTCCTCGGCGGCGCTCATGTGCCGGGAGTTAAAGAAGAGATATTCAAGTCCCAGGATATGGAGAATATCACGGAAGTGCCGCCCGGTAATCCGCTCATCAAATATATCGGTTGGGTCATTCCGGTCGCCATCATCGGCCTGATTATTTACGCGTTCGTCATCAACATCCAGACAGGTCTGGAACAACTGTCATCATGGGTCATCTGGAACAGCGCGCTGGCCGGGATCTTCACCGCCCTGGCGCTGGGACACCCGTTGAGCATCCTTACCGCCATCGTCGCGGCCCCGTTCACTTCCCTGAACCCGCTCCTGGCCTGCGGCTGGTTTGCCGGCCTCGTGGAAGCCACCGTCAGGAAACCCACCGTTCAGGACATCAATAATGTCCCGGCGGATATCCTCAGGTTCAAGGGTTTCTTCACCAACCGCTTCCTCAGGGTGCTGACGATCGTTATCATGGCCAATATCGGAAGTACGATCGGGACCTTTGTCGCCGGTCTGGATATTGTCAGGAACCTGTTTTGAGTGGTATTTCCTGCTTGACGGACCGCAAAGCTCTCTGCTATTTTGTCCTCAGGTGATATAACGATGCCCGATATATTCAGCAAGACCCGGTTCGATCCGTCCGTATACCTGCCCCTCTCCGAGGCTACCTACTACACCATGCTGAGCCTGGTGGAACCGCTCCACGGCTACGGCATCATGAAAAAGGTGGCGCAGATCAGCAACGGCGCCGTCAAACCCGGCCCCGGCACCATGTACGGCATCCTCGCTACGCTGGAAAAAGAAGGCCTCATCATGCCGGAAAAGGCGGAAAAACGCCGCAAGCGCTACATCCTCAGCATTCCCGGCAGACTCGTCCTTAAAGAGCAGATTGACCGCCTGGAAATTATGGTCAAAAACGCCCGGGACGTCCGCACCCGGCTCTAAGGCTCCTTTGAAGGCGTCACTGCGTCCTTCCATTAACCCTGAGCCTGTCGAAGTCCGCTCGTCCTGAGCCTGTCGAAGTCCGCTCGTCCTGA
>CAZPSP010000237.1:0-2872 GCA_964589285.1 uncultured Dehalococcoidaceae bacterium | reverse complement strand
CTTCGTCCTGTTCTGGGCCTTCATGGTCCTGCTCATTTCCAATACGGAATTTCTCATCGCCGGCCTGGTCCCGTCCATCGGCTGGGAAGGCCTGCCGGACGGCGCCTTCTTTGCCCTGGTCCTGATCTTCGATATCTTCTCCCTGCTGGCGCTGCTTTCAGTCATCGTCGCCATGGGACGCCGTATTTTCTTCCCGCCGCCCAATATCGAAGCCCGCAGCCGGGACGCTTTCACCATTCTCGGCATGGTGGCCGTCCTTATGCTGGCCTACTTCGGCATGAACGGCGCGGAGATTAACCTCGTTCCGGAGTTCGCCCGCGGCGCTTCATACATGCCCATCTCCAACTTCGTCGGCACTTCCATTCTCGGCGGCCTGTCCGCCGGCGCCATGGAGACCGCCGCGGATGTGTTCTGGTGGATACACGCCATCGTGCTGCTGGCCTTCCTCAACTACCTGCCCTACAGCAAGCACATGCACGTCCTGACCTCCATTCCCAACTGCTTCTTCAAGAGCCTGGATAAGATAAACACACAAACCCGTGAAGAGTTCGTCAAGGGCAACACCTTCGGCGTAGGCCAGGTGGACCACTTCACCTGGAAAGGCCTCTTTGATTCCTATGCCTGCACCGAGTGCGGCCGCTGTTCGGATAACTGCCCCGCCACCACCGTCGGCAAGGTCCTCCAGCCCCGCCTCGTCATCCACGATATCAAGATGAACCTCCTCAAGAACGGCCTGCTCAAGAACGGTACGAGCGCCGTCCCGCTCATCGGTGACTCCGGAGAAGGTACCGTGGAGATAGAAGCCCTCTGGGACTGCACCACCTGCGGCGCCTGCATGGAGGTCTGCCCGGTCTTCATCGAGCATGTGCCCCGCATCGTCGATATGCGCCGCTACCTGGTGGAGACCAAAGCGCAGTTCCCGGATGAACTGCTCAACTTCTTCGAGAACATGGAACAGCGCAGCAACCCCTGGGGCATCGCTCCGGCGGAACGCACCAAGTGGGCGTCCGGACTGGATGTGAAGCCTTTCGAGGCCGGTCAGACCGAGTACCTCTTCTTCGTCGGCTGCGCGGGCGCGTTCGATTCCCGCAACCGCAAGACCACCATTTCCATGGCAAAGATCCTGGATGCCGCCGGCATTTCCTGGGGCACCCTCGGCCGCGACGAGCAATGCTGCGGAGACAGCCTGAGACGGCTCGGTAACGAGTATATTTTCGATCAGATGGCCCGTAAAAACGTGGAACTCTTCCGCGAAAAAGGCGTGAAAAAGATCATCACCCAGTGCCCGCACTGCTTCTCCACTTTCAAGAATGATTACCAACAGTTCGGCGCGGACCTGGAGGTCATTCACCACACCCAACTCATCGATAGCCTCCTGCGCCAGGGCCGGCTCAAGCTGAAACCGGGCGCGGATATCGGAACCGTGACCTACCACGATTCCTGCTACCTCGGCCGCTACAATGATATTTACGATGCCCCGCGTCACGTAATCGCCGCCGCTACCGGCAAAGCTCCCGTGGAAATGCCGCGCAACCATGCCAAAGGCTTCTGCTGCGGCGCCGGCGGCGGGCGTATGTGGATGGAAGAGGAGATCGGCAAGCAGGTTAATGTCAACCGCGTCGAAGAAGCCCTCGGCACCCATGCCGGTACCGTCTGCGTGGCCTGCCCCTACTGCATGACCATGTTCGAAGACGGTCTCCAGGCCAAAGAAGCCGCCGACCATGTCCGCGTCCTGGACCTGGCGGAAATGGTGGCCGACTCCCTCGAGTACCCTCCCACATCCAGTGGCAGAAAGTCTTAGTACCGGGGTACGAACGCGACTGTCAGACCACCGCATTTCTCAGTACCTCTTACGCGTAATTCAGACGTAACGGAAACAATATCGACAGAGTAAAATGAGATAGTTTAGCAATAAGAAATAATCAGCGCCGCGGCGGATACCGTACCGGCGCCCCGACCAACGGAGAAAGGAGCACGATGTAAATGGTCAAGGAACTACCCGTTGTGTACTTCCAGGCGGCTGGCTGTACCGGCTGCGCCGTGTCGCTGTTGAACTCGGCCAGCCCCACCATCAAAAACCTCCTCATCGACCAGATCGCCCCCGGGGTGCACATTAACCTGAGATTTCACCCGGTCATCATGGCCGCTGCCGGAGACCTGGCTATCGGCGTCATGGAAGATACCGCGAAAAATATGAAGGACGAGTACGTCCTCGTTATCGACGGCGCGGTCCCCATGGACGAAACGTCCGTCTTCGGCGCGGTGGGAGACCGTGACGGCAAGCCGGTTACCATGCTGCAGCGCGTGACGGAGCTTTCCGCCAACGCCATGGCCGTGATAGCCCTCGGCACCTGCGCCGCTTTCGGCGGCATTCCGGCCGCTCCGCCCAACCCCACCAAATGCGTACCGGTAAGTGAAGCCCTCAAAGCCAAAGGCATCCAGAAACCCCTCATCAATATCCCCGGCTGCCCGCCCCATCCGGACTGGTTCACCGGCACGGTGGCCGGCATCATCATGAACGGCCTGCCGAAGGCTGAAGACCTGGACGACTTCCTTCGCCCCAAAGCATATTTTGGCAAGCTCATCCATGAAAACTGTCCCCGCCGCGCCTATTTCGATGAGCAGAAATTCGCCAAGAAATTCGGCGATGAAGGCTGCCTTTACGAACTCGGCTGCCGCGGCCCTATTACTTACGCGGATTGCCCCACCCGCCGCTGGAACAGCGGCGCCAACTGGGTCATCGGGGCCGGCGCTCCCTGCAACGGCTGCACCGGGCCTGAATTCGCTCAGGAAACAACCAGCTTCTATGAGAAACTCGTGGATGTGGATTTGCCCGGCATCGGCGCGAACTGGGCGAACAAGGAGGACAAAT
>CAZPSP010000236.1:0-2894 GCA_964589285.1 uncultured Dehalococcoidaceae bacterium | reverse complement strand
TGGGGGTGGCCATCCTCTTTTGCCTCCTCCTCATCGGGCCGGAGATGAAATCGGCCTCTCCGGACCGCGCCTACCTCGAGGCCGGCCTAACGCTCATGCTCTACGCGTCCAGTCTCATCACCATCGGTATCACGCTTAATTCCCTCGTCTTCCAGACCATGGTCCGGGAAAAGACGCGCGGCAACCTGGCCGCCCTCATGTCCACGCCGCTCAAGCTGACGGATATCTGGGTAGGCAAGAGCCTTTCCCTTTTCGTGCCGGGGTTGATACTGGGTATCATCATCACCGCGTTGACCTGGTTAATCATCAACCTGGTCTATTTCGTGCCGGACATCGGCTTTCTCTTCACCTGGGAGATGGTCGTCGTCAGCCTGGTGGTTGTCCCTGTCGTTTACCTTTTCTTCGGGCTGCTGGTGCACCTGCTGGGGTTCATCATGAAGTCCGGCACGGGCAATGTCATCGCCCAGATATTCCTGCCGGTCATGGCCAATATCGGTATTCAACTTGGGGTAAGGGACGTGATCGCCCCGGATTCCTGGCAGTTCCTTGTCCTGCACGCGGGGCTCGCGGCCATTTTCGGCGTCCTGGCGCTCATCTTCAAACCGCGCCTGACCCCGGAACAGGTGGTCCTTTCCGCCGGCTAAGGAGATAGTGATGAACAGGACCGGTATCATCATGAAGCGTGACTACCGGGAACACCGCGCGACGGCGGGGTTCCGTATCATGCTCATCATCGTGGCGGCGGTCACCGTGGCGGCTACTGCCGGCATCAGCATCGCCCTGGGCCTGCAGTCCTGGCTGGCTGAGCCGGAAGCAAAGCCCATACTGGGACTGTTCATCGGACTGGTGCTTTACTTCCTGCCCCTGTTCATCATGCTGGCCTTTATCTGGGCTTTCGGGAACCTGCCGGTGACCCGTGAAAAGGCCAACGGCAACATCGACGCTCTCATGGCGTCCCCGGTGGCCCCCCGCGAACTCTGGCTGGGCAAGTCCCTGGCTATCTATATCCCCGCATATATCATCGCATTCGTTGCCGCCGTCATCGTGGTTCTCGTCATCAACCTGAGCGTCCTGCTCCCCGCCGGGGCCGGTTTCGTCCTGCCGTGGCCCGCTCTGGCGCTCGGCCTTGCCATAGATCCCCTGTTGTTCCTGGCGCTGTTGCTGAGCATGGAACTCTCCGCCCTGGTGAGCAATCCGGACATCGCATTGGCGCCGTCATTCATCCTCGGCTTCGGGCTGATGATGGGAATACCGGTCGGCCTCGGCATGGGCTGGTTCGATATCCTTTCCTGGAGCTTCGCGCTCTGGTACCTGCTCGGGACGGCCGTTCTGCTCGCCGCGGTGCTGCTCCTTTCCCGGACGCTGACGCGGCAAAACATCGTGCTGTCCAGCAAGGGAACGTAGCGGGAGTCATTGCGAGTCCGCCCGGGGCGGACGAAGCGTTCCGTTTTTCGATGTATCGCTGTATGAAGCAGGTTCTGTTTTGGTTTTGCTTGTTTGCATTGGTTGTCTTTGCGAGCGTCCGAAATAATCCGGTCTTTGAATTTTTTAAAAAAAGTACGCTACCATCACCATGGGTCTTGACAACGTCTTGTTTTTCCGCTATGTTATATATATCTAACGTTAGAAGTATATAACATATACCCGGGAGTATCGCCATGAAAGCCAGGTATGTCCTCATCGCCTATGCTGTCATCAGTATCCTTGTGCTGCTGCTCCTCCTGTCCCGGGAGAACATATATGTAGTGGGCGGTCTTGTTCTGGGAGCAGTGCTGCTGGGACACCGGGAGATATGGTCGCTGATCAGGCACCGGCGGATGCCTGTCATCGATGAGCGCGTCAGGGATAACCTCACCCGCGCTTTGCGTTTGACCGGCGCTTTTTTCTTCATCGGCACGGTCGTCCTGCTCCTGGCGATGCGGTTCGACGTTTTTGAAGACACCCCCGCGGCCCTCATCATCAGCGGGCAGCTCGTGCTGGTGGGCTTCGTCTATACCATCGGCTATCACTACTACGACCGCGTCCGCCCGGCCCTGGGGACCCGCGCCATGCGGTGGCTGAGAATCTGCTTTTCAACGGCTGGAGTGTGCCTCGGCACCATCGCCCTGGGTATCGTCCTGCACAACTTCGTCAGCATGTGGCTGGGTACGGAGGAAGGCGTTTTCTTTATTCTGGCCGTCATCGTCGCGCCGGCGGTGCTGGTCCTCAGCCTGCTGGCCGTCCTGGTCATCTTCCTGAAAGGCCTCTGGACGAGTTTCAGGAGCGTCCAATCATGAAGACCCGGATGAAGGAGTACCGGGCCAGGCTCAACCTGACCCAGGAAAAGCTGGCGGACATCGTCGGGGTGCGGCGGGAGACCATCATCTTCCTCGAACAGGGCAAGTACAACCCGTCACTGCGGCTGGCCTGGAACATCGCCCGGGCGCTCGGGGCGGGTATCGAGGATATCTTCATCCTCGACGGGGACAAACCGCAGGAGGAACTATGAAAACGCTGCAGCGGATGTTCCCCCGTCTTCCTGCTCGTCCTGCCGCCTGCCCCCGAAGCCCTATTGACATAGCTGTAAATTCCGGTATCATTAGGACAGGAACCGGTAGTCGCGTAAGTAAGGAGCGCTCGTATGGACCAGAAACAGGTAACGGTGGCGGTGAGCGGGGCTTTCGACCCGATGCACGCGGGGCATATTCGCTACATCCGAGAGGCCGCCCGGCTGGGCAACCGCCTGGTAGTCATTCTCAACAGCGATGAGTTCATTATGAAGAAAAAGGGGTTCGTGTTCTGGCCCCAGAACGAACGGAAAGAGATCATCGAAAGCCTCAAGGGCGTCGATGAAGTTGTTCTCGCCGTCGATGAAGACCAGACCGTCCGGAAGACGCTGGAAATGCTCAAACCGG
>CAZPSP010000235.1:0-2896 GCA_964589285.1 uncultured Dehalococcoidaceae bacterium | reverse complement strand
CGCCTTTTCCCGGATCATAGTATCACGCGCATGCCCTCATAAGCGGTCTCGATATCAGCGCCGAGACCGGCCGCCACCGCTTCCAGTTCAGCCCGGATGCCCGCTTCGTCGAGCGGGTTGGTATGAACGGTAATGGTCTTCGGCAGGTAGCCCTTGATCTCCCGGAACTTCTTCAGTTCCTCGCCGAGCAGCGACGCGGTAAGGTGACCGGATTCCTTCGCGAACTCATCGTACTTGTTGAGGGCGGTTGTCTCGACAATCAGGAGGTCGGGATTCACCATCGTCCAGATGTTTTCGAGTCCCGGTCCTGTATCTCCGGAATAAAAGACCTTTTTCCCTTGCGGAGATGTGATTTGCAACGCCGCTGCCGGCTGGCTGTGGGCCGTGCTGAGTGCCAGTATTTTATAACCCTCGATGTTGAACTCTTTCCCCGGTTCCAGGACATGCCGCCGTAGAGTGGGGTCCTTCTCAGGACGTTTGAAATAGTCAGGGTACAGGATACCGTTCAGGAGGTGCTTCTCGACCGTATCTAACACAGCTTCGATGGCGTAAATGTCCAGGGCCTTATTGTGAAGGGAAAAGTTCATCCCGATGGCGGGTATGTCCCGCGTGTGGTCGTAATGCCCGTGTGTCAGGAAAACGGCGCGGAGCTGCATCTGCTCCTCGAAGGTCAGGCTGGAGGTAAGGCAGCCGGTATCGAGGGCGAAAATCCCATCGACGAGCAGGCACTGGGTCCTGGTATTTTTAGACTCGATATTATGAGCACCGAGAATCGTGACTTCCATATAGCTTTCCCCTAATGCGTTATTATAAAGGGATTGAACTTTGTTTGCGTATCGTATACATCAATGCCTTCCCGGCGTTTCAGCCAGTTCACGGCGATGTACGTCAACGGCGTACAAACGGCCTCGATGCCTACTTTGGCAATCCAGTGATAGAGGATGAGCATGGGAGTAAAGGAAGTAGTGCCGATGAACGCGACGACGATGAAAAGCGAGGTATCCAGGCCCTGTCCGACGACCGTCGAGCCGATGGTCCTCGTCCAGAGCCAGCGGCCTTTGGTCAGCACTTTCATACGGGCGAGGATGTAGGAGTTGGTGAACTCACCCACCAGGTAACCCGCGAAAGATGCCGCCAGCAGGCGGGGAGTGTAGCCGAGGATGGCTTCATAGGCGGCCTGGCCTTCCCAGAAAGATGCGGCGGGCAGGATCTGGCCTATCCAGGCGAAGAAGACGAACAGCAGGTTGCAGCCGAAGCCCAGCCAGATAAGCCGCCGGCTCACGCTGTAGCCGTAGACCTCCGTTAGAATGTCCCCGAAAATATAACTTAACGGAAACACCAGGATAGCCGCCGGCACGAGGAAAGGCCCGACCCCGATGATTTTGACGGCGATCGTGTTAGCGGTGATCAGGAAGGTAACAAATAACGCACCGATAATGACGAGACGGTGGGAACTGTTCATGTTAAATCCAGTGACGCCTGCGGAAAAAAACAAGCATGAGACCGGTAATGATCCCTCCGATACCCAGCAGGGAGATGAATACCCAGGGATCGCCCCTCTCGATGCCGCCGGGCAGTGGTACGTTCATCCCGTAAAGACTGGAGATAATGAGGAAGGGAAGGACGATAGTGGAAAAGATAGTCAGCAGCCTGGTCACACGATTGATGCGGTAGGTGGCCAGCGTGGTATCCGTGTCCTTGAATACTTCGATGATTTCCTGGAGTTCATCGAGCTGCTCGCAGATCTTGTTGATATGGTCCATGAGATCGTTGTAATAGGCCGTAACGTCGGTCTTGCTGAAACGCTTAAGCTTGTTCTCCATCTCGATGAAGATGGAACGGGTGGGGAACATGACCGCCCGCTGGGTGATGATGTCCCGGCGCAGGATGCTAAGTTCCTTGGTGGCCTCGATCTCCTCGTCGAAAACATCATCCTCGATGTCTTCGATGAGGCTCAGGAGCTTGTCCAGGACGGGAAAGTAGGAGTCGATGGTGCGGTCCAGGATGCGGTACAGCAGGAAGCCGGAGCCGTAGCTGAAATACTCCTTACGCGAGTCTTCATTGGCCTGGCAGTCCCGGAACAAGGCGTTCATGGTACGGAGTTCGCCGGTATGAATGGTCACAAGATAACCTTCCCCGATGAACGCGGACCACTGGCGCTTGCTGCTGATGCGCGTTTTCTTGTCATAAAACGGATAGTGAAAGATGAAAAACAGGTAGCCGGGATAAACGTCCACCTTGGGAAGTTGTTTGCGGCTGACGGAGTCGTCCAGGGCGAGGGGATGGAAGTGGTACGTCTCGGCGAGATAGTCGATCTCCTCCTGGCCGGGATTGAGGATATTGATCCAGGTCAGGTCTCCCCAGGTGATGGTTTCAATGTGGAGGGGTTCGGCGACCGGTTCATTCTGCTGTGCGTTCTTCACTCTCGCCATGACTCCGTTCCCTTACCTCGGGGCTACGTGTATTGTAGCATAAACGGAATCAGATGTGACAGTAGTGTTTACCATAAAAAAGGGGGCGGCCATACGGGCCGCCCCGGAGGTTTTGCAAAAACAGTTTTCTAGCGTTCCAGTACCATTGCCATGCCCTGGCCGCCGCCGATACAGAGTGTGGCCAGGCCCAAATTGAGGTTCCGCCGCGCCATGTCATGCGCGAGGGTGACCAGAATGCGGGCGCCGGTGCAGCCGATGGGATGGCCGAGCGAGATACCGCCGCCGTAGAGGTTGGTTTTGCTCATGTCGATATCGAGTTCACGGATGCAGCCGATGGACTGTGAGGCGAAGGCCTCGTTCAGTTCGATGTAATCGATGTCTTTCAGTGTCAGGCCGGCGAGTTTGAGGGCTTTCTTCGTAGCCGGGATCACTCCGAGTCCCATGTAGGCGGGGTCGACACCGCC
>CAZPSP010000234.1:0-2900 GCA_964589285.1 uncultured Dehalococcoidaceae bacterium | reverse complement strand
CCGCAACGCGGATAGAACCCTTCCACACCTTTTTGTCCGCCAAAAATCAGGAAATCCAAAAGAAGCCGTAGGGCGGCTGAAACCCTTAGTCCCATTTATAGCCGGAAAAAACAATGTATGCTAAAAGACGCCGCCTTAACCCACCGGTCTCGGCCCAGCACCGTTGTTGATTTTTAAGATTTGACTTTTGATCTACCACCCAATATGCCCTTTGATAGCCCGCATCCATTTTCGCTATACTGTATGGGGATTTGAAGAGGACGGTCGGCCTGATGCCGGCCGCCGTATGTCCTACCGTTTCCGCCCGGTGATTGATGCCCCGCCCGCTCGGGTGTCCCGCCGACGGCGTCTTCTGAAGGAGGTGGCATGGAACGTCAAGCCTTTTCCGATGTCAAGGTGCTGGAATTCAGCGATTTTATCAGCGGGCCGTACTGCGGCAAACTGCTTGCCAATCAGGGCGCCCGCGTTATTAAAATTGAAAAGCCCGGCCTCGGGGACAGGGCCCGTAGCTGGGGCCCGTTCCCGGACAACCTCCCCCACCCGGAGAAAAGCGGGCTGTTCCTCTTCCTGAATACCAACAAGCAGAGCGTTACCCTGAATGTTGATACCGACGCCGGCCTAAAATTATGCCGGGAATTGCTGCAGTGGGCGGACGTCCTCATCGAAGACCACGCCGTGTCGGAGATGCAGGACCTCGGCCTTTCTTATGAAGAAGTGAAAAAGCTGAACCCCGGCCTGATTATGACTTCCATTACCCCGTTCGGGCAGACCGGCCCGTTCAAGGACTACAAAGGCAACGACCTCATCGCCGCGCACTCCGGCACCGAGGCCTTCGGCAATCCGGATGAAGGCGTCAAGGACCTCGCTTCCCAGCCGCCCCTCAAACCCCCGAACCACGCCGCGGACTTCATGTGCGGCCTGACCGCCGCCGTCTGCTCGCTGGGGGCCTTGATAAGACAGAGAAAGACCGGCGATGGCTGTCATATCGACCTCTCTAAGCAGGAAGCCATCGCCTCGATAACCCGCCAGCAGCTCGCTTATTACAGCGTGATGGAAGAGACTCCGTCCCGCGAATTCGGCCGCAAGAAGTTCGGCGGTTTCCTTTATCCCTGCAAGGACGGCTACGTGGTCATCTGGATCGGGCCCCACTACCACCTCGTCGTGAAAATGATGGGCGACCCCGAATGGTCGACGGAACCGATGTTCGCAGACCCGCTCCAGAGAGGCAATTACATCGTGGAACTCAATATGCTGATAACCGCCTGGACGATGGAACATACCGCGGAGGAGATTAACTCCCTGGCCCTCGAGCACGGTGTTCCCTGCTCGCTGGTACGGTCCGTCAAGGGCCTCATCGATGACGAGCAGCTTGTCTTCCGGGACTTCTGGAAGGAGATTGAGCATCCCGTTGCCGGCAAAATAAAATACCCCGGGGCGCCGTTCCAGCTCTCCGGTACCCCGGCGGCCATAGAGCGCCCCGCCCCGCTGCTCGGGCAGCACAACGAAGAGGTCTACTGTGGCATGCTCCACTACACCCGTGAACAACTGGTGAGGATGCGGCAGGGCGGGATCATTTAACAGCAAAGCCCCGGGAGGTTGATCAATATGTCTAATTTACCGCTTGAAGGAATCAGAGTCCTGGACTTCTGCCAGATGTGGGCCGGGCCCCACGCCACGGAGTGGCTCTCCATCATGGGCGCGGAGGTCATTAAAGTGGAGACGAGCGTGAGGATGGACTACATGCGTACTGTCGGCGCTCCTCCCGGCATGGCCGGGACCGGCCCGAACGTCGGCAGCGCCTTCGCCTCCCTCAACTGGGGCAAGAAGAGCATCGCCCTCAACATGACCACCCCCCGGGCGCGTGAACTGGCAAAGGAGCTGGTCAAGCTCTGCGATGTCGTCGCCGAGAACTTCGGCGGTGCCGTGCTGGACCGCTGGGGCATCGGCTACCAGGAAATGAAAAAGCTCAAGCCGGACATCATCTACTACGCCGGCTCCGGTTACGGCCGCAGCGGGCCTCACAAGGAACGCCCGGCTTACGCGGAGATCGTCGATGCCTTCACCGGCGCCACGTTCTCCAACGGCTTTGCGGGCGGCGAACCCAACGTCGTGGGCGTCTCTCCCTGGACGGACGGCGCCCAGGCACAGCACGGCTCCGTGGCGATGCTGACCGCCCTCTATAACCGCATGATGACCGGGGAGGGGCAGTATATCGACGCCGCCATGATAGAAGGCCACGCCAATTTCCTGGGAGAAATGGTCATGGGCTTACTCCTCAACGGCAACGAGGGTGAACGCACCGGCAACCGGGACGCGGCCATGGCGCCGCACGGCTGCTATCCCTGCCAGGGCCCCGAAAACGAGGAAACCTGGATAGCCTTGGCCGTCGAGGACCGGCAGCAGTGGCTGGCTCTCTGCCGTCTTATGGGAGATCCCGGCTGGACGAAGCAGCCGGAGTTCAGCGACGAACTCTCCCGCTGGGAAAACCAGGACAAACTGGACGAGCACATCAGCGCCTGGACGAAACAGCATGAAATGTACGAACTCACCGCCATGCTCCAGGAAGCGGGCATCGCCGCCTGCCCGTCCTTCAGCACCAAACAGCTCCACTACGATGCGCACATCCTGTCCCGCGGCTTCTTTAAAGACCCGGACCATGCCGTGCTCGGCCACAAGGTGCTGGCGGGACTGCCGTTCAAGTTCAGCGGCTGCCCGGAAGGCAATTACCAGACTCCCCCGCTGCTCGGCGAGCATAATGATTATGTCTTTGGCCAACTCCTTGGGCTGTCCCGTGAAGAAATTAACAGGCTGACCGAGGAGCGGGTCCTCTGCTGAATCTTAAAATTGTGGCTCTGAACTATAGCATTTACACATCATTAGTAGTATAATAACTTTGCTTC
>CAZPSP010000233.1:0-2909 GCA_964589285.1 uncultured Dehalococcoidaceae bacterium | reverse complement strand
CATTCTCCCATTGAAGGTGACCGGGAATGGTGCTATACTCAACGACGATGAGTAATTTCAAGAGCATCCTCAAGGAAGGCGCTATCGTCGTGGCGCTGGCCGCTGTGCTGTACTTCGGCGTTCAAATGATCGTCCAGCAGCGCGTCGTCGAGCAGACCTCCATGGTTCCGACCCTCGTCGAAGGCCAGAGGATCTTCATCAACAAGCTCGCGGGCGCCCCGGACCGCGGTGATATCATTGTGTTCAAGAACCCCTACGATCCGGATAACACGCCGCTCATCAAAAGGGTCATCGGCCTGCCCGGAGAGACTGTTTACGTATATAAAGGCCTGGTCTACATCGACGGAGACCCCCTGGCGGAACCATATGTCGCCCAGGCGCCTGATTACTTCATGGGGGACAAACTGGTGCCCGAGGGCGAGTACTTCGTCCTGGGCGATAACCGCAATAACAGCCGGGACTCTCACTACGGCTGGACGGTTCCCCGTGATGATATCATCGGCAAAGCTTGGCTGTCCGTCTGGCCGCTGAACGAACTCGGTATCGTGCCGGACTACGCCTACGCGGACGAGTAGCCCCTCTCAGGGGAGTACCGCGGACAGGTACAGCCAGTACACCAGGGCATTGACCGCCGTCAACGGAAGACCGATTCTCAGGAACTCCAGAAAACCCAGCGTCTGCCCCGCGTCTTTTTCCGCTTTCTGAATGATGATGACGTTGCTGGCGGCTCCCAGTATCGTCAGATTGCCCGCGATGGTGCTGCCCGCCGCCAGGATGAGCAGTTCTCGCAACCCGGCTCCGGAATGCTCCAGTACCGGCAGGTACATGGCCACCAGCGGGACGTTGGAAACGAACTGGCTGACTACGATGCTCACCGGAAAGAGCACCGCCGCCACGGTCAGGTCCGCCCCGGATGACTCGATGAAGGATTGCACGATACCCGAGTTCCAGACACTTGCCACCAGGACGAACAGCGCCGCGAAGAATACCAGCGTCGGCCAGTCTATGCCCCGTACCACCGCCAGCCTCTTCCGGCTGCAAACCAGCACCGGCAATGCCGCCAGCAGAGCGATGTAGGAAAGCCGGACGTCCAGCCCCGGCGCCGCATAGGTAAGGACTATCTTCACCAGGATTAACGCCACGAGAGTGATGAAAGAAATACGGGCCCACCGGGACAGCATGGGGTCAGTGACAGGCGCAGCAGTCATAGGGATCAGGTTCCGGCTGAATTCTCGGCGATAGAACACCAACAGCGCCCCATAGGCAATACCGAGATTGACCAGGGTAGGCGCCGCCAGGTACTTGATGAAGACCACGAAAGGGCCGCCGATGTCCCCTTCCAGGCTGATGAGGAGGTTCTGCGGGTTGCCGGCCGGACTCATGACGCTGCCGATGGTCACCGCAAAAGCCACCGTCAGCAGCAGCATCTTGATGTTGACGCCCGTCTTCCTGCCCAGCACGATCGCCACACCGGTGCCGATGATCGCCAGGGTGTCGTTCATCATCACCGCGGAAAGAAATCCCGTCACGAACAGCATCGAAATGACGAGGCGGTGGACGGAACGGCGCCGCCCGAACAGCCGTGCAGCGATTTGGGCCACGTAACCGCTGTCTTCCAGCGCGCGGCCGATGACGAACACCCCGAACAGGAAAAGCATGACATCCGCGTTGATTGCCCGGAGGGCCTCCGCCGGCGATATCTGCCCGGACACCAGGACCGCCAGCGCCCCAAGCAGCATGATGTGCCAGATTTGCAGGCGGAAACGCCCTACCTGCCTGACGGCAATCAGGAGAAAGACAGCCCCCAGAACGATGAGCGAGACCAAAGAAGCAGTACTCCGGGAAACAGCGGTAGGGCGGAAATCCTCCCCGATTATACACTTTCCTGTGGGTTGTTCGCATTATGGTCCTTTATCGCCTTCCGCGCATTTGAAATACCGGCCCTCCCCGGCTATGATAGACAAAAAGGCTGGAGAAATCTATGAGTACGAAAGAGGCGTTTAACGGTTACGGAGAAGAACTGATGCGGTTGTTACGGCTCCGCACGTCCCCGGTAGCGGTCAAAATGATTGAATCCGAGGACGATATCCCGCCGGAAGCCCTCAGGCCGCGCCGGGACAAAGGCGAGCACTGGGCGCAGTGCCAGGCGGTGGCGTTGTCCCGCCGGGACGGCATTACCGTGGCGATGTGCAAGGAAGACAACTGGTGTCCGGCCCCGCTCATGGCCTACGGACTGGTGCAGCGCCCGAACGATCCGAACGGGAGCCACATTACCCCGTACGACCAGTTCGACTACGGGAAATACATCGGCATCCTGACCGCCCCGCTGGAGACAGCCTCCTTCCTGCCGGAGGTTGTCATCATCTACTCCGATACCAACCAGCTGCGCCTCATGCTGCTCTCCCTCAAGGAAGAAGAGCGCCCGCTGGTCAAATGCAACCTTTTTCCGTTCACCTGCGCCTATTCGGTGACATCGCCCATCATCAAAAATGAGTACTGGGTGAACCTCCCCGACCCCGGTGAATACGTCCGCGCCCTTGTCCAGGCCGGTGAGATGATGTTTTCCATCCCGGCCAAACGGCTGCCCGGCTTCATGGAAAATTTCAGGGTGTTCGATAAAGACTCCATGTATGCCCACGAGCAGATGATGATGCGGCCTAACTTCCCGCAGATGGACCTGTACAAGCAGATATTCAAGGCCTGGGGAATGGACCATTCGGATTAGCGCTTCAATAACCGTATACAACTGCAACATGGAAATCCCCGGGCCTGACCACCAGGCTGAAAAGTCAGGTTCTCATTTACTGAAATGGGTAGCGCGGGCATCTTGCCCGCGGGCTTTTAGCCGCCATAATGAGCCTGTCGAAACCGCTCATGGTGAGCCTGTCGAAACCGCTCATGGTGAGCCT
>CAZPSP010000232.1:0-2913 GCA_964589285.1 uncultured Dehalococcoidaceae bacterium | reverse complement strand
TCATCGGGCTTTCCACCGGCGGCACCATCGCCCAGCACTTTGCCGCGGACC
Source organism: uncultured Dehalococcoidaceae bacterium (assembly GCA_964589285.1). Taxonomy (GTDB): domain Bacteria; phylum Chloroflexota; class Dehalococcoidia; order Dehalococcoidales; family RBG-16-60-22; genus DAOUEG01. Next base: position 2,862 of record CAZPSP010000232.1, on the reverse strand, counting down.
ACCCGGACCTCGTCCGGCGTCTTGTCCTGGGCTCCACCGGCCCCTGTCTCCTGCCGGCCGCAAAACGATGGCAACTGGAACTGGCCCGGCTGGCCGGAGAGGGTCGCTGGCGGGCTGCTTCCGCTTCCATGGCGGATACCATGGCTCCGGGACTCTCCGCCCGGTTCGCCCGCGCGTTTTTCTGGCTCATGGGGAAAACTTTACTGGGGTCTCCGGATTCAGCGGATGACGGCGTAATAGAGGTTCTGGCCGAGGACACCCACGATTTTGAAAAACCGCCTTCCGGAAATTACTTGCCTTGCGCTCGTCATCGGCGGAACGGATGATTTTTACTATGATATCAAGGTCTGTGCCGCGGGTATTCCCGGCGCTCGCCTTGTCCTCTACGAAAATGCCGGCCATCTTGCTATAATGAAGAGGGATTTCAGCCGGGACGTCCTGGCTTTTCTCTCGGAATGAACTGAAATAGTATCGATTGTCCGGACATTACCATTCATCAGGGAGGCCTTCATGAAAAAACGCATTCTCTCCGGTTTGCTGGTCGTTATCATACTCTTTGGCATTTTCCTGACCGGCTGCGATCAAACTGGCGGCGTCGCCCAGGAGGTGTACGACCAGCTCAAGGAGCAGTACGAAAACCTACAGCAGCAGATATCCGAACTACAGAATACTCCTGCTCCAACTACCACTACTTCCAGCGCCGTCGATGACGGGTCTGCCGCTCGCATCAAGGAACTGGAAGACGAAATAGCCGCCCTCAAGGCTAAATACGTCCTGGAAGGTGCCACCAAGGCTGAGACCGCCGAAAACATCATCCGCTACTATCATGACACCCACGAATACAGCACGACGGACCTGTTCGTCTGCTCGGACATGGCCTCCGAGGTCTGGAACATGCTCAAGACCGCCGGCATCAACGCTGTCATTGCTGTCGGAGACATTTCTGTCCAGGTCACGGACATCGTCGCCTGTACCCACGCCTGGGTGCTGGCGGAGGTCGAACCCGGTCATTACCTGGCGCTGGAGACCACCGCCGGCTATTCGGTGAGCGTGGAAAAGAACCCTCTTTACTACCGGGGCTGGACGTTCAACAGCCCGGCTTCTTTGAAGGCTTACAACGATAAAATCCAGGAATATAACACCATCGTCGTGGTGCGTAACCGTATCGCCGCGGAGATCAACGAGACCATTGAACTGCACAACAATGCAGCCAACCCGGCGGAAGCGGACAAGTACCAGGCTGTCTACGATGCGCTCCAGGTACTGAAGGCTGAATACGAGGCCCAGTTGACGCAGTTGAAGAACGAGATCGGCGACCTGGCCACACCATTTAATATGTAATGAAAGAGATCGAAGAGGAAGTAACGTGCGCGTTTCCAGATTGTTCGGGAAGACCTCGCGGGAAGTCCCCGCTGAAGCTGATACTATCAGCCATCAACTCCTGCTGCGGGCCGGTATGGTCAGCCAGGTGGCGGCCGGTATCTATTCCTACCTGCCGCTCGGCTGGCGCGTTCTCCGAAAAATAGAACGCATTATCCGCGAGGAGATGGATGCCGCCGGGGGCCAGGAAGTCAACCTGCCCGTCCTCCAGCCTCTGGAACTCTGGGAACAGAGCGGCAGGGTGGAGGCGATGGGCGATGTCCTGTTCACGCTGACCGACCGCCGGGACCGCAGGATGGCGCTCGGCCCGACCCATGAAGAAGTCATGACTCAACTCGCCGGCCGGTTCGTCAAGAGCTACCGGGACCTCCCCGTGTCCCTCTATCAGATACAGGTCAAGCTCCGCGATGAACCGCGTCCCCGCGGCGGTCTGCTCCGCGTGCGTGAATTTCTCATGAAGGACCTCTACAGCTTCGATGCCGACGATGCCGGACTTGATATAAGTTATGACGCTATGCGGCAGGCCTACCAGAACGTGTTCGAACGCTGCGGCCTCCCTACGATGATCGTGGACGCGGACAGCGGCGCTATCGGCGGCAAGGACTCCCGCGAGTTTATGCTCCTGGCCGAGAGCGGCGAGGACGAGATTATCTTCTGCCCGGATTGCGGTTACGCCGCCAACCAGGAAAAAGCTGTCGGCGTCAAGGCACACGTCGGCGGGGGAGCCCCCCAACCGGTGGAAGAAATCGGCACCCCCGGTGTGAAAAGCATAGAGCAGGTAGCCGGGTTCTTCGGTACGACGCCGGAACGCACGCTGAAAGCGGTTTTTTATATCGCGGACGGCGAATTCATTTTCGTCGTTATCCGCGGAGACCTGGACGTCAACGATATCAAGCTGACCAACGCCCTGAAATGTACCGAATTCCGCCTTGCCTCGGACGCCGAGGTCAGGGAAGCCGGCCTCGTCCCCGGCGCTGCTTCGCCCGTCGGTCTGAAGAATGTCCGCGTCATCGCTGACGATTCCGTGAATACCGGCACGAACTTCATCGCCGGCGGCAACAAGCCGGATGTCCACCTGAAGAACGTCAATTATCCCCGGGATTTCACGGCGGAGAAGGTCGTCGATATTGCCAAGGCGAAGTCCGGGGACCAGTGTCCCGGCTGCGGCGGCCAATATACTTCCAAGCGCGGCATCGAGGTCGGCCACATCTTCAAGCTTGGCACGAGGTATTCGGAATCCTTCAACGTCCAGTTCATCGATGAAAAAGGCGAACTGCGCCCGGTCATTATGGGCTGTTACGGCATGGGCCTCAGCCGCCTCTTGGCCGGCGCTATCGAGCAGAACCACGACGATAAGGGCATTATCTGGCCGGTCCCCATCGCGCCGTACCACGTTTATCTCTGCGCGCTCAACCGTGAAGGTTCCGGCGTCATGGAACGGGCGGAACAGCTCTATACGGACATGACTGCCGCCGGAATCGA
>CAZPSP010000231.1:0-2983 GCA_964589285.1 uncultured Dehalococcoidaceae bacterium | reverse complement strand
TCCTGGCAACTACTGAAGTCCACAAGATACTCCCCACGATACTGTCCCGGTGCCAGCGGTTCGATTTTCACCGCCTGACCCGGACTGACATCGTCAGGGAACTTACTTATATCTGTGAAAACGAAGCCATCACCGCCGAGCCGGAAGCCATGCAGCTTGTCGCCCGCGCCGCTACCGGCAGTATGCGGGACGCCCTCAATCTCTTCCAGCAGCTTTACACCTACTATGGTTCCGATATCACCCTGAAACATGTCCAGGACCTGCTTGGCATGTCCGGAGACCAGCGAGCGCGCCAACTGGTGAGAAACCTGCTGGAGCACGATGTTGCCGCCGGCGTGTCAACGGTCAACGCCGTGCGGAGCGACGGCCTGGATCTGCGGCAGTTCAACCACGATGTGGTGGACTACCTGCGGACGTTGATGCTGGTCAAGACGGGCGCCACGGAATCCATTGAACTGGCCGCGGATGAACTGGCCGAAACCCGCGAACTCGCCAAACATGCTACCTTGCCGAAGATACTCAAGGCGGTAAAGATTTTCGGGGCGCTCGATTCGCAACTCGATACGTTTTCCACCCTGCCGCTGGAGCTTGCCATCGTGGACTGCGCCATGCCGGAACCGGCCGCGGCTGCAGCGCCGGCCGCCGTTCCTGCGCCGGCAGCGGAACAGCAAGCACCTCCGGCTAAACCGGAGCCCCGGACGGTAGCTCCGGCAATGCAGTCCAAATCCCAATCTGCCGCAGCACCGGCAACGGGCAACAGCAGCGCGCCCGGCAACGGCAGCCGTCCTCAGACCGCTCAGCAGGGCGCGTCCGCCCCGGCAGCACGCCGCGAACCGGTAAAACCGCCGGCGCCGCCGGCTGCCATGACGAGCACCATCGAACAACTGCAGGCACAATGGAGCCAGATCATCAATGAGGCTCCCGGAGGCCTGGGAAAATCCATAGCCGCCGCACTCCTGCGCAGCGCCCGGCCTCTTTCCGTTAAGGATGACACCATTGTAGTAGCCGTCAAGTTTTCCTATCACAAGGAAAAAATGGCCACGCTGGACAACCAGAAAATAGCCGACAAGATAGTCAGCAGTTTCCTCGGGAAGCCCTGCAAGGTCCAGTGTGTCTACGAGCACGAGAACAACCACCTGGTCAAAGCCGCCCTCGAGATGGGAGGCCAGGAGATAGACCCTGAGGAGGAAGTATGAACAAGAGAATGATCCAGCAGGCCCAGCAACTCCAGGCCCAGCTTCTCAAGGCACAGGAAGAACTGGCCAATCTGGAAGTGGAAGCCAGCGCCGGCGGCGGCGCTGTTACCGTTAAGATGAACGGCCAGCAGGCGATACTCTCCGTCAAGATATCCCCGGAAGTCGTCGACCCCGATGACGTGGAAATGCTGGAGGACATGGTCCTCAGCGCCGTACGGGAAGCCCAGACGAAGGCGCTCGAAGCCTCCCAGAAAATGATGGGCGGGCTGACGGGAGGGCTGAATATTCCCGGACTGATGTAATCGAGAAGTCAAAACGCAAAAGTCAAAAGTCAAAGGTACAAGTCAAAAGTAAAAAGTAAATCTATGAACACTGATTCTGGTGTGAAGATCGAGCTTAAAGAGAGGTGCTATCACTTCTCGGTATGCTTAATCAAATTCCTGAACACGTTACCTGAAAAGAGCGTCAACTACGCTCTCAGTAATCAGTTAACGCGTTCAGGGACCAGCATCGGCGCCAACATCATCGAAGCAAAATCGGCAAGTTCGAGGAAAGAATTCACCCGGTATTATGAAATCGCCTTGAAGTCCGCCAATGAGACGAAATACTGGCTCGAATTATTCAGAGATGCACTGAGTATCGATAGCAGAGAATTGCAGTGGCTCATCACAGAGACACATGAACTCTCAAAAGTGATAGCTTCCAGCATACTATCATTAAAAGGTAAGCGTGAGTTTTGACTTTTGACCTGTAGTTTTGACTTTTGACCTTTTACTTTTGAGTTCTGTACCGAGGTGCCATGAAAAACCAGAACGAACCCCCCGCCTCCGATGCCATCGGGCGGCTGGTGCAGGAATTTAATAAGCTGCCGGGCATCGGGCCGAAGAGCGCTCAACGGATTACCTTTTACCTGCTCCGCTCTTCCGCGGAACAGGCGCGCGGCCTGGCCGAGGCCATCACGTCGCTGAAAGAGAAGATCACCCTCTGCTCCAGATGCTGCAACGTGACCGAGGAGGACCCCTGTCCCATTTGCCGGAACCCGCAGCGGGAGACCCACCAGCTATGCATCGTGGAGCAGCCGCAGGACATCGTCGCGCTGGAGCATACCGGCATCTACCGGGGACTCTATCACGTCCTTCACGGGGCCATCTCCCCTTCCGAGGGCATCGGCAGTGACGACATCCGCATCCGGGAACTCACCGAACGTCTCAAGGAAGGCACCATCACCGAGGTCATCATGGCGACCAACGCCAACCTGGAAGGCGAACAGACCTCCATGTACCTCAGCCGCATGATCACGCCCCTCGGTATTAAAGTTACCCGCCTGGCCCGGGGACTCCCCTACGGCGCGGAACTCGAATACGCCGATGACGTGACCCTGACCAGGGCTTTTGAAGGGCGCTCGGAATTTTAACCCTCCGTAGAAGATAACGGGAGGTATCATATGTCCTGGGTACCTGCTTTCGACCCCGGCGTGTGGAACGGCTGGCTCTTCATGATCATCTATCCGCTTCAGTGGCTGGCCGTCATCGTCGTTCCCAAACACATTGCGGAGCGCACCAGCCACGCCGCGGAGATATTCCGCAGCCGTAAAGATAAGGTCATGGCCTGGTTCACCCAGGGGTTATGGATAGCTGCTACGCTGTATTCCATCTTCGTGCCGTTCCGGACCGGCACCGCCTGGATGTGGGTGGGGCTGGCGTTCTTCGTCGCGGGTCTGGCGGTCCTCGTTGCGGCGACGCTGCAGGTGGGCCGGACACCGCCCGGTGAACCGTTCTCCGGCGGCA
>CAZPSP010000230.1:0-3015 GCA_964589285.1 uncultured Dehalococcoidaceae bacterium | reverse complement strand
CGGGTTCTGGAGCTGGGTCGTGACGAGTTCACCCACCTCTCCAGGTCCAAGCTGTTTGCCGGTCTCGGGGTCGATGATCTCCGTCACGTATTCGTCCATGAGGTGCATGCCGCGCTTCTCGCGGCATTCATAGGCGATGCAGCCGCCCGGTTCGGTGACGGCGTAGGCCTGGTAGGTATCGATACCGTAGTCTTTCTCGAAGGTGACGCGGAGCGAGGGCGCCAGCATCTCCCCGGTGAACCAGGCGTTGCTGATGCAGAAGTCTTTTTTGAGGTCCAGTTTCATGTCCTCGATACGTTTCAGCACCGTCATCAGGTAGCTCGGCGTGCCGACAAAACCGGTCACCTTCAGGTCCCGCATGACCTGCACCTGAAGGTCGGTATTGCCGGTGCCGGCTACGACTACCGTTGCGCCGCAGTGTCGGAGGCCTTCATGGAACAGGATGCCCGCCGGGGACAGGTGGTAGGTGAAGGTGTTAATGGCGACATCACCCTTGCGGAACCCGGCCGCCCAGAAGGTCTTGGCGAACCATTTCACGTCCGGGGGCTGGACCTCATAGATGGGGCCGGGCGAGACGAACACCCGCTCAACGTCCTCATCGGGAATAGCGGCCACGCCGCCGTACGGCAGAGAGGCTTTCTGCATCTCGATGAGTTCCGGCTTGCGGGTTACCGGAAGCTTTTCCAGGCCTTTGACCGTGGTGATGTCCGACGGTTTCAGACCGGCATCGTCGAGCAGCTTTTTTACCGCCGGCGCCTTCTGATAGGTATGGGCGATGTGCGCCGCCAGTTTCCTGTTCAGATATTCTTCACGGGCGGAGGGAGACATCGTCTCCAGGTCATCGAAATATTCGTCGGGGCGGGGCGTTACAGCCATCGCTTTCTCCTCTTGTAGTGCTTCACTTCACGGTAGCTTTTCTTGGAACCGAGGGCGGAAAGCCCCATGTAAAATTCCTTGACGTCCTCATTGTTCTTCAAATACTCCGCCGAGCCGTCCAGGACGACGCGGCCGTTCTCCATGACATAGCCGTAATCCGCGATGCTCAGAGCGATGCGGACGTTCTGTTCCACAAGGAGAACCGAGGTCTTCTGTTCGGTGTTAAAGCGCTTGATGATATTATATATCTCTTCCACGAGGAGCGGGGCCAGGCCGAGGGACGGCTCGTCCAGCATCATGAGCTTCGGGGTCGCCATCATGGCCCGCCCGATGACGAGCATCTGCTGCTCGCCGCCGGAGAGGTACCCGGCGGTGTTCCGGCGCAGTTGCTTGAGGCGGGGGAAGTAATCGTAGACCATCTCCAGGTCCTGTTTCACGGCATGGCGGTCGCGACGGTTATGGGCGCCGACCAGGAGGTTTTCTTCCGTATTGAGGTGCTCGAAGACATGACGGCCTTCCAGCGCCTGGATGATACCGAGCTTGCCGATGGCCTCGGCGTTCTGCTTGTCGATGCGTTCCTTGTCCCACATGATGCTGCCGTCGGTGACCTCGCCTTCCTCGGCATGAAGGAGGCCGGATATGGCCTTGAGCGTGGTGCTTTTGCCGGCGCCGTTGGCGCCCAGCAAAGCAACAATACGGCCGTCTTCCACGGTCATGGATACGCCGTGCAGGACGCGGATGACATTGAGATAGGTTACCTCAATGTTGTTCAGAGTAAGCAATGTTCCGTTTTCTCCCGTTGTTCAGGGGCGGGGCTTCCGTACAAGCCCCGCCCGTTACAGTCTACACTATTGAGTGAACCAATCGTAGTCTTCGTACTTGACCACCGGGGCATCGATCCAGTCGGTCAGGGCGACCATCTTGCCGTCCTGTACCTGGAGGACGCGGACGGACTTGCAGAGCCGGTTGTCACCTTCGGTATAGGAAACCGGACCGTGCAAGCCGCCGACATCGTAGGAGGTCAGCTTCTTGATGCCTTCATTTTCGATGGCTTCCCAGGCGGTTTCGCCGCCGGCAGCCAGGGTCTCGTAGCCGGTATTCTTGAGCGCGGTTTCCACGATCTTCATCATGATCATGCTCTGCGCCCAGCCGGTGATGTAGTCGCCGTTGCCGACGCTTTCCGGATGGTTCTTTTCGCAGTACTCGATAAGCTTGGCCATGCCGGGAACATCGTCGCCCCAGCTGACGGTCGGGAAGACGCCGTAGACATCTTCGGCGTCAGCGCCGGCGATGCCGAGGAGCGCCGCGGTGTATCCCGCGTGACCGGAGGCTATGGCGCAATCCAGGCCGAGAGCGCGGGCATTCTTGATGATCAGCCCGGTGGGGGCCGGCGTGCTGGAGATATAGAGGACGTCCGGGTCCATGGACTTGATGCGGGTCAGGGACTCCATTTCCGAGATAGTATCGGCCTTATGTTCGAAGGCCTTGCCCACGGCGCCGTCCCAGAGGACTTCGATGCCGAGCTGGTCGGCATAGGCCCGGGCGGCATCCACAGCGCCCTTGCCGGTGGAGTTATTCAGGGCGTGGATGGCTACCTTCGGTTTTCCGGTCCCTTGCCAGCTTGCCAGGAAATACTGTGTGAAAGCGAGGAAGTCATCACCGTAGTCCGGCAACTGGCCGTAGACATGCTGGGGCGGCCGGTAGAGGTTCGGTGATGAGAACGCCGCCAGGCCGGGGAACCCGTACTGGTTGGCGAGTCCCATGGCCGCGGTCATCATGGCGGAGGAAGACGTGGAAAACATGAGGCAGCCCTGGTCCATGAAATTGCGGACGATGTTGGACATGGCCGCGGAATCATAGCCGTTATCGCGCCAGACGATTTCCACCTGGTAGCCGTCAATGCCGCCGAGTTCCGTATTGACGTACTCGATGGCGTCTTTCTGGCCGTGCTCCAAGGGGCGGCCTTTTTCCGCCGCTTTACCGGTGGAGGGCGTCGAAATACCGAGTTTCAGTGTCTTGCCCGTCTTATCGACGGTCGTGGATGTGGTCGCGGTAGTCGATGTCGTCGTTGGCTCAGACCCGCTGCCGTTACCGCAAGCGCTCATGAGGGGCATAGCGCTGATAACGAGCGCCAGGCAA
>CAZPSP010000229.1:0-3021 GCA_964589285.1 uncultured Dehalococcoidaceae bacterium | reverse complement strand
TACACACGGATGCGTTCCAGTCTCAAGCAGTGGATTTCGTAGGGCGGCTCCCGCACCATAGCAGCCATCGCCGGCTCACAACAACCGGGCAGCGCGGGCGTCCCTGCCCGCGGAAAGCCCCCGTCATTCCAGCTTCAGGCTGGAATCCATCGCTGCCTGGCACTCTCGTCAGCCTTCTCAATTCAATCCCCGGCTTTGTCATTCCCGAGAAATCGGGAATCCATCTCAGCTTGGTACCAGTGATGGACATCACACTGATAAACAGGGTAGTGGGCGAGCCATAGCTGGATCCTGACCTTCCCGGCTGAACAGGCCGTCAGGATGAAGCCTTCTTAGTGGGTTCATCGGATTTGTCATGTGTAAATCGAGAAAATTAGTCCCGTATCATCCTTAATAAAATGAAAAAACTAAATTTACTATTAAGCACCGCTGTGTTATACTTTTTATGACTATATTGCAATAACTTTATATGGTGGGAGTAGTGTAACTTGGATAAAGAGAAAAAGACCCAGATCATTGAAACGTACCAGGCCCGTGAGGGCGACACCGGCTCGACTGAAGTCCAGGTGGCGCTGCTCACCGCCAGAATTCAGCAATTGACCAGACACATGTCGGAACACCGGCATGATTACCATACCCAGCGGGGCTTACTGAAGCTCGTTGGCCAGCGGAGAAGGCTATTGTCGTACCTGAGCCGGGAAGATGTCGGGCGGTACAACAGCTTAATCAAAAAGCTGGGGCTGCGCAAGTAAAAGCCTTCTGGAGAGAGAAAGAGAGAAAGAAAAATTTTGGACCCACACACCTTTACCTGCGACCTCGCCGGTCGCCAGTTATCCATTGAAACCGGAAAAGTAGCCCAGCAGGCCGATGCCGCCGTTACCGTTCGCTACGGCGATACCGTCGTCCTCGTCACAATGTGCTACGGCCGGACCCCCCGTGAGGGAGTCGATTTCCTCCCCCTCACCATTGACTATGAAGAACGTCTCTACGCCGCCGGCAAAATCCCCGGCGGATTCATTAGAAGGGAAGGCCGCCCCTCGGAAGCCGCCGTCCTCGCCAGCCGCCAGACGGACCGGCCTATCCGCCCCCTCCTTCCCAAGACCTGGCGGAGTGAAATTCAGATAATCACCACCGTCCTCTCCGCCGATATGGAAAACGATCCCGATATCCTCTCCGTCATCGGCTCCTCCACCTGTCTCCACATGTCGGAGGTCCCGTTCGACGGCCCCATCGGCGCCGTCAACGTCGGCTACATCAACGGAGAACTCGTTCTGAACCCCAAGATGGCCCAGGCGGACGAAAGCCAGCTCGACCTCCTCGTCGTCAGCACCCGTGACAAGGTCGTCATGGTGGAAGCCGGCGCCAAGGAAGTCGATGAGGAAATTGTCGTCAAGGCCATCCGCTTCGCTCATGAAGCCAACCAGGACCTGATCAAACTCCAGGAACAGATACGGGAAGCCATCGGCAAACCCAAGCTGCCCGTTCCTGGCGATGCATTGGGCCATGATGTCATCGACGCCGTTAACGAGGCCGTCGGCGACCGTATGCTGGAAGTCCTCCGCGAGGCAGACAGGGTCCGCCGCGCTGAAAAGAACCAGGCCCTCGCCGATGATGTCAAGAAACAGCTCGCGGACAAGTATTCTGAAAAAGACATTCTCGCCGCCCTGGACAAGAACTGGAAGTCCACGCTCCGCAGCGCCATACTGGACCGCAAGGAGCGCATCGGCGGCCGCGCCGTCACCGAGATACGCCCCCTCAGTTGTGAGGTGGGAATTCTCCCCCGCACGCATGGCAGTGGCCTGTTCAACCGCGGCATGACCCAGGTCATGTCCATCACCACGCTGGGCTCTACCCGCAAGGAGCAGATGCTGGACGGCCTCGGGATCGAAGAAAGTAAACGCTTTATGCATCACTATAACTTCCCCGGTTTTTCCACCGGAGAAGTACGCCGCGTCGGCTCCACCGGCCGCCGTGAAATAGGCCATGGCGCCCTGGCGGAACGGGCCCTCTCCGCTGTGATACCTCCGGTTGAGGAATTTCCTTATGCCATTCGTCTCGTCTCCGAGGTGCTCAGTTCCAACGGCAGCACTTCCATGGCCAGCGTCTGCGCCGGCAGTTTGTCCCTGATGGACGCCGGTATTCCGGTCAAGAAAGCCGTGGCCGGCGTGGCCATGGGCCTTATCACGGATGAGACCGGCCGCTTCGTCGTCCTCACGGACCTGGAAGGCCAGGAAGACTTCAACGGGGACATGGATTTCAAGATCGCCGGTACCCGTGATGGTATCACCGCCATCCAGATGGATACCAAGCTCAACGGCCTTACCATGGAGATCATCGAGCAGACCTTCCGTCAGGCGCGGGAAGGCCGCATCTTTGTCCTGGATACTATGGACAGCGTTATCAGCGCCAGCCGCGAGGACGTCAGCCCGTTCGCGCCGCGCATGACCAAGATAAAGATTGATCCCTCCAAGATCGGCGCCGTCATCGGCACCGGCGGCAAGACCATCCGCTCCATCATTGAAGAGACCAAGACCACTATCGATGTCGAAGACGACGGCACCGTCGTCATCGGTTCGCCGGATATGGAAGCCACTCAGAAGGCCATCGCCATGATTGAAGGCCTCACCCGCGAAGCCCAGATAGGCGATATGTTCACCGGCAAGGTCAGCCGCATACTGGACTTCGGGGCCATGGTGGAGATTCTCCCCGGCAAGGAAGGTCTTGTCCACATCAGCGAACTGGCTGAACACCGCATTAATAAGGTGGAAGACGAGGTCAAGCTCGGCGACGAGGTGACCGTCAAGGTCATCGCCGTCGATAACCTCGGCCGCGTCAACCTCTCCCGCCGTGCCGTCTTCGAGGAAGGCACCGATGCCGCCGCCGCCCGTGAAAGCGCCCGCCAGGAACGCCGCGGCGGAGGCCGCCCCCGCTTTGGGGACCGCGACCGCCAGCGCCGCCCGGACCGCCCGTCCTTCAATAAGCGCAGTTAAACGTTCTCTGTTTTTCCCGTTGGAGGTGTTC
>CAZPSP010000228.1:0-3038 GCA_964589285.1 uncultured Dehalococcoidaceae bacterium | reverse complement strand
CGGACATGCAGTAAGCCATGTTGTTGCTCATCGAGGAAAGGTAGTCCAGCCGGTCCGTCAGAGGAATGAACCCGGTATAGGTGCGTTCCTCGGCGAGCTTTTCCACGCCCCGGTGCAGGTATCCGAATACCGGCTCGATGTCCATGACCACCTCGCCGTCCAGCGTTACCCGCATGCGGTAGACGCCGTGGGTGGACGGATGCACCGGTCCCATATTCAGGACGAACGGTTCCGTCTTGAGATGCATCAACTCGACGCGCTGTTCGGTCGTCACCAGGTAAAGTCCTTTCTCAGCGGGTAGCCTTCGTAGCCTTCCCAGAGGAAGATGCGCCGGAGGTCCGGATGGCCTTCGAAGCCGATGCCGAAGAGGTCGTAAATTTCCCTCTCCTGGAAGTCTGCGCCCTGCCAGATGCCGGTCACTGAGGGCACGACCTGGTCCTCGCGGCCGGGCGTCCTTACCTTGATAACCAAGGCGTGGTTGTACTGCATCGATGAAATGCGGTAAACCAGCTCGAAGTACTGGTAATAGTCGACGGCCGTGACGAAGTTGAAGTAGTCGAACTTCAGGCCGTCGGTGTCTCGTAAATACAGGCAGACGTCCTGCAGCGCATCGGGCGCCACGAGCAGCGTATCGCCGTTCAGCGCTTCGACCTTGCCGGGGTACGTTTCCGCCAGCGTTGCCGCCAGTTCCCTGACCACGAAGGCCGTCGTCATGCCGGGTTCTCCCTGCTCGTTAGCTCTTTAAGGTCCGGCACCGGCCGTTCTTTAGCGATTTTTTCCTGGAGCATCTGGATGGCGTGGATGAGCGCTTCCGGTCGCGGCGGGCAGCCGGGCACATAGACGTCCACCGGGACAATCTTGTTGTAGCCGGGCACCACGCTGTAAGACGAGCGGAAAATGCCGCCGCTGACCCCGCAGGCGCCCATGGCGATGACCCATTTCGGCTCCGGCATCTGGTCGTAGATACGGCGCACGTTGGGCGCCATCTTCCAGGTCAGCGTGCCGGCGGTGATCATCAAGTCAGCCTGTCGCGGCGATGCTCGCAGGATCTCCATGCCGAACCGGGACAGGTCGAACCTCGGGCCGTTGGCGGCGATGAACTCGAAGGCGCAGCAGGCGGGGAAGCAGATGACCGGCCAGAGCGCGGAACGCCGCGCCCAGTTAATGAACCAGTCCGCAGAGGTCAATACTACGTTACGCTTGATGTCTTCATCCAGCCAGGCATCAGGGTCCGGGATGGAGTATTTGGAAGCGGCCCTGGTCTGTTCGATGAGTTCGCCTTCGTGACGGTCGATGTCACGCGGCGAATAAATGTAGTCGTGTTGATTGATTATTTCCATTCAAGGGCCTTTTTCTTCCAGGCGTAGAGGTAGCCGACCAGCACGATGCCCACCAGCACGAGCACCGCCACCAGGCCGGACGTGCCAAGTTCCCGCAACTGTACCGCCCACGGGTAGAGGAAGATCACGAGGACGTCGATGGCAACGAAGACGAGGGCGTAGAAGTAGTAGTGGAAATTGAACTGGACCCATGTCTTGCCGATGGTCTCGACGCCGCATTCGAAGACGGAGTCCTTGGCCGGGTTCGGGTGGTTCGGGACGATCTTGAGGAGACGGAGAATGATGGGGATCATGACCATAACGAGTGAAAAACCGATGGCAACGATCAAAAAAAGCCCGATCAGTCCGTAATTTGCAAGCAAGTCCGTTCCCTCTTGGTTCTTTTCACTGAAGTGTGGTGGTTACCCGTGGTGCTATATCCGATGGCCTAATTCACGCCTGTATCAAGTCAGTATACCATAAGGAATTTTTTAATTGCAATGCTGTTCCGTTGAGGCTGGAAAACGGGCCGTCGAGATTGTTACCGCAATAATGGACAGCAGGATGTTTCAGGCTGGTTGAGGCGGGCATCAGGTGAAGAGAAGGATTATGAATTGATCAACGCCTCCGGCCGGCCATACACGGGGACGGGAGGCGGGGTGAACCTCGCCGCGGAGGCTAACAGGGCCATCGTTACCATGCTGCACACCGCCATGGAAGGTGAGCCGCGGATTGTTAAAAATGCCAACTACTCCCTGACAGTGCGTCAGATAATAACCGACCCTGCGGTCATAGACGTTACACCCGGCGCAAGGAGCACTGCGGGTCATTTACCGGGAACATAGTCCTCGTTCGTCATGACCCCGAAATGGATGACCGGCCGGTCGATCCTCAGATCTTTAAGCGGGCCGTGCTGCATGCCCCTGGGCACGAAAATGATGCAGCTGTGCGTGAGGATATACTTCTCATCTTCCAGCCAGAACTCTATTTCAGCGTTCAGTTCACGCGGGTGTTCCCAGTCGGTTCCTATCCAGCCGAGGACCTCGTTGCAGTCATGAGTATGAGGTTTCAGTTCCTGTTCCTGGCTCGAGGTACGCAGGGCCCAGACGAACCCCATGTTCAGGGAGCCTTTCAGGATATCGTCCCCGGACCTGACGATCTGCGAAAGTCTCGTGGACCTTTCCGGGTCTCCGGCGGTCTTGTTGATTTCCTCCCGGGAGGGTATGTAGTCTTCGATGATATACTTTTTATTCTTAAGTTCGGCCATCCGGCGCCTCCTTCAACTGATTTCAGATAGCAATTCCAGCCACGGCCTGAATTCTTGACAGTTCCTAGACCTGCCAGCCGCGTTTCATTTTGTAAGGGACCGGCATTGTTATTGATTTTGTGGTGACGATGTCCTGCGCTCTAATCTTGTGGAGCTGCAGGCGCAGGATTGAATAGGGGCCTGACAGGGCCGGATCGACCGGTCCGGAATTCGGATTGGGGACATCAGAAAACGCCGTTTCCAGGACGGCGCCGCATTCCTCATCCGTCACCAAAACATACTGTTCTCGTACGGTACCGCTTTTTCCCGGAACGATTGATGCCATGGTATGACCGTCGGTTCGCTCATCAGGCGGAAGCGCCTGTCCGAACACGCCGGGCAGGTCGGAACAATTCCCGGGCTCGAACATGCCTTCCAGTTTCGGAGCGAACAGCGTATAGGTCCCCAGTCTC
>CAZPSP010000227.1:0-3050 GCA_964589285.1 uncultured Dehalococcoidaceae bacterium | reverse complement strand
CCATCGATATTACCAGGCCGAAGGTTGCCGTCATCGGCGCCGGGCCGTCCGGCCTCACCTGCGCCGGAGACCTGGCCGCGCTCGGTTACCCTGTTACCATCTTTGAAGCCGACGACGCGCCCGGCGGCCAGCTGCAGCTCACCATACCCCGCTACCGCCTCCCGAAGGACGTCCTGGCGGCGGAGATCGAAAGCCTTATCCGGCGCGGCATTGAACTGCGCTGTAACACCGCCCTGGGAAGGGACATCACCCTGAGCGGACTGAAAGAAGAGGGATACGCCGCTATTTACCTTGCGGTAGGTGCGCAGAGGAGCGCCGCGCTTTCCTTGCCTGGCGAGGAAGCAGTCGGCGTGATCCCGGCCCTCGATTTTCTCCGGGCGGTGAACGCCGGCAACCCCGTTCAGACAGGCAAGCGGCTGGCCGTTATCGGCGGCGGCAACGTTGCCATGGATGCGGCGCGCACCGCGGTAAGGCTTGGAGTTCAGGAAGTTTGCATCATCTATCGCCGGGAAGAGGAAGATATGCCGGCCCGCCGCGAAGAATTGGAGGATGCCCGTGAAGAAGACGTGCGCTTCCGGTTCCTGACGAATCCCCGGAGGTTCCTCGCCGATGAAAAGGGGCGGCTTTATGCCGTAGAATGCGTGGAAATGGAACCCGGCGAGCCGGACAGCAGCGGGCGCCGCAGGCCGATACCGACAACCCGCCACCATATCATCGCCTGCGATACGGCCGTCATCGCCGCCGGACAGGCCGCGGACCTCTCCTTTGTGTCTTCAGAAAGCGGCATCAAGATCAGGCCGGACGGGTACATTGCCGCGGACCCGGTCACACTCTCGGCCGGGATGCCCGGTATCTTTGCCGGCGGAGACGCGGTGACCGGCCCGAAGTCAGCCGTCGAGGCCATCCACCATGGTCATGAAGCGGCCATTTCCATCGACCAATACCTGAACGGGGAAAACATCGCGGAAAACCATTCCCGCGTCATTGGCGATCCGGCGCCTTTGACGGCTGGAGAACATGCCAGGGTGCCGCGTATCAACTCGCGCAAACTGCCCGTTGAAAAGAGGATCAACAGCTTCGACGAAGTCGAATCCGGGTATACCGAAGATGAAGCCCGGAAGGAAAGCAGCCGGTGCCTCAACTGCGGACTCTGCAGCGAGTGTTTTCAGTGCCGCGATGTCTGCCAGGCCGGCGCCATCGACCATTTCATGCAGGAAACGCGGGTGCGGCTGGAGGTCGGTTCCATCATCCTGGCGCCCGGTTATGAGCCGTTCGATGCCGCCATCAAGGGCGAATACGGCTACGGGCGCCTGCCCAACGTGGTCACCAGCCTCGAATTCGAACGCATCCTGTCCGCTTCCGGTCCGTTCCGGGGGACGGTCATGCGGCCTTCGGACGGCCGCCGCCCGCAGAGGATAGCCTGGATACAATGCGTCGGCTCCCGCGATGAGACCTGCGGGCGCGACTACTGCTCATCGGTCTGCTGTATGTACGCCACGAAAGAAGCCGTCATCGCGCGGGAACACGACAGCGGCATCCAGCCGGTTATTTTCTACAATGACATGAGGACGTTCGGCAAAGGCTTCGAGCGGTATTACGAGTCCGCGAAGGACCAGTTCGGCGTCGTCTATGTCAAAGGTATTCCGTCCGCCGTCCGGGAACTCCAGCCAAGCCATGACCTGCTCATCGAGCATACCGACGAGAGCGGACGGAAGACGGAGAGCGAGTTCGATATGGTGGTCCTTTCCGTGGGCATAACGCCTTCTCCAGGTACGAAAGGGCTGGCTGACCGTCTCAACGTGGAACTGGACCGATACGGGTTTTGTAGAACCAGGGAATTCAGCCCGAACCGGACGTCCCGTCCCGGCATCTATACCGCGGGAGCATTTCATTCGCCGATGGACATTCCGGAATCCGTGATGTGCGCCAGCAGCGCCGCTTTCCTGGCGTCCCGGTCCGTTGCCGCCGCGCGGGGCACGCTGGAAACGCAGAAGACGTACCCGGAAGAGATGGACGTCGCCGGACAGGAGCCGCGCATCGGGGTTTTTATCTGCCGGTGCGGCGCGAATATCGCGCGGGTCGTCGATGTGCCCGGCCTGACCGATTACGCCGCACTGCTGCCCAACGTGGTACACGCCGAGGAGAACCTCTATACCTGCTCCACGGACACGCAGAAAAAGATCATGGATGCCATACGGGAAAAAGGCCTGAACCGGGTGGTGGTGGCTTCCTGTAGTCCGCGCACCCACGAACCCCTGTTCCAGGAGACCATCCGGGAAGCCGGGCTGAACCGTTATCTCTTTGAGATGGCCAATATACGGGACCAGTGCTCCTGGGTCCATGCTTCGGACAAGCAGGGCGCGGACAAAAAAGCCAGGGACCTGGTGAAGATGGCCGTTGCCCGCGCCGCTATGCTCGAGCCCCTCCGGCAGTTCCCTGCTGACATCTGCCACCGCGCTCTCATCATCGGGGGCGGCCTGGCGGGGATGACGGCGGCCCTCGGCATCGCCGATCAGGGCTTCGAAGCCGTGCTGGTCGAACGGGAGGCGGAACTCGGGGGCAATCTCCGGCATATTTCCCGCACGGAAGACGGCTCCAGCCCCCTCGAGTTGCTGGCTGAATTGAAAGAGAAGCTGGAAAAGCAGCCCCTGGTCCGGGTGATGACCAATACATCCATCAACCTTTTTTCCGGGCATGTGGGCAATTACCAGGCGGAGGTCGCGAGTGCGGACGGCGCCACCGAGACCATCGAGCATGGCGTGGTCATCGTGGCCACCGGAGGCCGCGAACACCGTCCGGAAGAATACCTGTACGGTCGGTCTGACAACGTCCTGATACAATCCGAACTCGAAGAAGAACTGGAAAGCCGGACAGCGCGGGTCCGGAACGTTAAATCGGTGGTCATGGTGCAGTGCGTGGGATCGCGTGAGGAAGGCCATTTATATTGCAGCCGGGTCTGCTGTTCCCAGGCGGTCAAGAACGCCATCCGGCTGAAAGAGGCCGACCCGGAAACGGACGTTTATATACTTTACCGGGACATCCGCACCTAC
>CAZPSP010000226.1:0-3088 GCA_964589285.1 uncultured Dehalococcoidaceae bacterium | reverse complement strand
ACCGTGGACATGAACCCCGTCCTCCTCAAGCCCACCCACGATATGGGCAGCCAGGTCATCGTCATGGGCAAGGTCTATAAAAACATCTCCGCCCGGGACTACTACGACCACACCCCTTTCCTGCTCCAGACCATTTTGGACGCCCTGGACCGGCTCCGCAGCGAGTACGACATCGTCGTCCTGGAAGGCGCCGGCAGCCCCGCGGAGATCAACCTCAAGGAACGCGAGATCGTCAACATGCGCATCGCAAAGGAGTCGCAAAGCCCCGTCCTGCTCGTCGGTGACATCGATAAGGGCGGCGTCTTCGCTTCCCTCGTCGGCACGCTGGAACTGCTCGACGAGGAGGAACGTGACCTCGTCAAAGGCTTTATCATCAACAAGTTCCGCGGCGACGTTACCCTCCTCCAGGACGCTATCGATTTCCTGGACCGCAAGACCGGCAAGCCGACCCTCGGCGTCGTACCCTACTTCAAGGACATCCGTATCGCCCAGGAAGACTCGGTCTATCTCGATAACCGTCAGTCCGTTGAAACCGACGGCGACCTGGACATTGCCGTCATCCGCCTGCCGCACATCTCCAACTATGACGACTTCGATCCCCTGGAAGCCGAAGGATGCTCTGTCCGTTATGTAAATTTCCGCTTCGAGTTAGGCAATCCCCACCTCATCATTCTGCCCGGCACCAAGAGCACCGTCGCGGACCTGGAACTCCTGCGCCAGACCGGTATGGCCCCGGTCATCCTGGCCGCCGCCCAAAAAGGCACGCCCGTTCTCGGTATCTGCGGCGGGTACCAGATGCTCGGCAGCAGGATCATCGACCCCTCTGGTGTCGAGTCCCCGAACCGGGAAACACCGGGGCTCGGCCTTCTCGATATGGTCACCGAGTTCCTCCCGGAAAAGTCCACCACCCAGGCCCTTGCCCGCATCGTAGCCGGTACGGGTCTCCTGGCCGGACTGGAAGGCACGGACATCGGCGGCTACGAGATCCACATGGGCCGCAGCTCCGGCAGCGGGAAAAACGTCCTGCAGATAATCGAAACCCCCGCTGGGCCGGCGGACTACCCGGACGGCATGATGAACGAGCGAGGCACCGTCATCGGCACCTACCTCCACGGCATGTTCCACAATGACGGATTCCGCCAGGGTTTCCTTACCAACCTGAGACGGCACTGGGGCCTTGTCGAGTCCGGACGAAGCATCACCCTCTCCCGCGATCATGAGTACGATAGGCTCGCCGATCTCGTCCGTGCCCACCTCGATATCCCCGCCGTCTACAGCATCATGGAGGACATGAAATGAGCCTGACTTTTATCATCGGCGGCGCCCGCAGCGGCAAGAGTACCCTTGCCCAGGACATGGCTCTTAAAGCCGGCGGCGACGTCCTTTTCGTGGCGACTGCAGAACCCGGCGACGAGGAAATGCGCGCCCGCATCGACGCCCATAAACGCTCCCGTCCCGCTAACTGGAAGACGCTGGAAGCACCCACCGGGCTGGGCGACCGCATTGCCGCCGAGATCGGTAACGCCGGGACGGTGGTCATCGACTGCATCACCCTCCTCGTCAGCAATGTCTTCCAGGCCAACGTTTGGAAAGAAAACGCTGCACTGCAGGAACAGGCCGTGGACAAAGAGATCGAGTCCATTATCCGGTGTATAAATGGGCATGACGCTCATTTCATCATCGTCAGCAACGAGATCGGCCTCGGCATCGTCCCCGCCGACCCCATTTCCCGCATTTACCGGGACGTCCTCGGCCGGGCCAACCGCCTCCTCGCCGCCCGCGCCGAAGAGGTCCTCCTCCTCGTCGCCGGCATCACGGTCACCATCAAGCAGCCGGAACCTTGCTAGACTTTATCCGCTCCACGCCTGTGAAAAAAAGCATCATGCCGTGTCATCCCCGACTCGCCATCGGGAATCCATCTCCGCCGGTAGGAAACCCCGTAGGTCGGAGTGAAGCGTAGCGTAACTCCGACAACAGATATCCGTGTCATTCCCGGTCCCCCATCCGGAATCCATGTCATCGGCCCGCCCGCGCGACCAACCTTTGACCTTTGACTTTTAACTTCACATATTGACACCTACATATACGTAATATACTATTAAATCACGAACTCCCTCTAAGGGAGATATTTTTCCAGGGAGGTTGAAATGCCCTATTATGTAATGCTCACTAAATTGACAGATGCCGGAAGAAAGACCATTATGAACAACCCCTCGCGTATCTGGGAAGTGAACAAGGAAGTCGAGGAAATGGGCGCCAAGATCATTACCCAGTACTCCCTTCTCGGCGAGTACGATTTCCTCAATATCCTCGAAGCGCCCAACAATACGGTCATCGCCAGGGTGGCCGCCCAGATCGGCTCGCGCGGTACCGTTACCCCGTTGACGCTTTCCGCCATCACCATCGAGGACCTCGTCAAGGAGATCCAGATGGCCAAAGCCCTCGATAAATAGTCCTTCCTGGGCAACACCGGAATCAGGATCGGGCCCCGGCTTCAGCCGGGGCCCGCCTTTTATTCAATTGACCATGAACCGGATTATGGTCTGTCTGTCCTCGGATGGGACGCGATGTCTTTTTGTCCTATAATAAAGACATGTCGAAACCCCTCAAACCCCTGTCCTGGTACAAAGAACTCGCGGAAGGCAAGTCGCGGCGTGAAGCCGGCTGCTTCCTCATCGAAGGCGAACGCGCCATCCGCCAGATCGCCGTCATCCGTCCGGACGCCATCATCGAACTCGTTTCTACCGGCGATCCTCCCGACGGTCTCGACCGCTACCCGGTGAGGACAGTCACGGAGAAACAGCTCCGCTCCGTCAGCAATACCACGACGCCTCAGGGCTTCATCGCCGTCGTTCGCCTGCCGGCAGACACTTACTCAGATGAATTGCCCCGGCAGACCGGCAGCCGGGTCCTGCTGCTGGAAGATATCCAGGACCCCGGCAACATCGGCACGCTCATCCGTACGGCGGCCGCATTCGACTACTCCGGCATCATCCTGTCCGGCAAGTCCGCCGACCCCTTCTCGCCCAAATGCGTGCAGTCGGCGGCCGGTTCCGTACTCTCCCTCTGGCTGCGCCGTTCCTCCCGG
>CAZPSP010000225.1:0-3176 GCA_964589285.1 uncultured Dehalococcoidaceae bacterium | reverse complement strand
GCCGATTTCATCTCCGGCCCGATGAGGAGGAGGCAAAAGAGGATGGCCACCCCCACCACGCAGATGAGCATGATAGGCGCCATGACGATGGGTACGATCTTGTTGCGGAACGTGTTCCTGACGGCGGCGGACATGACCAGCCGGATGCCGTTCATATCTTTTCCGCCTCCTTCAGGATGGTGGAATACAGGTCTTCCAGCGAGGCTTCCTGCCGGCCGGCCTGCTCTATCTTCACGCCGCGCCCGGTCAGGAAACCGATGATATCGGAGACTTCCGCAGCGCCTTCCCGCGGCTGAAAGACCAGGGTCGTTCCGCTCAGTTCGAGGAACCCTAATGTTTCCTGCTTCCGGAGTTCGTCCAGGAGTGCATCGGTAACTCCGTCCCTGGTCTCGATGATGATGCCGCTACGGCCCATTCTGTGACGGAGGTCTTCCAGTTCGCCGTAGAGCTTGATCTCGCCGCGGTCGATAAGGGCGATACGGTTGCAGATGCGCTGCACCTCATCCAGGTTATGGGAACTGAGCAGCACCGTTTTCCGTTCCTCCCGGGCGATGGCCAGCAGTATCGTGCGGATCTCTATCTGCCCGGTGGGATCGACGCCGGAGGTCGGTTCATCGAGGATGAGGACGGCAGGATCGTGCACCATGGCGCGGGCCAGGGAGAGGCGCTGGCGCATGCCCCTGGAGTACGTGCCGACGCGGTCGCCGGCGCGGTCCGCCAGGTCCACCAGGCCGAGGACCTTTTCAATACGCGGCCCGGCATCGCTGACGCCGTAGATATCCGCGAAGAATTGGAGGTTTTCCACGGCGGTCATGGCATCATAAAGGCCGTCGGGATCGAGGGCGAAGCCGATATTGAGGCGGGTTTCCGGCAGCAGGACGTCTTTTCCCAGGACATCCACATTTCCGGCATCCGCCGTGAGGAGGCCGAGCAGGATGCGGATGGTGGTCGTCTTGCCGGCGCCGTTCGGCCCGAGGTACCCGAAGATGTCCCCGGTGTGGACATCGAACGTGATCCCTTTGAGGACCTCTCTCCCGCTCAGGGCCTTTCTGACGCTTTCGATGTGGATCGCCGTGTTCATCACTGACCTCGCTTTTCCTCAGGCCCCGGCGCTTCCCGGTTACGGAAGAAATCCGCCATACCCTTGAACTGTTCTTCGAGAATCCCGAACGTGGTCAACCACATGCCCGTTTTGATGTCCCCGAAGACGAGGAGCTTGTCTCCCGGCTTGATGTTGAAATCCTTGCGGGCTTCTGCCGGCACCACGATCTGTCCCCGTTCCGAAACCGTCACCGAGCCGTAGAATTTCCTGCCCTTGGGTGGTCTCATATCCATTGCACGCATTCCTTGTTTATCATGTTTACATGATTTACATGATAAGTATGACGCAGTTTCCCCAGGGAGTCAATGCTGTGAGTCACGAACAAAAGGTGATTGCGGCTGCATCCAGACTAATTACACGGAAGCAACTGGGGCCGGGCCGGAATTCCCGCCTGGGCAGGAACAGATGACACCGCAACCAATACAGTGGTTTGTCAGGATATTTGGAAGGAGCAGTCAATCGAATCGAACACAGGGTAAAAGCCGACCTTCACGTAGGCGGCGTTGACCGGGACGCCGCCGTCTTCCCATAAATACAAATGCCCCTGCTCGATGGGGCGGTCAGGTCCTGGCGCGGGTGGGAGGCCGCCAACGCCCCGAAGCAATGAAGCTGCTGCCGGTAGAAAAAACCGTTGTTTTCACGGAAAGGTTATTCTTCCGCCCGGATGAGGAGCATCGGCGTTTTCTGGAGGCGGCGGAGGACGTTTTCCGCCGTACTGCCGAAGACGAACCGGCTGAACCCGGAGCGCCCGTGCGTAGCCATGATGATGAGCCGCGGATTATACTTGGCCGCGTACTTGACGATCTCTTCCGCGGGATCGCCGGCAAGCTGTTCCGGGGTGGCCTTGACGCCCGCCTCCCGGAACCGGTCGACGATCTCCCTGAGATAGACTTCGCCCTGGGTCTTGAGAAGGGCCAGGTTCTCCTTGATAATTTCGTTCTCCCGCGGGGAATACCGGGGCGGAACCACCGGCGTTACGTTGATGAGCAGCACTTCCGTATCCACGCCGCGCTGTTTGGTAAGGTTGATGACGTGAGGAATGACCGCTTCCGCCGTCTTTGAGCCGTCCATCGGAACGAGGAGCCTTAACTGCGGGAGCGTATCGTGGATGATGCCTTCGTGTAACTGTGCCGGCACCAGCCAGACGGGGACGCCGGACTCGTGGACGACCTTGTCTGCGACGCTGCCGAGGCCCCAGCGGCGGATGCCGGAACGGCCGTGGGTAGACAGCATGATGAGGTCGACGTCATTGTCCGCGGCGTACTTCAGGATCTCCTCGGCGGGATACCCGACGACTACGGTCGCGGTTGCCTGGAGCGGACCGCGGGCGGCGACGCCGGTCTCGGTCCGTATCACCTCGGACTGGGCGCGCAACTGCTCCGCCATGTGTTCGATATAGGCTTTGCGCATGGGGAGCTGTTCCGCCTCGACGGTGGTGCAGACATGGAGCAGGTAGAGGTCGAGCCCCAGCCGTCCGGCGAGTTCACGCGCGTAGGAGAACACCACCTCGGACATCTTGGAGCCATCGAGCAGGACGAGCATCTTCTTGTACATGAGATCCCTTCCTTCCGGCCGGCGTTCCGGCGCAGCGCCTTTTCTGGTGCAAAGTGTAATGCCCTTGCTACATGTTCGTCAAGGGATGACCAAAATACCGGAACAAGTACTATTTGCATCTGGTTGATTGATAAAGCCAGTGTCATTGCGAAGGGCCTTCAGGCCCTGTGGCAATCTCGAAGATCGGGATTGCTTCGCTACGCTCGCAAAGACAACATGTGTGACCAACCAAAACCAAGCAGAACCCCAGAACAATTGTCTTCTCTCCGAACCTCGCTTCGTGTATAATGAATAGAGAACACATGAACCACCACTACGACCGCATACGCCTGCACCGCTACAGGGTCCGCTGACCGGATACCGCGTCAGCGCTTTTTCTCCGTAACGCCGTTTTCCTTCCCAACCACTCACGCGGGTGAACGTGCGCTCGTATTTCCAATCATCATGAAAGCATAAAGAGGATACATGACCATTTACAGGAACGATATCAGGAACGTCGCCATCGTGGCGCACGTCGATC
>CAZPSP010000224.1:0-3181 GCA_964589285.1 uncultured Dehalococcoidaceae bacterium | reverse complement strand
GCGACTTCCGGGATGTACCGCCCGATGCGCCGGGCGTACTCCTCCACCGTCTCGTGGGCCTTGCGCGGGTAGCCGGCCTTCACACCCTCCCGTTGTATCCGTCGGTAGATCTCGCGGATGTCCAGGTTGCCGGAGAGGTCGTCGCCCTCCCAGCGCTGGCGCGGCTTACGCTTGATGGTGAACCGGTCCTTGAGGCCGTCCAGCATGGACCTGAGGTCTCCCTTGAGGTCGGCCATGTCCCAGACGGACTCGTGGAACTCATCGACGTCCTCCCGCTGCTTCCGGGTCATGAACCGGTTGATCGCACGGGCAAGGAAGAAGACGACCACGCCGATGAGGACGATGATGACGAACCACTTGATGGCTTCTTCTATCGCCGGCGGTATCGCCACTGTCTCCACCTGCCCGAAAATATCCCCGCCGCTCATGTTTCCGGACATTTCTTCGCCCTGCTGTTCGTTCCGCAGCAGGCTGATGAGGAACCTGATGACCCAGAAAATGGCCTCGAAGACATAGTTCAGCGGGATGGCGATGATATCGATAACCTTGCCGAAAAACCATCCGATAGCCCGGAACCCGCTGCTTATCGTGCTGAAGAACTCCGGCGAGAACGCTGCGGCCAGGCCGAACCCGACCAGCACCATCGCGCCGATGACCCCGAGCATGATGGAAAGCCAGCGCCACACCGAGGTCTGGGCGGCATCCTCCTTCGCCATCGTCGCGCGCATGTTATACAGGTGGCACACCGCGATGGCGAGCAGCCCGAAGAAGAAGAACGCGATGACGTTCCAGCCGATGCCGGCCCCCGGCGCGGAGAAATTCTCGGAGCCGGATGTTATTTGCCAGACGATGAGCAGGACAATAAGCGCAACCATGCCCAGGATAAATGACTGGTAGATGTCCCTGAAGTAAGACGTAGCGCCGCCCAGGTTGATGCCGCGCCACCAGAGGTAGATAAGCGCCGCGAGGCCGAGGATGAAGGCGCTCGGGTTGCCGGCCAGTTCCGCGAACAGGCTGCCGACGTGCGCGAACCAGCCTGTTCCTTCCGGCGGCGGGTACTCCAGCCGCAGCACCAGGACGAAGACCACCAAACCGGCGCCGATGATCGCAGTGCGTATCCAGGCCAGACGCCAGTGCTTCCGGTCCGCGAGGTAGCGCGTCAGGGCCAGGGCCAGCACCAGCGTCACGACCACGGATATCAAGTGCAGCGGCGGGCGGGTCTCCGCCCACATCGGCCAGCCGCCGACCCAGGCCAGCCACGGGTAGACCCAGAAGGCCTCCATGAGGATGACCGCCAGCGGATACAGGACGATGCCCATCCAGTCGAACCGTTTTATGGAATCGCGCGTCGTCATTCCGCTTCCTTCAGGCCTATCTTCTCCACGACGTTCCAGGCGGCTTCATCGGTGATATGGTAGACCGGCAGGCCCCGCTGCGCCGGAGGCATTTCCCCGCCGACCTGCACCAGGCCGACGCTCCGTCCCAACCGCTTCATGTCCATCAATGTGTTTACTATCGTCTCGTCCGGCTGGGCGGATATCGCCAGGATGGTGCTCCCGAACGGCAGGGCCGCGGCTTCCTGCCGGATGTACTTCGAGACGGTGATGTTCTCCACCTGGTGCACCTGGGAAAGGGCTTCCAGGATGCGTTCGAGCTGGGCCGGGTGCTGGCTGTGCGGCACGTGTACGAGGCCGTGGGAGAAGCGGGTTATCTGGTTGACGTACAAGCCCACGCGGAAGCCCCATTCCAGCGCGGCCTTGGCGATCGACGCCGCGGAAATAATACCGAGTTCCTGGAGCTGGTGAATGCTGCCCCAGTACGGCGGCTTGAGCGTGCGTACGTCGAGGAAGATGCTGATATCGACCGTCGTGGTCGGCTCGAACTGCTTGGTCTGCAGCCGCCCGACCCGCGCCGTGCTCTTCCAGTGTATCCGCTTCAGGCTGTCTCCCGGCGCGTATTCGCGGACGCCGGCGGTCAGGACCGGGTCCTGGAACAGGTGCTGCCGGAGCCGGATGTCCCCGAAGAACTGGTGGGAAGCGATGCCCAGCTCCTCCAGGGGCACGAGCCGGGGATAGACCATGAGCGTGTTGGTCGTCTCTATCATCATCGTCCGGCGGAAGAACCCGAAGAGGTCGCCGGAGCGCAGGCGCGTCGGCCCGAAGGAAAAGCAGCCCCGCTGGTCGCAGAGCACCGGAAAACGCCGGGTGACGCGGTGGTACATGTTGATAGGCATGATGTTGTTGAGGACGACGCGGTCTTCCGCACTCTCTTCGGTCTTGCCCTTGAGCAGGGTCACCTGTTCGGGCAGCTCATCCTCGACGTGGAGCCAGGGCAACGGCAGCGGCTTGCGGTTGGTCAGTTCTATCTCGAAGAATATCTGGTCGCCGAAGAAGACATGGTCCTGGCTCAAACGGCGCTTGTAGTCGAGCCTCCGCAGGCAGTAGCGCGCCCAGAGCCGGGACACCAGTCCGGTAAGGAGGAACAGCACCGATACCAGGGCCAGCGGGACCTGGTGAATGGCAATGCTGATAATGAGCAGCACGGCCGCCAGGAGCAGCCAGTAGTCGCTCCGCATTGGTTATGCTTCTCCGACGGCTTCCTGGGCTTCCACCGGCACGAAGACGGAGTCCATAATCTGTTTCAGCGTCGCCTCGATGCGCCGTCCCCGCAGCCGGCTTTCCGAGCGGGTGATGATGCGGTGAATGAGTACCGGCACGACGAGCTGCTTGATATCGTCCGGGATGACATAATCGCGCCCGCGCAGGGCGGCCAGCGCCTGGGTGGCGTTATAGAGGGCCAGCATGGCGCGGGGGCTGGCGCCCAGTTCCACGTCTTCGTGCTGGCGGGTGGCGTGGATGAGCCGTACGATGTAGTCCTCCACGTCCTCCGTCACGTGGACGTCCCGCACATCGTGCTGCATGGAAATGAGTTCTTCCGCGGTGATGACCGGCTGAAGCTCGTCGAGGGGGTCGCTCTTCCGGAACCGGGCCAGTATCCGGCGGTCATCCTCCATGCTCGGATAACCCATGGTTATCTTGACGAGGAAGCGGTCCAACTGGGCTTCCGGGAGCGGGAAGGTGCCTTCCAGTTCGATGGGGTTCTGCGTCGCCATGACGAGGAAGGGCCGGGGCAGCGGGCGGGTCTCCCCTTCCGAGGTCACCTGGCGCTCCTGCATGGCCTC
>CAZPSP010000223.1:0-3240 GCA_964589285.1 uncultured Dehalococcoidaceae bacterium | reverse complement strand
GGTTACCTGTTATACTGATTACCATATGAGCTTCAGGAGATTCACCCTCATCCGCGGTTTACTGGCCATCACCACTACGTCGGTAGAAGAAACGGCCATCTGGGCCGTCTGGCGGTTCCTGCTGCCGGACCTTGGCATCGAACTATCCGTGACGGTACTTATTGTTGTCATGTCCCTCTGGCTGCTTTTCAGCATCTGGTTGTTCGTGTTCACTACATTCTTTCTCAAGAGGCAGAAGACGGAAGGGCCGCCTTCCATGATAGGACAGAAAGGCAAGGCCGCCGGCGCGCTGACGCCGCACGGTATGGTCCGTATCAAAGGAGAACTCTGGAGCGCGGAGTCTGTAGACGGAAATATCGCGGCGGACCGGGAGATCAAAGTAGTGGGCCAGGACCGTATGAACCTCCGTGTGACTGAGTTGGATTCCGGCAGCTAGACATTGAAAAGGAAATTCAGGATGTCCCCGTCCCGGACAATGTATTCTTTCCCTTCCAGCCGGACGAGACCGCGCTTTTTTGCTTCTGCCATGCTGCCGCTGGCAATGAGGTCATCATAACCGACCATCTCCGCGCGGATGAACCCTTTTTCGATATCCGTGTGTATCTTCCCGGCGGCCTTGACCGCCGGGGTGTTCCGCTTGATAGGCCAGGCGCGGCATTCGTCCGGGCCGACGGTGAAGAACGAGATCATGTCTGACAGTTCGTAGGAGAGCCGGATGGCCCGTTCCAGTCCGGACTCTTTCAAGCCGTAGTCCTCGCGGAAAACTTTCGCTTCCTCCTCCTCCATGCCCGCCAGTTCCGCCTCCAGCTTGCCGCAGATTGCGGCCACCCGGCACTTGTCCGATGTACAGGCTGCCTGATATTCGCCTTCGAGCTTTTCCGCCTCGGCAAGCTGGTCCTCACCGATATCCAGAACGATGAGCAGGGGCTTGGCCGAGATGAACTGGAAATTAGCGAATATCTTTGCTTCGTTCGCATCCGGCGTCATGTCCCGCAGAGGCTTCTCCCCTTCCAGCAGGGACTTGAACTTCAGCATCATTTCCTGCTCCCGTAAAATGGGTGGGCGGTCTCCCGGTTTGGATGCTTTGAGCGATCCCTCGATCCTTTCCAGTCTTCGCTCGATGATAGACAGGTCCGAAAAAGCAAGCTCCATTTCCAGCGTGGCGATGTCCCGACGGATATCCACGCTGCCTTCCGGGTGGGGGATGCTTTCATCCCTGAACGCCCGGACTACTCCGACCAGTGTCTCCACATTGTTAAGCTGGGTCAGCATCTCTCCGGAAAACCCTTTGATCTCCTTGCCGCCTCTAACACCGGCGCCGATGTCCGTGAACTTGACCTCGATGGGGACCTTCTTCCTGGGATTGTACATGTTTGTGAGAACGTCCAGGCGTTTATCCGGCACCTTGACGATGCCGATATTGGCTGCCTGCGGGTCATGCCGGGACGGCTCGGTGGAGCCGCCGGTGAACGCGTTGGCAACAAACGCGTTGAAGATGGTGGTCTTGCCGCTTTGCGGCAGACCGATGATGCCGATATCGATGCTCATTGCAGTGGGGACTTTACTGGGGGCTTTTCTTAATGATATCCCGTGCCTTTTTCAGGGAGAAATCACGCTGTTCCTTGGTCAGGCGGTCATTCGCGGCAAGGTTAAGCAGCACGAGCAGGGCTTCATGCGTACCGAGTTCACCGAGCTGGCTGACCGCTTGTTCCCGCATTTTGGTGGAGAGCTGCATGTCCGTGGCGATACGGGCCAGTTTTTTCAATTCTTCCGTGATATTGGATTCCTCATATTCAGAAACCATGACGCCCCCCGAAAAAGTTAACGGTAAGAAACGCTGTTGTTCCATTCGGATTATCCCCTGAAACGGTCAGAATGTCAACCAATAACAGCCGGAGCACGTAATGCTTTTACAGGCACACACATGAAGTAATGTCAAATCGGATCTAGACTGTGACTGGATACCCGAAGCCGGTTTGCCACAATCATGGCTTCGGTTCGCCGCATGCATCGTCATTGCGGCCGTGGTGTTGGCCGCCGCACCGGCTCCGGCTCTGGCCGGCAGGTCACACCGCCCCGGATGGTACGGAGAATGTGGTACAATGAGGTGAATCCCCTGAGGAGCCACTCGCTGTGCTGCACGTATTCATCGGAGACGACGATTATACCATCCGACGGGCCGTGGAAGAGGTCCGGAAGTCCGCCGGCGACCCCACGGCGGTGATGACCAATACGAGCGTACTGGACGGAAAACAGGTATCCCCCGCCGAACTGAGGCAGGCCTGCGAGACCGTGCCGTTCCTCTCAGACAAGCGCCTCGTCATCGTCGAAGGGGTGCTGGAACGGTTCGAGGCCGGCGCTAAATCCGGACGGAAGAAATCATCGAAGAAGGACGGCGAACCGGAACCATGGAAGGTCATAGCGGACGGCATCAAGGCGCTGCCGGACTTCACCGAACTCATCATCATCGGCGGCGATATCAAGCCAACCAATCCGCTCCTCAAGGAACTGACGCCGACTAAACGCGTCAGGACCATGAAGAAGCTGAAACCGCCCGAGCTAAAGTCTTGGATCAACAAGTACGTCACGGAAAAGGGCTCGAAGATATCTCCGGCGGCGGTCAATACCCTCGTCGAGTTCGTCGGTTCGGACCTCTGGGTGATGTCTTCCGAGATCGAAAAGCTCTCACTCTACTGTGGGAAGCGGGAGATCGACGTCCAAGATGTGAAGGAACTGGTCAGCGCTACCCAGGAAGCTAACATCTTCAGCATGGTGGACGCTATCCTGGAAGGCAGGACCTCCGTCGCGCAGGGCCTGTATCACCGGCTGCTCGCGGACGGCGTCGCTCCGTCCCACCTCCTCGTCATGATCTCCCGCCAGGTGCGCATCATCTACCAGATGAAAGAGATGAGGAAACAGAACAAGCCCCGCCAGGAGATCGCCGCAGCGCTGGGGCTGAACCTGGAATTCGTCCTCAACAAGGCCTGGGCGCAGGCGGACAAGTATTCACTGGAGCGGCTGAAAGAGATCTACCACCGGCTGCTGGATACGGACCTCGCCATCAAGACCGGGCAGTACGACGGCGAGTTGGCCCTGACCATTCTCATCGCGGAAATGGGGCCTGCCGCCTCCGCTCGCTAGCAGGTATACTGTGAGTATGCAGCAGTCCGCACAAAAACCGGTACTCGCCGTCGATAAGATCGGAAGAGCGTCGTGTAGGGAAAGAGTGTAGGATAGGGT
>CAZPSP010000222.1:0-3242 GCA_964589285.1 uncultured Dehalococcoidaceae bacterium | reverse complement strand
TTTGACCTTTGACTTTTGAGTTCCGGCACGCCCAACCGGATTCTCACGCCGCGCGGGCTTCGACAAGCTCAGGATGATGGTTCGACAGGCTCACCATGAGCGGGGGACTCAGAATGACAATAAGCCAAGGAAACTACGGCGGGGCTTGAAGGCAGACCGGTCTGTCGTCTCCCTTTGGAAAGGGAGAGGTGAGGGTTTCGGCAAGCCCGAACAGATTCTCACGCCGTCCGTCCTTCGACAGGCTCAGGATGATGGTTCGACAGGCTCACCATGAGCGGGGGGCTCAGAATGACAACAGGGCCGTAAAGCGCAGACGGGAACGCCCCCTCACCTTAGTCCTCTCCCTCGCCGGGGAGAGGAAACTGGAAAGGGAGGGAGTAAATAAGGTCAAGGTACGCCCTCACCCTACCCTCTCCCAGGAGGGAGAGGGAAAGAGGAAGGATAGCATCTATTGGAAGCTTTTCTCCCGCGCGGTGAGGCCGAGCTTTTCGCCGACATAAGCCTCCACGACGCGGCGGAAGTGGTAGCCGTAGATCGCCAGCTTGACCGCCACCGGGAAGCTGCGCGGCCGCTTGAACATGGTGGAGAACATCAAACGCCAGTAGTAGCGCTTGCCCTTTTCTTTCCAGCCGAGTATCCAGAAGGACTTCCACAATGCCCGGATATGGTGCATGCCCAGGTGAGCGCCTTTCCAGTGCGGCGGCTGGAACTCCCGCAGGAACGTGCCCACCCGCTGGTAGTACTCGCGGGGCGAATAGATGGAGGCCAGGATGTGCTTATAGCCGTCCACGAGCGTCTGCGGGTTCATCTTGGGGATGAAGTTCGTGCCCATGTTGGAGCCGTCAAACCGCGAGACCAGCCGGTCCTCCTTCTTGAGGCGCTCCCAGAGGCGCGTTCCGGGGGGAGCGTTGAGCATCCCGACCATCGCGGTGACGATGCCGCTCTTCTGGATGAAGTTGATCTGGGCGCGGAAGATGGAGAGGGGGTCATGGTCGAACCCGACGATGAAGCCGCCCTGGACTTCCAGTCCGGCGTTATGCAGCTTGCGGACGTCCGCCGCGAGGTCGCGGTTCTGGTTCTGCTTCTTGGTGCACTCGACGAGGGACTCCTCGTTGGGCGTCTCGATGCCGACGAAGACCGCGTTAAAGCCCGCCTGGACCATGAGGGAGATGAGTTCCGGGTCGTCGGCGAGGTCGATGGAGACCTCGGTATTGAGCGGGAAGACCACCTTCTTGCGCCGCCGCCACGCGATGACGGCGGGGAGGATGTCCGACTTCAGCTTCTTCTTGTTGCCGATGAAGTTGTCATCGACGACGAAGACGCCCTCGCGCCAGCCTGCCTTGTACAGCGATTCCAGCTCTCCCACGAGCTGTTCTGCGGACTTGGTCCGCGGGCGGTGGCCGTTGAGGAGGACGATATCACAGAACTCGCAGTTGAACGGGCAGCCGCGAGAGTACTGGATGGCCATGGATGAATAGTTCTTGAGTTCGATGAGCGACCAGTCCGGCACCGGCGAGGCTTCGATGGGGGGGAAAGCGGGGGCGTCGTAGCGGCGGGCGAACGTGCCCGATTCCATGTCCGCGATGACCTGCGGCAGGATGGATTCCGCCTCGCCGAGCACGAGGTGGTCGACATGGCCGAACTCGTCCGGTTCCATGGTGAACAGCGGGCCGCCGGCCACGACCTCTTTATCGAGCCGGTGACTCATCGCGATGACGGCCTCGGCGGAATCGCGCTGCACGGCCATGGCGGAGAGGAAGATGTAATCGGCCCAGCGGATGTCCTCGTCCTTGAGGCGGTTGACGTTCATATCCACGAGGCGGCGCTCCCAGGCGGCGGGGAGCATGGATGAGACGGTGAGCAGGCCCAGCGGCGGGTAGGAGGCTTTCTTGGCGACAAACTTGAGGGCGTGTTTGAAACTCCAGAATGTCTCGGGGAACTGGGGATAAACCAATAGAATCTTCATGGGACACCTCCGGGCATGGGCCTTTGCTATAAAGTATACCACGGTGGTGAGAGGAAGGGGTAACGGGAGAACTACCAAAACCCACCTGCCCTCTCTTAATAGGGAGGCGAAAGACGGATTTGCTCCGAATTCCTGCTGAAAATACCGCTTCCACCGTTGTCATCCCGGACTTGATCCGGGATCCATCAGTGAGAACCACCAGAGCTACGACTAACGGTAAGACGAAACGGCCGCGGGCAGGGACGCCCGCGCTACCCGGATTATAAAGGCAGGGAGTGATTTATTTACGCTGCTTCTTCAATACCAAAGCCCCGGTGGGACAGACCTGGACGCAGGCGGTGCAGTCCAGGCACTGCTCGCCGATGGGTCCGTCCCCGAAGGTGGTCAGCCGGCGGTCGAAGCCGCGGTGGGCAAAGCCCAGCACCGCAGTTTTACCCAGTCTCCGGCAGGTGCGAACGCAGCGGCCGCAGAGCACGCAGCGGTCCGGGATATAGGTGAAGAGCGGGTTGCTGTCGTCCGGGGGGAGGCCTTTGAGGAACAGGCGCAGGTCTTTGGGTTTGATCGGGACCCGCAGGCGCGCGGCCATCTTCTGGAGTTCGCAATGCCCGGTGGCCGGGCAGTGAGCGCAGTCGGTGTCATGGGAGGCCATCAGCAGTTCGTAGGCGCGCCGCGCCAGGGCACGGGCGGCCTCCGTTCTCGTGTCAACCACCATACCTTCCTCGACGATGCGGGTGCAGGACAGCACCGTTTCGCCGTCGATGTTCACCCAGCAGAGCCGGCAAGAGGCCTCGGGGGACCCATCTTCACGCAGGGCGCAGAGGTTCGGGACGTAGATGCCGTTGTCCAGGGCCGCGAAGAGGACGCTCGTGCCGGCGGGGACGGTCACCGTACGGCCGTCGATGGTCAGGGTAACGTCGTTCATTTAGGCACCTCGGTCGGCGGGGTCAGCTTGACGATGGCGTCGTACTGGGGCGGGCAGGCGGGGATGCAGGTGCCGCATTTGACGCACTTCTCCTGGTCGATGACCTTGATGCGCTTCTTGTTGGCTGAGATAGCCTCGACGGTACAGGCGCCGATGCAGGCGTCGCAGGAGCGCTCGCACTTGTCCGGCAGGATGTAATAGGCGATGAGATGGAGGCACATCAGAGCGGGACATTTGCCGTAGAGGATGTGCTGCTCGTACTCGTCGCGGAAGTAACGGAGCGTGGTCAGGATGGGGTTCGGCGCGGACTGCCCGAGGCCGCAGAGAGAGCCGGCCTGCACGTCTTTCGCCAGG
>CAZPSP010000221.1:0-3281 GCA_964589285.1 uncultured Dehalococcoidaceae bacterium | reverse complement strand
GGATGAGGTGGTCGTACTCGTCCTTGAGCATGTACTCGCCCTCGATGAACTGGTAGGAAGGCGTATCGTCCGCGATGCCGTGTCCCGGCCACTTGTGGAGCTTGTGGCCGATGATATCGAGCATCGGCGCGGGCAGAACGAGACCCGGACCGCCGAACGAGTCCATGTCCCCGAAGTCATACATGAACTTCAGCCAGGCGTCGCGCTGCTTTTCATAATCGTACATGACCGTTTTCAGGTCGTACCCGGCGTAGTAGGCCGGGAAATAGCCCACCGGCAGGTTGACCGGCACGCGGTCCGGCTCCTCCATGTTGAATGCGGCCTGGTACCGCTTGACGCGGGTCTGGTACAGTTCTTTCGCCTCGGCGTTCTTGAACTCGACGCCATCCGCGGCCAGCCAGCGCTGGAAACGCCACTTCCGCTTTTCCTGCCAGGTCATATCTCTCCAATTGTCAGGTTTTTGCATCATATTTTCACCTCTATCCAGGGCAGGAAATCAATTTTTCCCGCTTATTTTATCCGTTTCAGTACGTCCCGTATTCTTTGGCTGAATCGAACAGGGCGCGCACGTTAGCGGGATCGCACCTGTCTATCCCCGCCCCGGAAGACAGGATATAGCCGCCATCCGCCGCGCAGGTCTCGATCAGCCAGCGGCAGTACTTTTTTATGTCCTCCGGCTTTCCGGTGCGGAACAAAGAACCGCTGACATTCCCGGCGATGCAGGTATGACCGCCGAGGACCTTCTGCACCAGCGCCATGTCTGATTTCTCAAAAAGCCAGAACATGCCGGTCTTCGGCATGTCCTTGATGTACTCCAAGCGCCGGTTGTACGTACCCTCCACCACGGCGAACGGTACCAGCCCTTCCTCGATGAACGCCATCAGCATCCGCCGGTAGGTCGGCCAGTAGAACGTCTCGAACTGCTTGTCGGACATGAACATGTCATCGCCCTTGTGCATGGGGATGTGGACGAGGGGACAGTCCCCCATCTCCGCGGCCTCGATAGCCGATGCGACACTGACCGGCAGGATGTGTTCCATCATCTCGTGCAGCTTCTCCGGCTGCCGGAACATGTCCAGCACTGAACCATGTGTGCCGCGCAGAAGGTCCGCGATGGTATCGAACGGGGCCAGCGTGATCGCCGTGCCGGGGGCTGGATAGCCCATGGCCCGCATCGTGGTATCGATCTCCATGTTTACTTTGTCCCAGGCGACGGAATTTTCATGCGCCTGCAGCAGCGTTTCCGCCATTTTCTTGAATTCGGGACGGCCGGCAGCCCTCATCAGTTCCGGCCCGACCGCCCGGAAACCGTCCAGCGGCCCGAGACCGGCCAGCGGCGCAAAGACGCCGTAGGTGCGCGGCAGGAAGGCGCGGAGCAGGTAGTCCGCCGGGTTGCGCAGGTACCATTCATACTCATCCGGCTTCATGTACTCGGCTTCCACGAACTGGAACATGGTCATATCGTCCGGCAGGCCGCCGCCGGGCCATTTGTAGGTATACGGCTGCATCAATTCATACTGCCGCCCGTTGGGGGCGGCCCCGCCGGCCGGGATATCGGGATCGAAGTCCCGGGCATACTTGAGCGCCGCATCCTTCATTTTCATGGGATCGAACATGCATTCCTTCAGGGTATACCCGGCATAATAGACCGCGAAAGAACCCAGCGAACCGTTGACCGGTACGCGGTCCGGCTTTTCCACTTTGAAGGCCTTGACCAGACGGTCCACGCGGGTGTCATGTTTCGCCTTGGCCTCGGCGCTCTCGAAAGTAACGCCCTCGGCGGCCCGCCATTTTTTAAATCGCCACTCCCGCTTTTCCTGCCAGGTTAAATCCTTCCAGTTATCTGGTTTCTGCATGATCGACTCCCTCAGTTTCCCGTTTATTTGTAAACTCCGTACTTCTCGCCCGTCTCGATGATGGCGCGGACATTGTCCGGGTTGATGGGGCCGGCAATGCTGGAACCCAGGCTGAGGATGTAGCCGCCGCCCGGCGCGCAGGTATCGATGAGTTCGCGGCAATACCTGGCGATGCTGTCCGGTGTGTGGGTCGCCATCATGGCGCCCCGGACGTTCCCGCAGATGCAGGCGATACCGCCCAGCGCCTTCTTGGCAAGGGCCATGTCCGTTTTTTCGAAGACCCAGACCACGCCGCTCTTCGGCAGGTCCTTGATGTATTCGAGCCGGCGGTTGTAGGTGCCGTCCACCACGGGCTGCGGCACGTACCCTTCCTCGATGAGGCCGATGAGCATCCTGCGGTAGGTAGGCCAGTAGAACTTCTCGAACTGCTTGTCGGACATGAAAACATCATCGCCCTTGTGCATCGGGATGAAGAGGAGCGGGCACTCGGCATCTTCGTTGCCCTCGATGGCGGTCCGGAGCGTGATCGGCAGGATCTGTTCGCAAAGCTCGAGTATCTGCTGGGGGTGGCGGAACATATCGACGACCGAGCCATGGGTGCCGCGCAGCATGTCCGCGACGGTATCGAACGGGGCCAGGCCGCCGCCGCCGCCGGTTGCGGGATATCCCATTTCACGGCAGGCCTGTATGCACTCGCCGATGACCTTCCCCCAGGCAACCGAGGCTTCATGCGCTTTGAGGAGGTTTTCCGCCATCTGCTTGAATTCCGGTGAAGCAACCAGCGAGATCAATTGCTGACCGACCCCCATGAAGGAATCGAGCGGCCCGAGTTTGGAAAAAGGCGCGAAGACCCCCTGCGTGCGGGGAAGGAATTTACGGAGAATGTAGTCCGCCGGGTTCCTGAAATACTCGTCGTACTCGTTCTCCTGCATATACTCTTTTTCGACGAACTGGAAGAGAGCGGCGTCGTCCGGCAGCCCCCCGCCCGGCCATTTCATTGTGTAGGACTGCGTATACTCCAGTACGCGGGCGCTGGAGACCATTGCCATCGGCATCGTGTCCGTCTGGAAATCCCGCGCGAATTTCATGAATGATTCGCGCATTTTTTCCGCATCGTACATGACGGTCTTGAGATCGTAGCCGGCGTAATAAGCCGGGAAGGAACCGGCGGCGATATCGATGGGCACCCGGTCCGGCAGTTCCTCGAGCTTGATGGCCTTGATGATACGGTCTACACGGGCATCGTGTTTCTTCTTTGCCTCGGCGCTTTCGAACTTGACGCCTTCGGCGGCGCGCCATCTCTTGAACCGCCATTCACGCTTTTCCTGCCAGGTCAACTCTTTCCAGTTCTCAGGTTTCTGCATATTTAACTCCTCACCGTAGTTTTGGTTCTGTTTAGTTTTGGTTGTCTAAATGGAGTCATTG
>CAZPSP010000220.1:0-3439 GCA_964589285.1 uncultured Dehalococcoidaceae bacterium | reverse complement strand
CCGCGGAATCGATGTTTTCTACCGTCATGATAAGGGCGTCTTCCCGGTTGTCCAGGTAATAGCCTTTCCTCACGCCTTTTTCTTCAAATCCCAGCTTTCTGTACAGGTTCTGGGCCACCGTGTTGGAAACGCGTACCTCCAGGGTCATGGTCCGGGCATGGTGTTCCCGGGAGAGGTCGTACGTGGCGATCAGTAAGTATTCCCCGAGGCCGCGCCCCTGGTATTCGTTGCGCACCGCAATGTTGGTGATATGGGCTTCATCCACCAGCAGCCAGATACCGGAAAATCCTGCCAGGTAATCTTGCGTCGGTTCCTCCGGTGTACGGGTCACGTTGCCCGGCCGACGCCAGGGAAACAGGCGGTCCAGGAAGGAAGTCCTGCCCGCGGGGGGGTGGGTCCGCGGCGCGGGATCGCGCTTCCGGCTGTCATCCCTCAGGACGATGTAGTAGGCCAGCTTGTTGGTCAGTTCCTGGCGGTAATTCGGCGTCGGCCACTGGTTGGGAAAGGCTTCCTGGTCTATCTCGCGGATCTGTTCCAGGTCGGCGTACTGCATCGGGCGTATGGAATACGTCACTCGGCTCTCCGGATTCTTGATAATTACGTTTGAGCTATTGTAACACAACGGGCCGGGTACAAAAAGGTTGCATTCGTGAACCAGGCCCATGATGACTGTTTCCCGAGGGCGTGATTGTTTTTTAACCGATTTTTGTCTAACCATATCCCCTAACTTTTTTGTGATGTCTTCGTTACATATGGTGAGACATCAAAAGAGGTTGTACCGGATGGGTGTTTCAAGATACTATATGCACGGGGCAGAACCATGGTAAGCAGGCCGGGACCCCTGACCAAATCCGGCCTTCAGGAGTTGTCAAGTGCAGAACGAGGAGAGCCTGATACGGCGAGCTCAACAGAGCGATCCGGTGGCTTTAACTCAGATATATGAAGAAAACTTTGACAGGATTTACCGTTACATCGCCCTCAAGATAGGGGACAGGACGGAGGCTGAAGACTTGACACAGCAGGTCTTTCTGAAAGCGATGCAATCGATCTCTTCCTATAAGTGGAAGGGAATGCCGTTCTCGGCCTGGCTCTATCGCATCGCCCACAACCAGATAGTGGACCACATCAGAAAACGGTCGAGAAAGCCGACGGTCTCCCTGGATGATAACGACCCGCCGGGAATAGATGACCCGGAAAAGGCGACGGAACGGAAGATGCAAATGGAGGAACTGGCCGCCGCGGCGATGAAATTGACGCCCTCGCAGAGAGAAGTCATATCATTGAGGTTCGCCGGGCAGCTTTCCATAGCGGAGGTGGCGAGGACGATGGGTAAGTCCGAAGGGGCAATTAAGGCATTACAGCACAGCGCCGTAGCGGCGCTCCGCCGGGTGCTGGCAACAGGAACGTAAAATGAAAAGGTCGAATGAAATAGAGAAAATACTGGACGAGTGCCTGGAGCGTATCTTCGCTGGGGCGACTATCGAAGCCTGTCTCCGGGAACATCCCGAGCACGCTGATGAATTGAAGCCTCTGCTGGAAACGGTGATGGGCGTCACAGAAGCGGTCGATGTTTCTCCGCGTCCCGAGTTCCGGGAACAGGCCGCGCGTGATTTCCAGGCAGCCGTCCGGGACACGAAGCCTGCCCGGAGCGGCGGCTTTTTCAGCCTGCACCGGTGGGCCGTCGGGGCTATGTCCGCCGTTCTCGTGGTCCTGCTGGCCGGCGGCGGCACCGTGGCCGCAGCCAGCAACAGCCTGCCGGACAGCCCGCTCTACAGCGTCAAGCTTGCCACGGAATCGGTCCGGGTAGCCTTCGCCTTTTCAGATGAGCATAAGGCGGAGCTTTATGCGGAGTTCGCTAACAAGCGCGTGGATGAGATCGTCACCATGGCCGAGGCGGGCAACATCGAAGCCCTCAACCGGGCCACGGACAATCTTAACGGCCATCTCATTGCCATGGCTGATGTCTATGGCGCGGACGGTTCTGCCCGTACCTTTACTACCGGGAGAGATTCCACAATAGGAAGTGATGAAGAACAACAGATGCTGGCTTCGGCTCCGGCTCCATCTTCCCAGAACCGGGAAGGAGACCTTCCGCCGCCGACCGCCACGAATCAGCCCGCCCCGACTTTCACTCTATCCGCCACGGATGAATCTCTGGGAGTGACTGGCGAAGAAAAAGCGTTGATAGCGCCGGAGCTGGCTCCCGGAGGCGAAGATATACAAGGCCAGGACCCTGGTCTTAAAGAATCGGTCATGGCGGATGCTGCCAGTAACTCCATCAAACTGTTGGACGCGCAAAACGATGCTCCAGAATCTATCCGGGAAGCGCTCCAGCGGGCCATTGAGATAGCCATGTTCGGCTACGGGGTTGCCATCAGCTATATAGAGTAATTAAGCTGTCCTGTTAAAAAAATTTAAAGTCGCTGCTAACCCGGCAGCGACTTTTTCGTTATACTAGGTGAAACAACCGGTCGACACTGTTAAACAAGGAGGAAAAAATGAAAAAGACATGGTTGGCACTCATTGCGGGCCTGGTCATAGTCCTGAGCATCGTTGGATTATCCGGGTGTTCCGCGGACGGCACGGCAATAGGCGCCGATGACCTTGAGGACATCACGATCAACGTCAGTCAACAGAATGAAGGCATCTGGGTCAGCGGAGAAGGCAAAGTCGCCGCTACGCCGGACATCGCCGTCATCAGCCTCGGCATCGAAGCCCAGGCGGAAACCGTCGCAGCCGCTCAGGAACAGGCTGCTACCGCCATGGATGCCGTTCTGGAAGCCCTGGAAGACCAGGGAGTACAGGACAAGGACATCCAGACCCAGTACTTCAATATCTACAACGTCACCCGCTGGGTAGAAACGCCGGATTACAAGGGCAAGGAAGAAGTCATCGGCTACCGTGTCACCAACATGGTGACCGTCAAGGTCCGGGACATCGAAAAAGCCGGTGAAGTCATCGATGCCGTTGTGGCTGCCGGCGGGGACCTGACCCGCGTCAACAACGTCAGCTTCGATATTGAAGACAAGACCCCTTACTACGAGCAGGCCCGCACCATCGCCATGGAATACGCCAAGAAGAAAGCCAATCAGCTTGCCGAAGATTCCGGCGTGACCCTGGGCAAGATCACCTACATCACCGAGAATACCTACACCCCGGGCCCCATCTACCGGAACATAGCCATGGATGAAGCCGCCGGCTCCTACGCCCCCAGCGTCAGCACTGCCATCAGCGCCGGTGAGCTCGAACTGTCCACCACCATCCAGCTCGTTTATGCCATCGAATAACGATCTCTACAATTGAATATCTGCAAAAAGCCGGGCCGTTAACGGACCCGGCTTTTTGCGTCCGCGGGTTACTGAAAGCTAAAGGACGTGCCGGCAAGTTTCTGGTTACGAGGAGTGTCATTGATTGTATGAAAGGACTGCAATACCTCCTA
>CAZPSP010000219.1:0-3452 GCA_964589285.1 uncultured Dehalococcoidaceae bacterium | reverse complement strand
CTTCAACTCCTCCAGGGAATATCCCTGCGTCTTATAGTCAGGATAATCATTGAAACAACCGATCAAAACGTCATCTTCTTTATGATAACTGAACCTAAAATCTGTCACTCGAACCTTCTCGATGTCGTCCGGCTGCAATAATAGCTCCCGCCAGGCCGCTCAGTCGCTCCCTCTTAAGGGAGGCAGGGAGGGTTTCATTTCGGTCACCCCAGTTCCTTCGCTACCCGCAAAGCGTACTGGTCCGTCATTCCCGCAATATAGTCCACCACGCTCCGCGCCGTCGAGTCCTGCAGCCGTCGATACTCCTTCGGCATTTGCCGCTCATGGGCGTTGAAATACCGATAGAGGATCCGGACCGTTTCCTCGGCCTTTTTGGCTTCTTCCTGCTCCGACCTCGGATTATACACCCGCTCGAAGAGGAATGCCCGCAGCCGGTCCGCCGCCGCCAGCACCGGCGGGCTCATCCGTATGATTGGGCGCTGTTCTATTATAGCACGGCTGCATGCCTCCCAGGATGTGACGATGATGTCAGAGACCATGGTATCGATCCGCCGGGAATGGTCCTTTCCCAGGACTGAGGCCGCCTCTTTCGGCAGGTCGCCGTCGGTCAGGATGCCGGCCCGGATGGCGTCCCCGATGTCGTGGTTGATATAGGCGACCATGTCCGCTATTTTAACCACTTCCCCTTCCAGGGTTCCGACGTCTCCCCATTCCTCGCCGAGCACGCCGACGCTGGATTTGGAATGATGAAGGATGCCCTCCCGCACTTCCCACGTCAGGTTGAGGCCTTTGCCGTCGTTCTCCAGCAGTTCTACGATGCGCAGGCTCTGCTCGTTGTGCCGGAAGCCGGGCGGAAACAGCTCGTCGAGCACGTCTTCCCCCGTGTGCCCGAACGGCGTATGGCCCAGGTCGTGCCCCAGAGCGATGGCCTCGGTAAGATCTTCATTGAGGTTCAGGGCGCGGGCGATGGTGCGGGCGATCTGGGAGACCTCCAGCGTGTGGGTGAGGCGGGTCACGTAGTGGTCCCCGAGCGGCGCGATGAACACCTGCGTCTTGTGCTTCAAACGACGGAAAGACTTACTGTGGATGATGCGGTCCCGGTCGCGCTGGAACTCGGTGCGGACAGGGGACGGTTTTTCCGGCCTGGCGCGGCCTTTTGAGTTCCGGCTTCGTACCGCCCAGGGAGACAGGGACGTTTCCCGTTCTTCCAGCCGTTGGCGTATCTGCAATCGTTCAACCATACGTAATTCCATCTTAGTATAAATGCCGCAAGTTTTCTATCGATTTAGGCATAGCGATTGATTGTTTTTACGGGATAACAGGAGCGAGAGGTTCTGCATGAAGTTATCCAGGTTCATTTACATAACGCTGGCAGTCTTGGTATCGCTCGCCTTCATCATGCCTCTGGCCGGTTGTGCCCTGCTGGGTATTGGCGAGTCCGAGGAGTTTTTTGGGGCCGTATCGAGCACCGATCCTCGCGATACCCGGGAGGCCAACGGCGTGGGAAAAGCCATCGGCAGGCCGGGATAAACAGATAGCGCTGTAGATTAAATCAAGCTATCCATCGTCTCCGGATGTTGTACAGGCTCAGCCCGAACAGAGCCGTACAGAACGCCAGGAGAATGATGACATTCAAGTAAACCGGGAGTATCTGACCGGCCCCAACCGCGTTGTGCAGCATGTCCACGCCGTAGGTTACCGGCAGGATGAACGACAGCGGCCGCAGGAACACCGGCAAGGACATGACCGGGAAGAAAAGCCCGCACAGGAAGATCATCGGAAAGCGGATGAAATTGGAAAAGGTCTGCGCCTCGAAGACCTCGCTGACCGAGACTGCGATGAACAGCCCCAGGAAGGTAGAAACGATGCCGATGAGCAGCACGGCTGGTATCAGCACTTCCCATGCCACACCGGAGAGGTCCGTGAGAAATGCCGCGATGATAAGCGGAATGAAGGCGTTGACGAACCCGAACAGGATCGCCCCGGATGTCTTGGCCAGCATGAGCTGCTCCAGGGAGATGGGCGCCAGCAGGAGACGCTCGAAAGACCGGCTCCGGCGCTCGAACGTGATTGTGACGGATAACATAGACGTCGTCCCGAAGAGTATTGCTATCGTCATCACACCCGGCAGGAGGTCCAAAATACTGTCCAGTCCCTGCCCGGAACGTATGAAAAACATGCCGGTCCAGGCCAATGGGAAAATGATGCCCCAGCTGATGTTCGGCGGTTTGAGGTAGTATGCCCGCATATCTTTCGCCAGGATGTTCCCGAAGGCCGTCCAGTGTTTCATTGGTTGCCTCCGCCCCGGGCCATTTCTTTCTCCCGCTTCATCAGCCCGGATTCGATACCCGTCACCCGTACAAAAACGTCCTCCAGGGACGGCAGGTGGCGGCGGGCTTCCAGGACCCGTACGCCCCGTTCCTCCAGAAACCGGGTGAGAGGGGCGATGTCTATGGCTCTGTCGGACTCGATTCGCAATGAGTCCTGCCCCGCCGGCTCGAAAGCGTACTCTGAAAATGCTGTTGCCATGTCGCCGCGCAGGCCGGGCGGCATATTTTCCGCCTCCAGGAAAAGCACATGCTTTCCCTGCACGGGCTGCAGCAGGTCCGCCGTGCGGTCGGTGCGGACTATTTGCCCCCTGACGATAAAGGCGATGCGCTGGCACAGCCGCTCGGCTTCCTCAATGTAGTGCGTGGTCAGGAATATGGTCGTTCCCTGTTCGTGCAGTCCGGCGACGATCTGGCGGACCTGGCGCGCGCTGGCCACGTCGATGCCGGTTGTCGGCTCGTCGAGGAATAGTATCGGCGGCCGGTGAATAATACCCGCCGCGAAGGTGAGTTTGCGCTTCATTCCCTTGGAATATCCGGCGAACTTGCGGCCGGAAGCTTCCGCCAGGCCGAACAACTCTAAAAGTTCTTCAGCCCGCGCCTCTCGTTCCTTCTTTCTCATGCCGTAGAGCGCCCCGCAGAATGACAGGTTATCGAACCCGCTCAGTTCCCCATAAAGATTGCTCTCATCCGGCACTGTACCGATGAGGTGCTGCGCCGCCTTGGGGTTTTTCGTACAGTCGATGCCGTCGATGTCTATTGTGCCGCCGTCAGACCGTGCCAGTCCAGTCAGCATGTTGATGGTCGTGGTCTTGCCAGCTCCGTTCGGACCGAGAAAGCCGAACAGTTCTCCCTGTTCCACGTGGAAACTGATGCCCTGTACCGCGTTGACCGACCCGAATGATTTTCTCAGGTCCTTGACCGTGATGGCCGGCGCCGGACTTTTTTCGCTTCCTGGTTCTTTCATATCGTCAACCTTCTTGTAAAAAGGCGGCTCATCCCTCTGTCTGTTGTTGGTGTTCAAAACGTAATGACTTTGTCGGCTTCGATTATCCAATCGGCGAGTTCCGGCATCGTTGCCTCTGCGGCTCCGCTGATCAGCGGCTTGTTCTTGTGTATCCCGCA
>CAZPSP010000218.1:0-3466 GCA_964589285.1 uncultured Dehalococcoidaceae bacterium | reverse complement strand
TCAGGTCAACCTAATAATTCATAAATTGAATAAATGTTTGGTTAGAGTTTTGGGGGAACTTTTTTACAGGAAGAGAAACAGGTTTCTGAAATAATGCAGACAATGTCCTGTTGCCGGCAGAGCTTGCATCAGGTGTGGTCTGGCCCTGGCGTGGAGTCTGAATGCCGTATTACCCACCTGATTTGAAGGTTATCGCGAATGGTTTAGTCCTGTCCGCCTTACAGCAATGATAGCAATGCGATATCAATTATCAAATTCCAGGCAACTTGCCGCACTTTTTTGGCTAGACCAAGACCCTTCTGAACAGGTGTGTTGATCCGTACTTCGCTGCCGTTCCATATGTTTGTCCGGTAGGCAAGTACCGACGGGAACACGACATAATGCGGAAAAAATCAGCGTGCAAAATGGTAAAAAAACAGAAAAACCACCCGGTTTTCGGGTGGTTTTTTAGCTACGAATCAGCTTTGAAAATGGTACGCCGTGGAGGGCTCGAACCTCCGACCCGCTGATTAAAAGTCAGCTGCTCTACCAACTGAGCTAACGGCGCATGTCTCAGATTCTCATTTTATCAAATCAGCTTCATACGCGCAAGCTCAACCTTTCTGGTAAACCCGCCATACGTACGTTATAATACCAGCAAAGCCACAAGGACACCTGTCATGACATCAGGACAGTCTCAGGATGCACTTTTCATGCGCCGCGCCCTCGGCCTCGCGCGG
The DNA here is from genome assembly GCA_964589285.1 of uncultured Dehalococcoidaceae bacterium. GTDB lineage: Bacteria > Chloroflexota > Dehalococcoidia > Dehalococcoidales > RBG-16-60-22 > DAOUEG01. The sequence continues at coordinate 2,747 of CAZPSP010000218.1, read as the reverse complement.
AGGGGACTGGGCTGGACCAGCCCCAATCCGATGGTGGGCGCGGTGATCGTGCGGGACGGGCGGGTCATTGGCGAGGGGTACCATCACCAATTCGGCGGAGACCATGCCGAGGTAGACGCCATCAAGAACGCCAGAGAAGATATAGCCGGCGCGACCATGTATGTCACACTGGAACCATGTCACCACTACGGCAAAACGCCTCCCTGTGTAGATGCCCTGATTCGGGAGGAGTTCGGCAGGGTGGTCATCGCCATGGAGGACCCGGATACACGGGTGGCCGGCAAAAGCATCCGTAAGCTGGAGGAGCATGGCATTTCCACGACGGTCGGCGTTCTGGAGTTTGAGAGCCGCGCTCTCAACGAGGCTTATATCAAGCACCGGACCACCGGCATTCCCTTCGTGACGCTCAAATGGGCGCAAAGCCTGGACGGGCGCATCGCGACGTCTTCCGGGGACTCGAAGTGGATCAGTTCTCTCCGGTCCCGGAAAATGACCCACTGGCTGCGCGCCACTCACGATGCGATCATGATAGGAGCGCGGACCGCCATCACCGATGACCCCGAGCTGACGGTCCGCCTCGTCAAGGGGCGCAATCCGCTCCGGATAGTGCTCGATTCCCATCTTCGCATCCCGGCGGACTCACACCTCCTTCAGGACCTGGAGACAGCCAGGACGCTCATCGCCGTTACCGGGGCCGCCGACCAGGCCAGGATATCCGGCCTTGAAGAAAAAGGCGTAGAAATCCTTGAAGTACCGGACAACGGCTCCGGCCTGCTGGATATCTACCGCCTGCTTGAATTGCTGGGAAAGCGTGATATCACCTCGGTGCTCGTGGAAGGCGGGGCATCCGTGCTGACGGCCTTCCTCAAGTGCGGGCTGGCCGATAAGCTGTTCGTATTCATCGCGCCGCGGATCATCGGGAAGGGCGTGGAAGCCATCGGCGAACTCGACATCGAAGCGGTCGCGCAAGCCGTACCATTGACCATCGAGCGGTTCCGCCGCAGCGGCACCGACATCCTCATCGAAGCGCGTTTGGAAGAGTGCAGTCCCGGCCGCTAGTCCGCCGGTCTTGGTCAGTCACATTTTTGCTCTTAGGCGGCCGGTATGTTTTAATAAAGAAGGATGTCATGAGGTATTTCAGGTCAATACATAACGCGATGTACCAAATGGATTACCTGAGCAAATACCGGCTCTATTGTAAGAGAATAGCTATCTGTTGTTCAATAGAAAATTAGTTTAAATTAACACAAAATCAAAAAAGCGTAAAAATATATCAGGCGATCCGGCCTGAGACAACAATCACATGGATTACCTTTACATCAAGACCAGGAAAGCTCTCAGGGCTTACGTGAAGTCCTATGAAGAGAAGAAGAATGCTGTTATCGCACTGGATATCGAAGCTGAACTGAACCGCCATGTCTACGGTGAACAGCTTTGCCTGGTCCAGATCTGCGATGGCGAACAGCTTGTGATGATCGATCCCCTGGAAACCGGCGTGGAACTGCTCCGCCCCCTGTTTGAGAAAGATACCATCCTCAAAATAGTGTACGACGTTTCATCAGACCTGCCGCTCTTAAAAAACATTTACAACATGGACATCAGGCCGGTGCTGGACCTGCGACCGGCCGTGGACCTGCTGGCGTACGAAAAACGGGACCTTCACTCCGTCATCGGGGCGGAACTGGGTGTAACGCTGGAAAAAAAGTCAAAATTCCAGAAACAGAACTGGCTCAAGCGGCCCCTGGCCGGCGACGCTATAGAGTATGCCCTGAATGACGTGTTTTATCTCCATGCCTTGAAAGACGCCATCTACCGGCGGCTGGTGGACAAAGGGCTCATGGACTGTTTCTTCCTCAAGAACATGCAGATCCAGGTGCGGGACTATTCCCGGGATCCTTCGGAGCGGTACCGGAAGGTCAAGGGGTATTCCCAGTTGAACGAGGAGCAGCGGCGGCTCTTCAAGAGACTGTTCGATGTGCGGGAGAAATACGCCAAGCGCTGTAACATGCCGTCCCATAACATCGTGGCGCGGGGAGACCTGCTGGACCTCGCCCGGGGGGAAAAGAAGGTGGATGAACTGCGTTTTCCCCGGCGGCTGGGGATAGACTTCGTTGGCGCTCTCATCGTGGATCTGAAGAAAACGGTCAAAAATCCGGAATAAACTACGGGTGGATGCCTAAGACCTGGGTTGTTCGGGCAGGACCTGCACATCCGACGGTTTTTCCAGCTTGAGGAAAGCAAAGGTACGGCCCCGTACCTTATCCAGCAGGGTCCCTACATTCACCAGTTCTTCCTCGGAAAGCTCACTGAAAACATCGCTGATCATTTCCCGGGCCAGATTGTTGGCTTGCTTGAGAATTTTCTCACCCCGGGGCGTCATTTCCAGCCGTACGGTCCTGCGGTCCGGCAGGTCACGGACACGACTGACCAGCCCGTCCCGTTCCATTCTGTCCACCAGCATACTGATGCCGTTGGCGTTCCGGTCCAGCCAGCGGGCCACGTCAATGACGGTCACCGGTCCTTTGAGGTTGGACAGCGCCAGAAGGACGGCGTGTTTACGTGTGGTCAGGTCCAGGTTGCCGAATACGGCATTCTCCGACCTGGTCAAGAGGTTGTGGGTCTGGTGGATAAGCATCCAGGTTTTCATGACAGGTTGGGAAAACGTAAATCGGGCCGGCATATCGTTCCTTTCTGAGTGTGGGTACGGAGGAGCTAGTCCTGATTGTTACATTATACAATAATTCGCT
>CAZPSP010000217.1:0-3471 GCA_964589285.1 uncultured Dehalococcoidaceae bacterium | reverse complement strand
GGGGAGAGGAAACCAGGGAGGGACAGTTTATTTCTTTTCCATGACGTCGTCCCAGACGTGGTCGATGACCCAGGCGGCCGTTTCCCCCGCTAATTCAATGCATTTGCCGGCTACGCCCTCTTTTCTGGCAAGTTCTTCCTGCCAGGGCACGGACGTGTCATAGTAAACGCCGTCTCCCATGATGGTCTTGATGTCATAGCAGGTGGCGGAACCGAACATCTTCTCGTACCATTTGTACAGCATACCCACGTGCGGGGCCAGTTCCTTCAGCTTGTCCCTGTCCGCGATGCTGGCGCGGTCGCGGCCGTAGACCTGACCCAGCACCATGGCACCGCCGAGGAGTCCCCCGCAGGCGTCCCGCATCCCGCCGATGCCTCCGGTCATGCTGGCGGACGCCTTCAAGACCGCCTCATCTTCGATCCCCAGAACTTCTTGCAACGCAAGAACCACGCTCTGCGCTCAGGAGCCGTAGTTCTCCATGTAGTAGCCGGCCTTGGCCCGGGCTTCCCTGGTGGCTTCTTCCTTCGTCATCGGCATAAGTCTCCTTTACTCGGTTATTGTCCCAGGCTTACGGCTGGCTGCCGTCAATGTGAAAAAGTATATCATATTTTATGAGGAAAGGAAGGAAGGCGATTGGCGGATAAAGAAAGGGGATGAGACTTTATCCGCCCTACGGCGTCTGTTTACTCGGATAATTATTTACATTACGGCCCGATAATAGATGCTCACCGATGATGGATCCTGAACCGAGTTCAGGATGACCCTGGTGGGAGGCGAGGATGGTCCGGCAAGGCCAAGCATGAGCGGCATTATGGCTTTACGGCGTGGACGTCTTCCCAGATGGTTTCCACGACGTGGGCCACGGTGGCTTCGATGACCCGGGCGCATTGTTCCAGGACGCCTGTTTCCACTGCCTTGTCCCAGCCTTCCGGGGTGCCCATATCGTAAAAGACCCCGTTCCCGAAGTCCGTCACCATCCGTTTGCAGTTGGTCGTGCCGTATTTCTGCACGAACCAGTCGTACAATTCGCGCGTCTTGACCATGGTATTGACCAGCTTCTCCACGTTCTTCAGCGACTGCCGGTCCACACCATGGACCATACTCACGATCATGACCGCGCCGAGCAGCGCCCCGCAAACATCTCCCTGGCCGGCGATGCCGCCGGTCATGGCCGTGGAGGCGCGGGCGACGGCATCGTTCTCCATCTCCAGGGCGTCCTGGAGCGCCATCACCGCGCTCTGGGCGCAGGAATGGCAGGCGTCATGGTATTCCAAGGCTTTGTTCCTGCCCGTCCGGACGGCCTTGCTCTTACTTGACGGCACGGGGTGCGGGCCTCCTCTTCCTGGCGGGGAAACGCGGCGTGTTGGCGCGTTCCTTCTCTTCTTCGATGACGAGTTCCTTGCGCAGTTCGATGATGCGGTCACGGATGAGGGCTGCTTTTTCAAAGTCGAGCTGTTTGGCGGCGGCTTTCATCTGGCTTTCCAGGTCCTTGACCAGCCGCAGGATGCCCTCACGGTCAGCCGGGGCGCCGGTCTCATAGGCGCCCTTCTTTTCCGCCACGGCCATGACGCGCTCGGTGATGTCCCTTACCGCCTTGCGGATGCCCTGCGGGGTAATGCCGTGTTCTTCGTTGTAGGCTATCTGCACGGCGCGGCGGCGGTTGGACTCTTCGATGGCCTCGTGCATGGACTTCGTAATCGTGTCCGCGTACATGATGACGCGGCCGTCCACATGACGTGCGGCCCGGCCCATCGTCTGGATGAGCGCGCCGCGAGAACGCAGGTAGCCTTCCTTGTCCGCGTCCAGGATGGCCACCAGGCTGACTTCCGGCAGGTCGAGGCCTTCCCTCAGCAGGTTGATGCCCACGATGACGTCATAGACGCCCAGCCGGAGGTCGCGCAGTATCTCCACTCGCTCCAGCGTGTCCACCTCGGAATGCAGGTAGTGCGTCTTGACGCCCATCTCCACCAGGTAATCCGCCAGTTCTTCCGCCATGCGCTTGGTCAGCGTGGTGACGAGGGACCGCTGTCCCTTGTCCACGCGCTGCCGTATCTCTCCGAGGAGGTCGTCGATCTGGCCTTTGGTGGGCTTGACCTCGATGACCGGCTCCAGCAGGCCGGTCGGCCTGACGAGCTGTTCGACGATCTGGCTGCTGTGGCTGTATTCGAAGTCGGAGGGCGTCGCCGAGGTATAGACGACCTGGTTGATGCACGCCTGGAACTCATCGAAGCTCAGCGGCCGGTTGTCCAGCGCCGAGGGCAGCCGGAACCCGTAATCCACCAGCGTTTCCTTGCGGGAGCGGTCTCCGCGGTACATGCTCCGAATCTGGGGCAGGGTCATGTGGGACTCATCTATGAACATCAGGAAATCCTTGGGGAAGTAGTCCAGCAGGGTGGACGGCGAGCTTCCCGGCGGTCTCCCGGCCAGGTGCCGGGAATAATTCTCCACGCCGGAGCAGTAGCCCGCTTCCACCAGCATTTCCAGGTCGTATTCGGTCCGTGACTGGATGCGGGCGGCCTCCACGATCTTTCCCTGTTCGCTGAGGTCCTTCATCCGTTCCGCCAATTCCAGGCGGATGTTTTCAATGGCCTTCACCATCTTCTCCCGCGAGGTCACGAAGTGCTTGGCCGGATAGATGCTGACGTGGTCCAGTTCGGCCAGGATCTCGCCGGTCAGGGGATCTATGGAGAGGATGCGTTCAACGTCATCGCCGAAGAACTCGATGCGCAGGGCCACTTCCTCGTAAGCCGGCAGGACTTCCAGGGTATCGCCCTTGAGCCGGAAATGGCCGCGGGAGAGGTCCAGTTCATTCCGGGCGTACTGCATATCCACGAGCTGCCGGAGAAGCTGCTGGCGGCCGTACCGCTGTCCCGTTTTCACGGTTGCCACGAAGCCCTGGTATTCACCGGGATCGCCGAGGCCGTAGATGCAGGAGACGGACGCCACGATGAGCACGTCCCGCCGGTTGAGGAGGGCGTGGGTAGCGGCGTGGCGGAGCTTATCGATCTCCTCGTTGATGTCCGCGTCCTTCTCGATGTACATGTCCTTCTGCGGGATGTAGGCTTCCGGCTGGTAGTAATCGTAGTAACTCACGAAGTACTCCACGGCGTTGTCAGGGAAGAACTCCTTGAACTCCGCCGCAAGCTGTGCGGCGAGGGTCTTGTTATGGCAGATGACGAGGGTCGGGCGCTGCACGCGTTCGATGACGTTGGCCATGGTGAAGGTCTTGCCGCTGCCGGTCACGCCGAGCAGGGTCTGGTGGGTGTAGCCCTTTTCCAGACCTTCGACGAGCTTATCGACGGCCTGAGGCTGGTCCCCGGTCATCCTGAAATCAGATACGATATGAAAATCCGGCATAATACTCCAGGTGTTTTTTTACAGCAGGGAGATGAAGAGAGAAGACGATAAGTTCTTCACAGTACCAGTATATACCGTTCCGAACACCAAGACAATGGATATGAAAAGTCAAAA
>CAZPSP010000216.1:0-3486 GCA_964589285.1 uncultured Dehalococcoidaceae bacterium | reverse complement strand
TCGAGCGGGGGCTTCGTGTTGGGCATGCAGCAGATGGTGGTGAACCCGCCCTTAGCGGCCGCCCTCGTCCCGGTGGCGATGGTCTCTTTTTCCTCCTCGCCGGGTTCCCGCAGGTGGCAGTGGAGGTCGATGAACCCTGCCGAGACGATCAGCCCGTCCGCATCGAGGATGTAATCGGCTTCCTCCGGGGGTTTTCCTTCCCCCATCCAGGCGATCCGGTCGTCCTTGATAAAGATATTGCCTTTATAATCGGTATTGCCGGCGGGATCGATGATCCGCCCGTTCTCAATAAGCAGTGACATGGTCTATTGATGTCCTCCCGTATAGTGACTGGGCTTGTAGCCGTAAGACTGGGCTTCTTCCTCGCTGGTGAAGGCGATGATGTTCTCCGGACGGATGGTATGCGCCCAGTGGCTGCCGGCATCGTGGTATTTCTTGGTGTCGGTCTTGCCTTCATGCCATTCCGTGCTGGCGACGTACCTGGGCTCGATACCGTGTTCGCAGTAAACGCAGCGCAGGGTCAGCGGCCGTGTGTTGACGATGAGGTATTCCGGTTTCAAATACTTGGTTTCCGTGGGCTGCACCGAAACGCAGGTCGGATTGGTGCATTTCGGGGCCGGTTCCTGGGAGTAGGCCGGGTACTCGTGGGCCGGCGGCGATTCCACCGCGGGGACATCGATGTCCTTCACACCCAGCAGCGCGGCGAGAAGCGCCATGCGCACCGGCACGCCGCGGGCGGCCTGTTTGAAATACGCGCTGCGCTCGTCCGTATCTATGTCCACGGCCAGCTCATCGACGCGGGGAAGCGGATGCATGACGAGTGATTTCTTGAACGCCCGGCCTTTGAGGAGCTTCTTGTTGACCACCGGATAGATGTCCCTGGCGGCCTGGTCTTTCTCGCTGCCGGAGAACCGCTCTTTTTGCGGCCGGGTCACGTAGAGAGCATCGACGCCCTCGCGGAGTTCCAGGTCGACGCTGACGTCCGGCATCATGGCGAGCTGGTGCGGTGAGTTGGGCGTGGTATACATGGCGTCCAGCGGGAAGAGGTTGCCTTCCTCATCGTGAGTGGAGCCTTCGATATGTTCGACCTCGCCGCCGTACTCGGTGACGAGCTTGTCGATGACGTGCTGCGGGACTTCCAGCCCCTTGCTGGGACAGAAGAGGATGTCCGCGCCGAACCGTGCCAGCGCGAAGATGAGGGAGTGCGTGGTGCGGCCGTATTTCAGGTCTCCCCAGAGGGCTATCTTCAGGCCTTTGATGGTCTGCCGTTCCTTGATGAGGGTGTAGAGGTCGCAGAGGGTCTGCGTGGGGTGCTGGTGGCCGCCGTCGCCGGCATTGATGACGGGGACGCCCGCGTAGTCCGCGATGACCCTGGCGGCGCCTTCCCAGGGGTGCCGGACGACGATAATGTCCGCGTAGCTCCCCACGATGCGCGCCGTATCCGCGATACTTTCGCCTTTAGCCAGGGAACTCCCGCCCATTTCCGAGACGGTGATGACGTTCCCGCCGAGGCGGTGCATGGCCGTCTCGAAGGAGAGACGGGTGCGGGTACTGGGTTCGAAGAAGAGGCTGGCCATGACCATGCCCTGGCAGAGATCGTACTGCCCCTTCATGTTGGCTGCCATTTCATCGGCGAGGGAAAAGAGTCCCATGATCTCGCCGTTGCTCAGATCGTCGATGGTGACGAGGTTACGGTTGACCAGGTTCATTTCGCTTCCTCCCTTCTCGTCCCGGGAGGAGAGACAGGCGTTTCCTGGGGCGAAAGCCCGTTCGTGTTAATGGTCACTTCGTCGGCGCCGTCCGTTTCGATGAGGTGTACCTGGATGTCCTCGTGCCGGGCGCTGGGCAGGTTCTTGCCGACGTAGTCAGCCCGGATCGGCATTTCGCGGTGGCCGCGATCGACGAGCGCCGCGAACTGGACGGACCGCGGCCGTCCCAGGTCCACGAGGGCATCCATGGCGGCGCGTATGGACCGGCCGGTGTACAGAACGTCATCGACCAGTATCACGGTTTTGCCCGTGATATCATAAGGGATGCGGGTACCTTTCACGACGGGTTGGGTACGGGTGTGGTCGATGTCATCCCGGTAGCGGGTGAAGTCAAGTTCGCCGACGGGGAGGCGCACCTTTTCATACCGCTCGATGATACCGGCGAGGCGTGTCGCCAGCGGGACGCCGCGGGTGTGCATACCGATGAGGATGAGGTTATCGAGGCCCTTGTTCCGCTCGATGATCTCGTGAGCGATACGGGTGAGAGTACGGCGGATATCTTCCTCCGTCATAACGTTTTTGATTGCCATAAAAAAACCTCTTGCGCCTGACCAGCAAGAGGTTGTGCGAAGCCTGTGTTCGGTTGTCACCCCTTGCCGGCCTCACCGGACCGGCTTAAAGGATACTCTAGATTGTCCTTATCTTTTCGCTTTTCATTATAACAGGATTCCGGTATGGGAGCAATGCAAAAACGTTCCGGCGCACCCATTTTTTTCATAAAATGGACTGGCCTCGTCAATTTGTTCTATAATCAGTATGGCTCGACGGGAAAGAGATAGAACCAGGTCCGGATCGATGACGTTACTCGAACTCTCCATAGAATACTTCAGTCTTGTCTATTTAGCAGCGATGGGCGTAATGCAAGCCGCCGCGGCCAGGAGCGGGCGCGCCAGTTTCTTTTTCTTCAATCGCAAGCTGCACGGCTACCTTTTCGGGCTGGCAACATTCGGCCTTTCCATGTTCGGGTTTTTTACCTGGAACAGCAGGAACCTTACCGGGGTCATTGAAGGCACGCAGCAGTTCTTTCTTTTTGTCTTTGCCGTGATATGCGCCATCGGGGCCAGTTACGTGATAGCACAGTTCTCACGGGTCAGGGTCCAAGTCAAAGAGCGGCGCAAGGCCCCCGCCAAGCGCGTGGCCCGAAACCTGTACCCGACCGATCATCTGGGGAGTGACGGGGCCTGATGTCCGCGGATGAAACGGTATTCCTCTGGATAAACGGGCTGGGAGGCAGAGTCCCTTTCCTGGATAAACTGGTTGCCAACGTTGCCAACGATTACTTCATGATCGTGGGTTTTTGCCTGGTCCTGCTGGCCCTCTGGTTCGGTTACCGGGGGCGGCGGAACAGCACCATCAACCAGACAGGCGTCATCTGCGCCGCCATCAGCCTGGGCCTTTCCCAGCTCGGCGTGTATCTTGTCAACCTGGCTTACGTGAGGCCCCGGCCCTTCTTCAGCCTGCCGGTGCACCTGCTTTTCTACCGGCCCACCGATCCTTCCTTCCCGTCCAATTCCGCCGCAATCCTGTTTGGGATTGCCGTGGCGATATTCCTGTGGAACCGGCGGGTGGGCACATGGCTCATTCTGCTGGCGGCGCTTCACGGGTTTTCACGGGTGTACGTGGGCATCCATTACCCGACGGACATCCTGGCCGGCGCGGCTATCGGCACGGTGGTAGCGGTGGGAGTGACGCTGGTGGTGAAGAAGCTGGACTGGCT
>CAZPSP010000215.1:0-3504 GCA_964589285.1 uncultured Dehalococcoidaceae bacterium | reverse complement strand
ACGGTGATGCGAGATGTTACGAAAGCCCTGGCCGCCCGCGGGCATCAGATCGTCATTTATGCCTCGGATTACAAGAAAGACCAGGCATTCATCGATGCCATGCCGGAAAACGTGGAAGTACGGCTTTTTCCCTGCCGGAGTAACACATTCAATTTCTGCTACATGCCATCTCTACGCAGGGAAGCCCGGCTGCATCTCAAGGAATTCGACCTTATCCACCTTCAAACCTACCGAAGTTATCAGAATCTGATTCTCAGCCGGGAAGCAAGATTACAGAACGTACCCTACGTATTGGAGAGCCATGGCACTTTGCCACGGACAACAGGAGGAAAGCGGCCCGCTGTCTGGGCCCTCAAGCACCTTTTCGACGCTGCTACCGGGAAGCGGGTCTTGCATGACGCCAGCAGGGTCATCGCGCATAACGAAGCATCAATCGAGGAATATCTACAATTCGGCGTCAAACGGGAAAGAATAGCGCTACTCCCGCCACCTTTCGATATAACTGAGTTCGACAGCTTACCCCCAAGCGGCAGTTTCCGCGAGCGTTACGGCATACATGATAAAAAGATAATCCTGTCTCTGGGCAGAATACACAAGATAAAGGGCCTCGATTTTCTGCTGGATGCTTTTGCTTCATTGACCGAGGCGCGGAACGATATGGTACTCGTCATTGCCGGAAACGATGACGGTTACCTGGCATATCTGAAACACCATGTACAACAGTTGGACCTGACCGAAAAAGTGATCTTTACCGGTTTCATCCAGGGAGAAACCAAACTCTCAGCCTTACAAGACGCCGATGTCCTCGTTCAGCCTTCTCTCTATGAATATAATTCCCGCGTAATGTACGAAGCGATTTTGTGCGGAACGCCGGTCATTACCAGTAGTGGAACGATGTCCAGCGAAAACCTGGTCAAGATGGACGCCGGATATCTCGTTGAGTTCGGTAATAGTGAACATGCAGTCCGGGTGATCAACCGGGTCATCGATAGTCCGGAACAAATGGAGGGAAAGGTACGAAAAGCCGCTGCCTATATCCGGGATGAGCTATCGCTCCCAAAAGGGGCCGAGCGATACGAGCATTTGTACCGTGAAATAATCGAAACCACGGGCTGATAGCTTCCTACTTCATCACGAGCCAGTTGCCCAGGCACAACCCGTCCAGACCGCTCTGGGCAAGGGTATTCAGGGCCACTTCCGGCGTACCGACGATGGGAAAACCATGGAGATTGAACGAGGTATTCAGCAAACCGCCAACCCCGGTCAGGTCCTGGAAGCTCTCAATGATGCGGCGATAGGACGGGTTCCAGTCGTTAACGGTCTGGGGGCGGGCGGTCAGGTCGAAGGGGTGCAGGCCGGCGATGATGTCCATGGCGGCTTCCCTGGTATCGAAGGCTTCTATCATATACGGGGCCGGGCGGGCATCGACCAGGTAATCGTTAATCCGTTCTTCCAGCACCGCCGGGGCGAACGGCATCCAGAAGTCCCGCTGCTTGATGGCAAAATTGATCTTACGGATAACGCTCATGCTGCGCGGGTCGGCAAGAATGCTGCGGTTCCCGAGCGCGCGGGGGCCCCATTCGTCGCGGCCGCCGAACCGGGCTATTATTTTCCCGTCTGTAAGCAATGAGGCAACCTCAGCCTCTACATTATCGTACCGGACGGCCTTTTGCCGCCAGCCTTTTTCCCCGATGGCCTTTTCCATGCGGGAATCGTCATACTCATCGCCATAATACATGTCCCGCAGAGGGACCTTGACGGCATCGACAGCCTCACGTTCACAATAACGGTTGTAGGCTTCGAGGGCAGCGCCCACCGGCGTGCCGCCGTCGTCCGAGGCCGGATAGAAAAAGGCGTCCTCGACCTCTTCCATTTCTCGGAGCAGCTTGTTGGCCTTGACATTGAGAAACGAGCCGCCGGCGCAGGCTATTTTCCTGATACCGGTCTCTTTCACGCAGTTTTTTACCCATTGGGAAAGGATTTCTTCATAGTGCTGCTGGCAGGCAGCGGCAACGTTATCGAACCGCTGTTCAGCAAGTTTTTTCCGGAGCAGCGGCTGGAGGCCGGTGAGGTACCGCCCGCTGGTATTCTGGAACTCCAGCGGTTTCCGCGGATTCACACGGACGAGTTTACGCATCTCGTCGATGCAGTATTCCGGGCGGCCGTACGGCGCCAGGCCCATGACCTTGTATTCGTGCTCCCAGCGCTTGAGGCCGAAGAAGCCGGTTATCTCAGAGTAGAAATTGTTGCTGGGGCTATCGAAATGAGTTGACGACGCAATGCGCTTGATAGCGGAATCCTGCCCGATGGAGACGGTGGAACTGAGACAGTCTCCCGCCCCATCCAGGGTCAGCACCAGCGCGGCGCCGTCCCAGGGTCGATTGTAGTAGGCGCAGGCGGCATGGGACAGGTGATGTTCCACAAAGAACACTTCACGGTCCGCGATACCCAGTTCCCGGAAGAGAGCTTTCAGCTCATCCATCTTGCGGCGCGGGTGCAGGGTCCTGACGAGCAGGTTACAGAAAGCGTGGCTGTGGACATAAGGGGTCAGCTTCTGGTAAAGGCGGGTATGTAACGGTTCTTCTTTCAGGGGAGCGTGAGTGTGCAGGAGGCCGACCATGGCAATAAGGGTGACCTCTTCCGGGGCGACACCTGCTATTATAAACACCCGTTTAATAGATTCCAGCGGCGGCCCGCTGTAGTTCTTGATGTTGTTGATCCGCTCCTCGTTGATGGCAGCGAGGACGGCCCCGTTTTTCAGTAACGCCGCGCCGCTGTTATGGCCGTCATGAATGCCGAGGACAAAGACGTCTTTCTTCATTTCCCTTTAATGTATACCATATTTCACGTCTGCTCTGCACACATCGGTACCAGCACCCAATTTCACTCGGACCTCCGGAACCGTACGCGGTTTACATACCCTTCACAACGAACATATAATAGGTGAACCGATACATGAACGGGAGAAATATACGATGTACGAAATCAGCCATGGCAAATACGTTGTCACGAAGCCCAAGGAGAACATCACGGTACCCAAATGGGGCGGCAATCTTTCCGCCGAGACGAGCACGCGGGTGATGTACCTGGACAGCGAAGTAATCCCGGGAGCTTTTTACGTGGAGTGTGTCTGGTTCTGGCCGACGGACAAGGAAGACAAAGCCAGTCCCGAACCGCATACGCATGAGTTCGATGAAGTGCTGGGGTTCTTCGGGACGGACCCGAAGGACCTGAATGATCTCGGAGCGACAATCGAGTTATACATAGACGGGGAGCGGAACGTGATGAACCAGACCTTCCTGGCCTACATACCGGCCGGCATCCTGCACAATCCGCTCAACATCCTTGAGATCCACCGGCCGGTGTTCCACTTTGCGACGAACACCGGGAAACAGTATACGGGGAAGGCGTAAGAGACAAAAGCCGTGCTATCAGGAACCAACTCACATGGCTCCTGAAAAAACCTTTCTAACGATAGGCGCTGCTGCGATGGCGAATGATGAT
>CAZPSP010000214.1:0-3582 GCA_964589285.1 uncultured Dehalococcoidaceae bacterium | reverse complement strand
TCGATGGTAACGCTGCCGCGCGTCGGGCGGTCCAGCGTGCCGATGATGTTGAGCAGGGTCGTCTTGCCGCTGCCGGACTGTCCGACAATGGAGTTAAAGGTCCCCTTGCCGATGCCGAGGTTGATATCGAACAAGACCTGCGTCTCGACGGCGCCGGGATACACCTTCTCGACGTTTTCCAGCCTGATGATGTCTTCCGCGTTATCCTTCACGTATCACCTCGATGGGGTTGAGACGGAGCGAACGGCGGGCCGGAATGAGGGCCGCCAGCACAGCGGCGACCACCGCGATGCCCCAGGATATGGCGATAAAGGTGTAATCGATGGAAATATCGATGAGTGCCGGGCCTTCTCCCTGTGACGTCCCGTAGGAAAAGCCGAGGAGCAGCAGGAGACCGAGCGCGATGCCCAGAATCGAGCCGATAAGCCCGATGATAAGCCCTTCATAAATGAAAATAAGACTGGCGGCCCGGTCCTTGATGCCCATCGCCTTGAGAATCCCGAGCTGGCGCGATTTCTGAAAAACGGTAATGGCGAGAATGGCGGCCACGGCGATGACCACTGACACGATAATGAAGATCTGTATCATGAGGCTGGAGATGCTCTGGCCCTGGAGACCGCTCAGCAACTGTTCGTTCTGCTCTTTCCAGTTGGTAATAGTGATCCCGCTCGTATCTATTGTGCCGGCAATGTCCGAGGCGATGGCATCAGCCGCGAAGTAGTCTTCGACGGTCATTTCGATTGAAGTAACGCCGCTACCGTAGCCGAAGAGTTCCTGCGCGGTCTCCAGCGGGGTAAACAGCCAGCTCTCGTTCAACTGGGCCACCCCGAGGTCGAAGAACCCGGATAGTTCGTACGTCGCGGTTTGCCCCGCCGGGGTGGTAACGGTCACCCGCTGCCCGGCCTGGTAATTGAACTCGTCCCGGAGGCCCTTGCCGGCGAGCGCCTGACCGGGACCGGGAAGGTCGCCCTGCGTCAGAGCATCGTACAGACCGTAGATGGCCCCGGCCTGATCGTCGATGCCGCGGACCCGGACCGGGGCTGTCCGGGCGCCTTCGCTGATGAAGGCATTGCCACTCGCGGCGACAGCCACGGTCTCCACCAAGCCGGATCGCCTGACTTCATCTACCTTTTGCCGGTAGTCCGGGACCGTTATCTCATCACCAGCCGGGTTGATGATTACTTGAGGCTGGTTGCCGATGGTGCGGTCCACCAGTGTGCTCTGCAGGCTGGTGATGAGCAGTCCGACGAATATCTGGGCCGCCACGGCTATTGAAATACCGGCGACGATAAGCACCGTCTGCCCGCGCCCGGACTTGAGAAAACGGACCGCCAGAGAGAACGGCAGCATGACTCAGGCTTCTCCCAGCTTCATAATTTCAGCGGAGGTATGTAAAAGGTAATCCGCATTCATGGCCTTGCAGGTTTCGGCATTGTTCCGGCAGGCCTGGCCGCCGAGGACAAGCTTGAAGGCGAAATCGGTCCGCAGTTCCAGGATTTCCGCAACCACCCGCCGGGCGCCGACGAGGTTATAGGAGTCCGTGATGCTGACAGCTACGTAATCCGGCCGCAGGTGCCGGAGGGCGTTGATGATCTCCCGCCGCGGCGTATTGGCGCCGACAAAAGTGGTCTTGAAGCCGGCCACCGTGAAAAAGTCCGCCACCATGCGCGCGCCCAGGTCGTGCCATTCTTCCGGCGGGCAGACCACCGCAACCGTACTCTTTTTCCTGTTTCCCGCGGCGTCCCGCTCCCGGATAACGTAGGGATAGGCGACTTCCACAACGGTGCGGACGATGGAAGTGCGGACATGCTCCTTCCAGATGCAGATGTCCTGGTCTTCTTCCCTGCAGAAATCGGCGTAGAGGGACGGGGTGAGTATTTCATCGTAAAGGGTAACGACGTCCAGGTCACGATTTTGCAGGCGGTCCAGGGCGAAGCGCACGCAGGCGTCCCGGTCTTCAGCATCGAGAAGGGCGCTGAACTCTTTATACAGTCGGTGCATGCTTCAACTCCGGATACACGGTAATTACTTATAATTGTACCGGGTTCAGCCAGGAACACCAACAGCCGTGTTATGTCTTCGCAGATTCCCAAAGGATTAATTTCAGAGTGATGCCAGTTCTACCTTTTTACCGGTCCTGAACGATTCGTAGATGCCGAAAACCGCCTTCATCGTGTCCAGATTGTCCCGGCCGCTGGTCAGCGGTTCCTTGCCGTCCCGGCAGCATTCGGCAAAGTGCAGGAGTTCATTCACGAACGGATCGTCTCCGGGATACGGGCCTCTGACCGGTTCGATGGGCGCAAAATCATTAAAAGAAGCCCCCTGGTTACCCCGCCGCCGGGAAGCTATCATGCCGTGGCCGAACTGGTAGGTCCGGTCCTCGGCCTGGGTGGAAAATATCGTTCCCTCACTGCCGTAGAGCGTGTACTGGCAGCCGACCGGCGAGCGCGTCGCCGAACCGATGACGAGAATGTCTCCGATGGCCCCGTTCTCGTACTCCAGCGTGGCGCAGGCGTATTCTTCGACATCGGGACGGCGCACGGAGCGGTTGACGGCATTGACCGAGGCAATGTCCCCGATGAAATACCGCATGAGGTCGATCTGGTGGATGATGCCGGATATCACCATGCCGCCGCCGGCCCGTTTTGGGTCGTTGAGCCAGCTTCCCGGCGGGTAGCCGCCGCTCCCGAAGTCCATATTGGAGATAAGGACACACCGGGTCACCCGCACCGGACCGAGTTCGCCGCTCTCGATGCACTGCTTGATGGCGATGGTATAGGGCATGTAGCGCAGGTCATGCCCGACCATGAACGTTACGCCGGCCTTATTCGCGGCATCCACCATGTTCCGGCATTGCTGCAGCGTGATGCCCATCGGTTTTTCCAGGAAGATACGCTTTCCCGCCGCCGCCGCGGCCAGCACCTGGGCTTCGTGCTGGTCATGGATGGTGCAGATATCCACGGCGTCGATGTCCGCTTTTTCCAGCATCCCTCTAAAGTCGGCATAACAGTGACTAACGCCGGCCTCACTCGCGAAGTTCTCCATGGCGTCCGGACGGACATCGCAGACCGCCGTCAGCTTGAGTTTGTCCGGATGGTTCCTGTAAGCATTCAGGTGATACCGGGCGATGGCCCCCGTTCCCGCCAGTCCAACTTTAAGAGGTTCCATATCGGCCTCCTTTGCGATTTGAACCATAGTATCAGCAGGAACGTTGGGTGTCAAAGGAATTCAGTTTAGCGAAAAATCCCATGAGCTTGCCGGCAAAGCGAGTCCCTTAATCTCCCCCGATGAGAGCGAGCAGTACCGCCTGCTGGGCGTATTTCCGGTTTTCCGCCTGTTGCAGGATGGTATCGATGTGCTTTTCAACCGTATCGCGGTCGATCTCGTACCCTGCGTGAATCGGCATGTCATGCATGACCGCGGCCTTCGATCCTTCGAGGAGCGCCTCGTTCACCTGGAACGGCAGCATCTTCTCCATGCGTTCCTGCTTCGTTTTCGCATAGGCCGGATCGTTGATGAACTCCATGTCCACCCAGGTGTCCGTGTAGACCACGTCCGCTTCTTTTACCGCTGCCCTGACCT
>CAZPSP010000213.1:1814-3652 GCA_964589285.1 uncultured Dehalococcoidaceae bacterium | reverse complement strand
GCCAGCGAGGATGGTTTCCCGATCAGGGGCCAGGAATGAGAGGGCGGGAGAAAGGACGAACAAGGGGAGGACCGCGGGGAGAGAAGTCCGAGCTACCCGATTCGGAGAGGCGTGAGTTTTACCTTACCCGCCCGTTCACCAGGGCAGGCATATTCCCTTTGACTAGTGCAATTTGACTTACGGTTACGATACCAGACGGCCTATCAGTTCAGACAGGGGTAACGTCTCCTGCCCGGCGCCGGCCATGTGCCGCAGGGTCACGGTACCGGCTTTCACTTCATCTTCACCGATGATGACCACATAGGCGACGCCGAGGGAATTGGCCTGCCGCAACTGGGACTTGAGGCTCCGGCTGCCGGTAGCGGCGATGGCGCGAATTCCGGCGGCGCGCAGGTCCGCCGTAACGATGAAAGCGGCGTCTCCGGCGGCCTCGCCCAGGTGGGCGACGAGCACGTCCGCTCCCGCCGGAGAAGGAACGCTGACATTCTGCTTTTTCAGGTTGAGAATGGTGCGTTCGATCCCGGTGGCGAAACCGGCCGCGGGGGTGGGTTTGCCGCCGAGTTCTTCGATGAGGTTATCGTACCGGCCGCCCCCGCCGATGGTGCTCTGGCCGCCTTCATCCGGCGGCTGGATTTCAAAGACGGTGCGGGTATAGTAGTCCAGGCCGCGGACGAGCCGGTGGTTGACCTGGAAGGGAATGCCGAGCAGCTGCAGGTAGTGTTGGACCGCCTGGAAGTGCGCGGCGCAGTCCGGGCAGAGATATTCCAGGTTTTGGGGTGCGGCTTCAGCGATCTCCTGGCAGGAAGCCTGTTTGCAGTCGAGGAGGCGCAGGGGATTGTTCTCCAGCCGTACGGCGCAGTCCCGGCAGAGGACCTCCGTGCGGCCGGTGTAGTAGCCGGTGAGGGCAGTAAGGTATTTGGGACGGCATTCGCGGCAGCCGATGCTGTTAAGCTGGAGGGACAGACCGGTCAGGCCGAGTTCCTTGTAGAACGACCACGCCATAGCGATGACCTCGGCGTCGATCATGGGATCGGCGTCGCCGATGGCTTCGCAGCCGAACTGGTAGTGCTGGCGGTAGCGGCCGGCCTGGGGGCGGTCGTAACGGAAAATCGGGGAGAAATAATAGAGCTTGACCGGCTGGGGCTGGTTTTGCATGCCGTGCTGGATGTAAGCCCGGCAGACCGCGGGCGTTCCCTCCGGTTTCAGGGTGAGGCTGTTGCCGCCGCGGTCATCGAAGGTGTACATCTCTTTCTGAACGATGTCCGTGTATTCCCCGGCGCTGCGTCTGAAGAGGCTGGTGTCTTCGAAGATGGGGGTATCGATGCGCTGGAACCCGTAGAGGGCCGCGACCCGGGCTATCGTACCGCGCACGTATTCCCAGTAGGGTTGTTCTGTGGGGAGAATGTCCGTTGTGCCGCGGGCTGCCTGGTACACTGCGTGCCTCCTTGTGTTCCTACTGGAAAGAATACAGGAAATCCTGGGGAAACTCAAAACTCAGAGCCACAACTCAAAGGTGAAAATGGGCGCGCGGCTGGTATCTTCCCACTTTTGACTTATGACCTTTGAATTTCGACCTCTTAATTTACACTCCCGGGCAGATACGATATACTGTAGACATAATGTAGCGAACATCCGGCGAAGGGAAGCTCAAACCGGTGCTCCCGCTTGTGGAAAAAGGCCATGGAATTCGAACGACTTCTGGAAAAGGCCCGGGAGTATCTCCCGGCGGAAAAACTCTCCGTTATCGAAGAGGCCTACCGCTTCGCGGAAGAAAAGCACCGGGGGCAGCAGCGGCTTTCCGGTGACCCGTACCTGGAGCATCCCCTTCAGACCGCCTA
>CAZPSP010000213.1:0-1714 GCA_964589285.1 uncultured Dehalococcoidaceae bacterium | reverse complement strand
ATGCGGACCCTCAACTGGCTGCCCAAGGAGCGCCAGCTCGTCAACGCCCAGGAAACGCTGGACATCTACGCCCCGCTCGCCCACCGCCTGGGCATCTGGGAACTGAAATGGCAGCTTGAAGACCTGTCCTTCCAGTATCTCCAGCCGAGGGAGTACCAGATCATCGCGCGTTTGCTGAACGTGCGCCGGAACCAGCGGGAAACGTTCATCAGCAAGGCCATCGACGTACTGAAGAAGGAATTTGAAAAAGTGGGGGTCGTGGCGGACATATCCGGGCGCCCCAAGCATATTTACAGCATTCACCAGAAGATGGAGCGGTACGCCGCTGTCGGGCGGCACTTCGACCAGATCCATGATCTGCTGGCGCTCCGGGTCCTGGTGGCCGATATACCGGAATGTTACAGCGCCATCGGGGTCATTCACAGTATCTGGCACCCGCTGCCGGACGCTTTCGACGACTACATCGCTAATCCCAAGCCGAACGGTTACCAGGCGCTGCACACCGCGGTCAGGGCGTTCGGGACCACGCCCATCGAGATCCAGATACGCACCCGTGAAATGCACAGAATTGCCGAATACGGCCTCGCCGCCCACTGGCGGTACAAGGGGGGCGACGGAACGGACCTCAAGTTCGAAGAGCGCGTCGCCTGGCTCCGCCAGCTCATCGAATGGCACCGCGAACTCAGCGGCGCGGAGGAGTTCCTGGAATCCGTCAAGACGGACATCTTCATCGACCAGGTGTTCGTTTACACACCGCAGGGAGAGATCAAGGACCTGCCGCGCGGGGCGACACCGCTCGATTTTGCCTACCGCGTGCATACGGACCTCGGGCACCGCTGTGTCGGCGCCAAGGTCAACGGCAAGTTGGTGCCATTCAATTATGAATTGAAGAACGGTGACGTGGTGGAAATCATCGCCGCCAAAGGAACGCGGGGACCGAGCCTGGACTGGTTGAACCCGAACCTCGGCTACGTCAAGACCACCCATGCCAAGGCCAAGATACGGCAGTGGTTCAACAAGCAGGAACGGACCGAGAACATCGAGCGGGGCCGGCTGATAGTTGAAAAGGAACTCAAGCGCCTGGGCATCGACGTGGAACGCATGGCCCTGGCGGAGATGTTCGGGTTCAATAACCTGGACGATTTCCTGGTGGCGCTGGGCAACGGGACCGTAACCGCTCATCAGATCGTGCTCAAGCTTGCCCGGGAAGCAGTGGGGAAAGATGAGCTTGAATCAGCGATTTCACCGTCCAAGGCAGGGCCTTCGGCGGTGCGGGTGCTCGGGGTAGGGGACCTCATGGTCAACATCGCGCAGTGCTGCCATCCCGTCCCGGGTGATGACATCATCGGGTACATTACCCGCAGCCGCGGCGTGACCGTGCACCGGGCGGATTGCCAGAACGTGAAGAACGAGCAGGAAAAGGAACGGCTGGTACCGGTGGAGTGGGCGAAAGGCGATCAGTTCTACCAGGTGAACATCCAGGTCGAAGCCTGGGACCGTGTCGGGCTGGTGCGGGACCTCACCACCATGGTAGCAGAAGAAAAAGTCAACATCACCTCCATCAACATGGCGAATGGAAATGGACGGCTGATTACTGTATATTTAACTATAGAGATTACCGGCCTGGCCCAGTTGAGCCAGGTCCTGAAAAAGATAGACGGCGTGAGGGGCGTTATCAGCGTCAGCCGGATAGGCGGCCGCCCCGAAGCCCAGA
>CAZPSP010000212.1:0-3682 GCA_964589285.1 uncultured Dehalococcoidaceae bacterium | reverse complement strand
TTCGGAGCATCTACCAGCACCACACCGGCAGGGAAAACAGGCAGAGGTAAGCTTATGGCCGCAAAAGATGTTCCTCTGCTGATGGCATTGCATGGGGCGCCGTATGTCGCGACGGCAACTCTGAGCCACCTGGAGGACTTCGCCAAGAAACTGAATAAAGCCATGGAGAAACAAAAGGAAGGATTCGTTTATATCCATGTATTCGCACCCTGCGTCATGGGCTGGCGGTTTGACAGTTCGCAGTCCATTCACGTATGCAGAACGGCCGTCAGGACAAATTATTTTCCATTGTGGGAATCGGAAGAAAAAAAGTTTCGCCTTACCCAGCAGGTTACCAACCCGTTGCCGGTCCAGGAATTGACAAAACTGGTACGGAAATTCTCCCATTTGAAAGAACCCGAACTTGCCAAACTGCAGCACATCATCGACGAGAGGTACTCTTTCATCAACGCTCTCTGCAATATTCCTCAATAATATGAGGTCCGCCTTTAAAGAAAGTACAAGATAGAAACGCATCGCAGAACAACTCATATTTAGTTCCTTATTTCAATCCGTTAAATACACTTTACAGATTGGACAGCATATGACGACTTACATTATACGTAGATTGATTCTGGCGTTAATCGTGCTTTTTTTAGTCTCCGTTCTGGTATTTCTGGCAATGCGTCTTCTTCCCGGTGACCCGGTAATGATGTATATCTCCGCCAGTTCTTCTCAGGAAATCAGTGAGGAGCAGCTTGACCAGTTACGGCATGAATACGGATTGGATCGCCCCCTGATGGTACAGTATTTCAGTTGGGTAGGGGGAGTACTGCGAGGTGATTTTGGAGAATCGATCCTGAATCACTCGCCCGTCACACAGGAGATAGGCAGGCGTTTGCCGATCACCGCCTACATAGGAATACTGGCATTCATCGTTTCCACGGTCGTCGGTATTCCGGCGGGCGTGTTGTGCGCCATCCGCCGTGGCTCCTGGCTGGACAATATCGTGACAACACTGTCCAATATCGGCATCACCGTCCCGACTTTCTGGCTGGGGGTGATCCTGATATACGTGTTCGCATTGTATTTCAAGTGGCTTCCCGTTATGGGATATACTTCTCCCTTTGATGATTTCTGGATGAGCCTCAAGCAGCTTATTATGCCGGTTTTTTGCCTGGCGTTAGGACCTATCGCGGGAAATGCGAGACAGGCTCGTTCCAGTATGCTCGAGGTGATCAGGAAAGATTACATCCGCACCGCCTGGTCCAAGGGTCTGCAGGAACGCTCGATCATTCTGAAGCACGCCCTTAAAAACGGACTTATGCCCGTTGTGACTCTCTCCGGCATGGGCGTAGGCACCATCCTGGGCGGCGCGGTGCTGATCGAGCAGGTGTTCAATATACCGGGAATGGGAAGACTGGCGGTAACATCGGTCATGAACCAGGATTATCCGTACGTACAGGCGATAACCTTGATAATGGCCATAGCCATCGTTTTTTCCAATCTCCTGGTGGATATTACCTATGGCTGGCTTGATCCGAGGGTGCATTACAGTTAAGGAGAAATGAAATGCCTCAAGAGGCTAGTTTAAGCCCGGCGATTAGTGAAAATGATCCGCATGTGAGCGAATTCAAGCGCTTTACAAAAGTGTTTCTGAATCGATGGGTCGTCGTGCTCGGTATGGTGATCATACTGATTTTCATCATTACCGCCATATTCGCCCCCTTGCTGGCTCCTTATGATCCCGATAAGGTCGATATGATGAACGTACTGCTTCAGCCGAGCAGCGACCACTGGTTCGGCACCGACGCCCTGGGACGAGATACGCTGAGCAGGACTATCTACGGAACACGGATATCGTTGCTCATCGGTGTCATCGTGGTATTATGCGGATCGGCGGTCGGCATGGTACTGGGACTGATCGCGGGGTATTACGGCGGCTGGGTCCACGCCATACTTATGAGAATAATAGACGCGTTGATGGCTTTCCCGATGCTGATTCTGGCGCTGCTCGTCGCTTCCCTCCTTGGAGAGGGGATAAACAACGTCATCATGGCGCTTGCCATAACAATGGTTCCCGCTTATGCCAGGCTGATGTGCGGACAGGTGATTTCAGTGAAGGAAAATGATTACATACTGGCCGGCCGTTCCCTGGGAGCCAGTCATTCACGCATGATGTTCCGCCACCTTGCCCCTAATTGTTTTCCTCCGCTCATCGTCATGATGACGATGATGCTCGGCACAACGATTCTGGCTGAAGCAGGACTCAGCTTTCTCGGTATCGGCGTCCAGCAGCCGGTTGCCACCTGGGGCAATATGGTGAATGATGGGCGACAATACTTGCTTGAGAACCCGGTCCTCTCCTTTGCTCCTGGCGTTGCCATAATGCTCGTTGTCTACGCCTTTAATATGGTCGGGGATGGCCTGCGGGATGCTCTGGATCCTCAATTGCGGGGAGTGATATAAGAGAATTACCGAATGACCGGCGGGTGAATCAGCATGTATGAAAAGATAGCTCGCTATATGCATGAGTATTTCATGGCATATAGTGAAGACGGGCAGGCTGCGGAGACCATCCACGCGATGGACCGGTTTTACGCCCCGGACCTCAATTTTGACGATGGGCTGGCGCCCAGCCGCGAGCGGTGGTACCAGAGGTGAATCAAGCAGGCGCGCTGGGTGTTTTTGGAATCGGACCCCGTGAAGGCATCCAGGCTGGTTGAAGGCTATGCGATAGGGCCGAAAAAACGGTAGAAAAGGCGGAGCCTATTTACGCTCCGCCTCGATTGTTCAGATTGGTACCGGTTCCCGCAAATCCGCATAACCGGGAAGTTATGCTTCGTCTCGTCTATCCGCCTTCGATCACCTGCAGCAAGGTTACCTCGAGAGACTCTTTTTCCCTATAATCATCTCGGGTAACCAGCGCAAACAGCTCTTCATAAGAATGGACCGTCTGCCCTTCGACCATAAAGACCGCATGTTCGAAGTCGAGAGAACTTCCGGCCTGTTCCAGGTCTACTACATACCATTCGTCGATACCGGAAGGCAGTTTTATCTTCAGCCTGGGAAATCCGGAGTTCCCGTTCATTTTTCCTGAACCATTACAACTATTTGCATCCCAGTATCGCGCGTTTGACCAGGGTTTTGGCTATCTGTATCTTGAACTTATTGTACGGCAAGGCGACCGCATCCGCTACCACGGCTGCTCCAGCTTCGTCGGCGATGTCTTCATTGATCGCTTTGCCGATGATGTACTCCTCGGCTTTTGTTGCCCGGTACGGGTTGCTGTAGACGGCATTCAGGCATATCCTGGCGGATTTCACAACACCGGCTTGGGTCCGGATGGCTGCCGCGCAGTTGACGATGGGGAAATCAATTGATTTCCGCATCGCGAACTTGATGAAAGCGCTCTTCACACCAGCTTGAGGCTTCGGTATCCGGATTTCGGTAATGATCTCATCATCATCGAGCGCGGTCGGCTTCAGCCCCCGGTCGGCAACCCAGAAATCATCCGCCTTGATGGTCCGTTTGGAGGTAACTATCGTTGCGTCGAAGACGACAAGCGCGGGCGCCGTGTCGGAAGGATTTACACCGTCGCATCCGCAATTGAAGCATCGCTGGGCTTCCGTTTCAACCAGGCTGAATTCCAGTCCCGAGATCGGAAGAGCGTCGTGTAGGGAAAGAGTGTAGGATAGGGTGT
>CAZPSP010000211.1:0-3699 GCA_964589285.1 uncultured Dehalococcoidaceae bacterium | reverse complement strand
GTCACGCTGACGGCGCTGACGCCGCGCGCTTCCGCCGCCCGGAGCGTCTTCTTCATCAGCACGTCCACCACGGCTTCCTGGAAACTGGCGGCGATGTCCGCCAGCGGCAGCGGCGCGTTGCGGGCAACCTTGGTCTTGAACTTGTTGATAACGGCCGTTTTCAGGCCGGAAAAGCTGAAATCGTCATTACCGCTCCGGATCATGGGCCGGGGGAACGTAAATGCCGTCCGGTCGCCTTCCTTCGCCAGGCGGTCGATGACCGGTCCGCCGGGGAAATCCAGGTTGAAGAACTTGGCAATCTTGTCGAAGGCCTCGCCGGCGGCGTCGTCCAGCGTTGTGCCCATGACCTCATAGGTCGTTTCGTCCGGCACATAGAGCAGCAGCGTGTGCCCGCCGGACACGGTCAGGCAGACGTGCGGGAACGGGAGATCGGGGTTGCTGAGGCGGTTGGCGTAGATGTGGCCTTCGATATGGTGGACGCCGATGAGCGGCAGGTCCCGTGAATAGGCTATCGACTTGGCGGCGGCGACGCCCACCAGCAGGCAGCCGATCAGCCCCTGTCTGGCGGTCACGGCCACGGCTTCCACGTCGTCGAGGGCCTTACCGGCCTTGTCCAGAGCTTCCTTGATGACGTAGCCGATGAGTTCCGCGTGACGGCGGGCGGCGATTTCCGGCACGACGCCCCCGTACTTCTTCAGCAGGTCGAGTTGCGTTGCGATAACGCTTGATTCAATGACCGCGCCATCGGTCACCAGCGCCGCGGAGGTCTCGTCGCAGGAGGTCTCGATTCCCAGTACCAGCATCAGTCTTTCTTCCCCGCGTACTTGTTCACGAACGCCCTGGCGGTGGACTCTTTGAGATACAAAGGAGACAGAGCGAGGGCGTCGTCCTGGTCACCGTTCCTGAGCCGTTTCTCCGCCAGCGTAGCCACGGCCGAGCCGTAGGGACGGGCGTCTATGCCGACAATCTCGATATCGGTGTGCTGTTTCAGGGCGGAGGCGTATTCCCGCGCCCCTTTGGCCACCAGCACGCATGGCCCTTCCAGCTTCGGCGCCAGGTCTGCAAGCCGGCCGGTGAAGTAGTCGCCGACCTGCTTGATTGAGCCGTCGTCCTGGCGGTAGAGGCCCGCGTAGACCGCGTCTCCCGCGCCGACGGCGATAACGGCGCAGATGAACCAGCCATAATCACGGGCGACGAACCCGAGCGCATCCAGGGAACTGATGCCGGCCACCGGCTTGCCGGTGCTGAAAGCCAGTGTTTTACCCACGGTGACGCCGACCCGTATGCCGGTCCAGGAGCCGGGACCAAGTCCCACGCCGAAGCCGTCGATGTCTTTCAGGGCCAGGCCGGCGTCCTTGAGGGAGGTATCGATGTTATCGACGATCTGCTCCAGGGAGTCCGTGGCGGCGGGAAAACGCGCTTCACCGACGACGCGTTCGCCGTCGACGATGCCGAGCGCATTGATATAGCCGGATGTATCCAGACCAAGTATTTTCAAAGGCATTCTCCCTGAATGATGTCCCTGAACCGCTCTCCGTCCGCTGTCATGGCGATGCGGCGTTTGCGAGCGGACAGCCGGTCGAACTCGACGAAGAGCTTATCTTGAGGCAGAAGGTCGGGTATCTTCTCCGCCCATTCGATAATCATGACGCCGGATGCGGCGCGGCTGAAATAGTCCGTGATGCCCAGTTCCACGACATCCGCTTCCGAGCCGAGGCGGTAGAGATCAAGGTGAAAGACCGGCAGGCGTCCGCGGTATTCGTTCACCAGCACGAAGGTAGGGCTGTTGACCGTCCGGCCCGGCACGCCGAGGCCCTCGCAGATGCCTTTGGTGAGGAGGGTCTTGCCGCAGCCAAGTTCCCCGGTCAGGGCGATGACGCTGCCCTCTGTCAGTTGTTCACCGATGCGCCGGCCCAGGGCAGTCGTGGCCGCGGGGCTTTCGCTGGTGATATCGCACTGGTATGTCATGCTGTAAAAAAGGCCGGTGGAAATTTTTCGTGTTCTCGGGCGTTATGGAGTGTGGAGGAGCGTTCTTCTTACTTGAAATAAGTATAGCATAATGGTACATTATGTTCTATAGAAGATGGTTAAAGAAGCACAGAATCCCCCCTTCGATGACAGCCATCGGGTAGCCACGACCGACGATATCGAAGTTTCCACGTACCTGGAAATAGCCAAAGCCGGCGTAGAGCAGCCTGCCGAGGCCGAGATCCAGGACCCCGGCGTCGAGCGGGAAGTCATCATCGTCCTCGATTTCGGTTCCCAGTACAACATGCTCATCGCGCGGCGCGTCCGCGAGGCCAAGGTCTACTGCGAAGTCCTGCCGCACGATACCCCTTGGGAAAAGATCGAGCCGCTGAAACCCAAGGGCTTCATTCTTTCCGGCGGCCCCGCCAGCGTCTATGCCAAGGACGCGCCCATGGCCCCCAGTTATGTGTATTCCAGCGGCCTGCCGGTGCTCGGCATCTGCTACGGCATGCAGGTCATCACCAAGCAGCTCGGCGGTGTGGTCAAAGCGGGAAACAAGCGGGAATACGGGCATTCGATACTGCAGGTCAGTGACGTGAACTCGCCGCTGTTCAACAAGATACCGGAACAAACGCCGGTCTGGATGAGCCATGGCGACCGCATCGAAACGCTCCCGGATGGTTTTACGTCGCTCGCCTATACGGAAAATTCGCCCAATGCCGTTATCGGTAACGGGAAGACGATGTTCGGGCTCCAGTTCCACCCTGAGGTCATCCACACACCAGAAGGCAAGAACATCCTGCGCAACTTCGTGTACCGGATCTGCGGCTGCAAGGGCAACTGGACGATGGGACATTTCGTCACGGAGAGCCTGGACCGTATCCGCGAACAGGTCGGTACTGGCAAGGTGGTCTGCGCGCTTTCCGGCGGAGTCGATTCATCCGTCGTCGCCACGCTGATCCACAAGGCCATCGGCGACCAGCTTACCTGCATCTTCGTCAATAACGGCCTGCTGCGGCACGAGGAAGCGGAACGCACCCTGAAGGTGTTCCAGGAGCACCTGGGGATGCACATCATTTACGTGGACGCAACGGACCGGTTCCTTGATCGCCTGGCCGGTGTGGTCGATCCTGAAAAAAAGCGCAAGATCATCGGTGAAGAATTCATCCACATCTTCGAGGAAGAGGCAAACCGCATCGGGAAGGTGGACTTCCTGGCCCAAGGCACGCTGTACCCGGACGTCATCGAGAGCGTTTCCGCGGTCAGTTCAGCTTCCGCCATCATCAAGTCCCACCATAACGTGGGCGGGCTGCCGGAGCGAATGACGCTCAAGCTGCTCGAACCGCTGCGGTTCCTGTTCAAGGACGAGGTACGGCTCGTGGGCGCGGAGTTGGGCCTGACGGAAGACATCGTCTGGCGGCAACCGTTCCCGGGACCGGGTCTGGCCATCCGATGCATCGGGGATGTTACCCGCGAGAAGCTGGATACCCTGCGGGCCGCGGACCACATCCTCATGAATGAGATAAAGAAGGCGAAGCTCTACCGGCCGCTCTGGCAGACCTTCTGCGTGCTGACCGACGTCCGTTCCGTGGGCGTCCAGGGCGATTTCCGCACCTACGGCTACCTGGCGGCGATCCGGGCCGTCACCAGTGACGACGCCATGACGGCGGACTGGGCGCGGCTGCCGTATGACCTGCTGGCGCGCATCTCCAACCGGATCGTTAATGAAGT
>CAZPSP010000210.1:0-3717 GCA_964589285.1 uncultured Dehalococcoidaceae bacterium | reverse complement strand
TCAACAAATCACAACTTGACAACTAACATTATTGTGATATAAACTTAACAAGCTCGTAAAAGGGGTAACAAAAATAATGGTAGAAGTCAATAAGGTTTTGCAGCAGGTAGTCCAGATCCAGGAGCGCGGCGGGTTTTCTGACCAGTACATGGCGGACAAGCTCGGTTGCAGCCGTCCGCTGTACCAGCGGACGAGGACCGGCAAAATTCCGGTGGGCGGCAGGTTTCTCAAAGGCGCCCTCCGGCTCCTCGAAGCCGAATATCCCAAGGGCCGGGCCGCCACGGCGAAGCGGACCACGAACGAGACATCCATCGACCTCCACCTTGATGTCGACGGCGACGGTACCTGGGAGATTTCAACCGGTATCGCTATCTTCGATCATTTCCTCTCCCAGTTCGCCAAACACGGCGTCATGAACCTCAACGTGAAGGCGTCCGGCGATGACTCCCACCACGTCGTGGAAGACGTCGCTATCTGCCTGGGAAAGGCCTTCGCCGACGCCATGGGTGAACGCCGCGGCATCCCCCGCATGGCCAGCATCTCGGTCCCCATGGATGAAGCGCTCGTCACCGTTGCGGTTGACGTTGGGGGCAGGGGATACCCGGTTATCGACCTGCCGCTCGTTTCGAACGACATCAGCGGTCTGCCCGGAGACCTCGTTCGTCACTTCTTCGAGTCGTTCGCCATCGAAGCCCGTATCGCCCTGCACGTGATAACCGTCCGGGGTCAGAACGACCACCACAAGGCGGAAGCGGCTTTCAAGGGCCTGGGCCGCGCGATCGATATGGCTACGCGCATTGATGACCGGATCTCCAGCGAGGTTACCTCAACCAAGGGCATCCCGGAAAAATAACCGGCGGTCTTAACAGATAGCAAAGCGGGCCGTGAGAACGGGGTATGGAGACGTCCCCGCTGTTCACGGCCCGCGTTTTGTGCCTGCTTATTCCAGTATCGCCAGCTTGCGCTCGGTCAGACGTTCGTAAGCCATGATATACCGCTGGGTCGTTTCCTTTACAATGTTGTCCGGCAGCTCCGGCCCCGGCGGCCGTTTGTTCCATCCGGTCGCGGTCAGCCAGTCTCGCAGCGGCTGCTTGTCGAAGCTGTCCTGGGGGCGGCCTGCCTCGTATTTATTGACGTCCCAGAACCGTGACGAGTCCGGCGTCAGCATTTCATCGATCACTACCAGTTTACCGTTATCGATACCGAATTCGAACTTGGTATCCGCGATGATGAGGCCCCGGCTCCTGGCGTATTCATGGGCATACTGGTACAGCGATATGCTGGCCTGTTCCATTTCCTGCGCAATATTCAGACCGATCAGCTTGATGATGTCCTTCTTGGACATAGGCTCGTCATGGCCGGTATCGGCTTTGGTGGTCGGTGTGAATATCGGACGCTCGAGTTCCTGGCTTTCCTTCAGGCCTTCCGGCATCCGCTCCCCGCTGATGGTCCCGTGCTCTTTGTACTCCGCCCAGGCGGAACCGGCCAGGTAACCGCGGACGACGCATTCCACCGGTATGCGTTTGGTCTTCTTGACCACCATCGAGCGGCCGCGGAGGTAAGCCGGGTAGGAGAAACGCTGCTCCTGTGGCAGGTATGAGTCCAGGCAGTGGACATCATCGACGGCTTCTGTCATATGGTTGGCGATGATGTCCTTGGTACGGCGGAACCAGAACGAGGAAAGCCGGCTCAGGACATGCCCCTTGAGCGGAATGCCCGTGGGCAGGACGACATCGAATGCGGACATGCGGTCGGTGGCGATGAAAAGCAGATGGCTTCCCAGGTCGTATGCATCTCTTACCTTCCCCCTGATGAAAACGGGGAGCGGTAAATTGGTCTCCATTATGACTTCGTTATCCATATTATCCTTCCGGGACTCGCGTCCCTTATCGACTAGATGGAACGGGGACCCAGTTCCATGGTATCCGGCAGCGTGCCCTGCCATTGAGGCTTGGTTAGGCCGAGGCGCCTGAAGACCTCGTCCACGTGCTGAAGGTAATGCTGGTAATCGAAAAGGCCTTCGAGTTCGGTTGTGGACATAACATCGGTAACTTCGCTGTCCTTCTTCAGGAGGTTCAGGAAGTTCCGGTTGCCTTTCCACGCTTTCATGGCGTTCCGTTGGACGATCTCGTACGCCTTCTGCCGGCTGAGTCCCTTGGCAATGAGTGCGAGCATGACTCGCTGTGAATAAACGAGCCCCCGTGTCAGTTCCAGGTTCTTCTTCATGTGGTGCGGGAAGACCTGGAGACGTTTCATGACCGAGGTGAACAGGGCCAGGATATAATCCAGCGCCAGGCAGGCGTCCGGGAGTATGATACGTTCATTGGAGGAATGGCTGATGTCCCGTTCGTGCCAGAGCGCGATATTTTCCAGGGCGGTAATGGAAAAACCGCGGATAAGCCGTGACAGGCCGCAGACCCGCTCGGTAAGCTCCGGGTTCCTCTTGTGCGGCATGGCGGACGATCCCGTCTGACCGGCCCCGAAAGGCTCTTCAACTTCCCGGAACTCGGTCTTCTGCAGAGCGCGGATCTCCGTGGCAAATTTCTCCAGGGAACCGGCAATAATGGCCAGCGTGGTTACGAACTGGGCGTGCCGGTCCCGCTGCAGGACCTGGTTGGAGATGGGGGCTGGTTCCAGGCCGAGCTTGCGGCAGGCTTTCGTTTCCACCTCCGGCGTGACCGTTGCATAGGTGCCGACGGCCCCGGATATCTTCCCGACGGAAATGTTCTTCCGGGCGTCTGTGAGACGCTGGAGATTGCGCCTCATTTCCTCCACCCAGAGGGCCAGCTTGAGGCCGAAGGAGGTAGGTTCCGCGTGGACGCCGTGCGTCCGCCCGATCATCACCGTGTACTTGTGCTCGATGGCCCGCTGGGCCAGCACCGCCGTCAGGTCCTTGATGTCCTGGAGCAGTATCTCCGAGGCTTCGAGGAGGAGCAGGCTGGTGGCGGTATCCATGACATCCGAGGACGTCAGCCCCATGTGGATATAGCGTGATTCCTCACCCAGGCTTTCCGAGACCGAGCCGATGAAGGCGGTCATGTCATGATGGGTCTGCTGGAGGATCTCTTCCATCCGTTTCAGGTTGTTCTTGGCCAGCTTGATCTTGGGAATGGCCTGCCGGGGTATCGCCCCGGCGTCCGCCCAGGCTTCGCAGACAGCGATTTCAATCTCCAGCCACTTTTCGTACTTGTTTTCGTCCGACCATACCCTTTTCATTTCCGGCCGGGAATACCGTTCAATCATCAGCGGTCTCCTTGAAGTTCTCTGCGGTACTTGTCATAGGCACGTTTAATTGTATCATGTTTCAAACCGAGTATGGCGGCTGCCAGGTAGGCGGCGTTCTTCGCCCCGGCTTTACCGATGGCGACACAGGCCACCGGCACGCCCGCCGGCATCTGGACGATGGAGTAGAGCGCATCTACGCCGTTCAAGGCGCTCCCCGCCAGGGGCACGCCGATGACCGGCAGCGTCGTCATGCTCGCCAGGACGCCGGGCAGGGCGGCGGCCATACCGGCCGCGGCGATGATGACCTCGATGCCGCGCTCGCTCGCCGTCTCCGCATATTCCTTGACCCGCTTCGGTTTGCGGTGGGCCGAAATGACGTTGAATTCATAGTCGATGCCGAGTTCCGTCAGCACGTCCAGCGTTGACTGCATGATTTCGGCATCATTCTGGGAACCGGTCACTACACCGACTAATGGCATATCTCTCCTCTTT
>CAZPSP010000209.1:0-3742 GCA_964589285.1 uncultured Dehalococcoidaceae bacterium | reverse complement strand
CCGCCAACTCCCAAGGCGGAAATCGCCCTGGGGATATTCGATTCCGTCGTCTCCCGCATCATGTCCATGTGCAAGCGCGTCGGCATCGCCCGGGAGGTTGCCATGACCGGCGGGGTCGCCTTGAACCGGGGCATCGTCTATGCCCTGGAGCGCGAACTCGGCTTCAGCGTGCTCATCGCGGAAGACCCGCAGTTCGTCGCCGCTGCCGGGGCCGCCGTCCTGGCGCAGGAAGCCATCGATAAAGGAGGCCGCGCATGATTTTCGCCGGCATCGATATCGGCTCTCGCGCCGCCAAGGCCGTCGTCATGAAGGACGGGCAGATCGCCTCATCCGCCATCCGGGACACCGGCGCGGAGAGCGTCAGGACCTCCGAGTCCCTCCTCGCCGCGGTGCTGGAAGGCACCGGCATCAGCAAGGAAGACATCGATTACACCGTCGCCACCGGCTACGGGCGAGTGCTCGTGCCGTTCGCGCAGGAGAACGTCTCGGAGATAAGCGCCCACGCCAGGGGCATCACCTGGTACTTCCCGGGCGTCCGCACCATCCTGGACATGGGCGGGCAGGACTGCAAGGCCATCAACTGCGACGCCAACGGGGACGTGACCAACTTCGTCATGAACGACAAGTGCGCCGGCGGCACCGGCCGCTTCCTGGAAATGATCGCGGACGTCCTCGGCCTGAAATTGGCGGAGGTCGGCGATGTCGCTCTCCAGTCGAAGCACCCCATTCCCTTCAATACCATCTGCGCCGTGTTCGCCAAGACGGAAGCCCTCGGCTACTATCGCAAGGGCGTTGCCAAAGAGGACATCCTGGCCGGCCTCAACGAGGCCATCGCCACCCGCTCCCTGAACCTGCTCAAGCGGGTCACCATCCAGGAGCAGTTCGCCATCACCGGCGGCATCTCCAAGAACAGGGGCATGGTGGCCAAGCTGGAAGAGAAGGTCGGACTGAAGCCGATGCTCTGCGAAGACCCCCAGCTCTGCGGCGCACTCGGGGCGGCCCTCTATGCCGAGGAGCGTTTCAAGGGCGGCGGCGCGGCCATGAAGAAGGTCCAGTACGGCTACAGCGACGGCACCGGAGAGTATTTCATCACCATCGATACCGAGCTCTGCAACGGCTGCGGGGACTGCATCGAGGCCTGCCCCGCCGGCATCTATATGATGAGCGAGAACGGCGGGCACCCGACGGCCATCGTCCGGGAAGACCTCCGCAAGCGGCTCTCCTTCTCCTGCCCCGGCGCCGAGTCCTGCAAGCAGAAGAACGGTCAGAACTGCCGCGATGTCTGCTCTCAGCAAGCCATCAGCTTGAGTTGGTAACGGACTTGGTCATTGCTTCGGAATCAAAACACGAAACCGCTCGTCCTGAGCCCGTCGAAGGATGAGGATTCAAACACCCATTTTTGGCTGGACAGCCCTTTACATCCGGGGGATAATAGAGAGTAAGCCAACTAACGCCAAGGAGCACGACGATGCCGGACAGCACTTTTTTCCATCCCTCGCGTATGGTAAACCATTACTTCGCCCTCGAAGACGAGCTGAGGCAGACAAAGGAGCGGCTGGCGGAACTGGAGCAGAAGCTCGGGCAGCAGGCCGTCATCTTCCATGAAATTCCCCGCACGGAGATCAAGGAGACGATCCGGAATATCTACCTCGAGGACGGCACCCTTCTATACTCGGACATCGTTCAGAAAACCAATATCTGCCCCGGCGTGGTCATCGAGATTTTCGACGAGCTGGCCCTGGAAAGCGGCGTCCCGCCCCAATAGCCATTACTGCTCTTCTTCGAGCAGACCCGGCAGTTCCGCGATATCCCGTATCACCCGATCCGGTCTCACCTTACTGCCCGCCGGGACACCGTTCCCGGCGCCGTCCAGCCAGATGCTGAAGATGCCCAGTGGAGCGCACGGCGCGAGGTCGCGTTCCAGGTCGTCCCCCACCATCCAGGCTTCCCGGCCGGTCGCGTTCAGGCACTTGAGAATGTGCAGGAAGCCCGCCGGCTCGGGCTTGCCGGTCCCGAATTCCCCTTCGATGACGATGCAGTCGAAGTATGGCTCCAGGGCGAACCGTTCCAGCTTGGCCCGCTGCATGTCCGCCGCTCCGTTGGTGATCAGCCCCAATCGATAGCCGCGCTCGCGGAGCAGGGCCAGGACGGCGAGGCTTTCCGGGAAGAGTTTCGTCGCGACTTCCCGGCGATGGCTGAACTCATCAGCCAGCTTGCTTGCCAGGGCTTCGTCCCCGATGCCCAGCTTCTGAAGCGCCATTCCGACCAGTATCCGCCGCGCCTTGAAGAGGTCCAGGCGCCCGGTGCGGTGGCGTTCGGCGTCGCTCCAGTACCAGTCCCCGGTCTCGCGGATGGCGCGGTAAAGCTCTTCATGGGGTACGCCGCACAGCCCTTCGTATTCCCGGCATAGGTCGGTCCAGAGGGCGGGTGTGGCGGAACTCCAGGCGATGAGCGTATCATCCAGGTCGAAGATGATGACTTTCGGCTTTGGCACGGTTCCATTATGGAGGGTATGGCGCGGGAGTGTCAAAGGAGGCGCCAGTCATTGCGAGCGTCCGCCCGAGGCGGACCGAAGCAATCCGTACACCTCTTTGCCTCCATTGTCATTCTGAGTCCGCCTGAGGCGGACGTGAGAATCTGGCTGGTTTACGCAAACCCCTCTCGGTCTCCCTTTACGAAAGTGAGACGACCCATCCTGCATTCCCGATCATCTACGGTGAGGCCCCTGCGAGATTTGTTTTGGAAAAAGTGTTTTTTAACACTTTTTTTCACGCTCGGGGCTGGATTTATGAAAGGCTGTACTTCACCCTGGAAAGCCGCACCGCGATTTTCCTTTTCCGGCGGCGTCATACCCGGTTTTTTCGGTATAACCGCCCGCTATTAAGTTGGTTTCTCCTTTCCCGCCTCGTGCGAGTACTTTGCGGGTAGATTATAGAACATGCGTTCTTTGTCTGTCAAGGATGTTTTGTCACTTTTAATGCTGTAAAAGTCAATCTACATTATTGTATGATAAGTTAATGAACTGGCAGGTGGTTAGATAGGCAGGATGATGATGGAACTTAAACACACTAATTACGAAGAATTCGAGGCTGAACTGCTCAGTAAGCCGGAAATCCGCCGCGAGTATGACGCTCTCAAGCCTAAATATGATATGGTCCGCGCTCTCATCAAGCGCCGTAACGAACTTGGCATCAGCCAGGCGGAACTTGCCCGGATTATCGGGACCCAACAGCCCGCTATTTCCCGGCTGGAAAAAGGTGACAACAATTCAACGTTAAGCACCCTTTTCAAGGTAGCGGACGCTCTTGACCTGGAAATCTCGCTCAAAGCCAGGAAATCCAGAGACCGCGAGGGTGGTAAGGTGAACGCTTAGCAGTCCGTTACTCTTCAAAGCCCTTCGTAATTGATCTCAAATAACCAGCCTTTACCGGCCCGGTCTTTCACAAACTGGATCGCGTCCGCCCAACGCCCTGCATCGGTGAGTTGGTACCGTTTGGCAATGTAGTACGTGCCCCATCTTTGGGATTGCCGCATCCGCCGTGGCGGATTCAGGATGACAATGTTATTAGTTACCCCTCCCCGCTGACCTTCCGCAGCAGCCGCCGCAGTTCATGCCAGAGGGAGTTGGCGCCCTTGACCTGCTCGTCTTTAAGAACTGATTCGCCGTAGCGGACGTTCTCGTAGGCGCCGTCGATGCCGTCCAGCGGCGCTGCGACTTCCGGGATGTACCGCCCGATGCGCC
>CAZPSP010000208.1:0-3757 GCA_964589285.1 uncultured Dehalococcoidaceae bacterium | reverse complement strand
CTGATGTACTGGACGAACAGCGTCTGGCAGCTTTTCCTGTTCCAGGGGTTCATCGTCGGTATCGGCATCAGCGGCGTGGACGTGGTCCTGCTTTCGACCACGGCCCGGTGGTTCGTGCGCCGCCGCGGCACGATGAGCGGCATCGTCAAGGTCGGCACCGGCGCGGGTACCCTGATAGCGCCGCTGGTCCTCGCCTGGCTGATCTCCCAGGGAGGATGGCGGTATGCCTACCTGGTGGTCGGCATTACTCTGCTGGTCCTCGTCGTACTATCGGCGCAGTTTTTACGCCGTGACCCTGCCGGTATGGGCATGCTGCCGGACGGGGCGGAGGTGCGGAACACGGCGGATATCAGTAAAGCAGAAAGCGGCTTGACGTTCCGTGAAGCGCTGCATACCCGCGCCTTCTGGATG
Source organism: uncultured Dehalococcoidaceae bacterium (assembly GCA_964589285.1). Taxonomy (GTDB): domain Bacteria; phylum Chloroflexota; class Dehalococcoidia; order Dehalococcoidales; family RBG-16-60-22; genus DAOUEG01. Next base: position 3,346 of record CAZPSP010000208.1, on the reverse strand, counting down.
GTCTGCCTCATGTTCTTCAGCACCTTCTTCTGCACATTTTCACTGATCGTCCACTTTGCGCCCGCCGTGGTCCTGTACGGGCAGACAGAAGCGGTGGGCGCGACGATGGTCTCCGTCCTGGGCGGGGCCAGCATCGCCGGGAGGTTCCTGGCTGGCGTCGGCAATGATAAAACCGGCAGCCGCCGCTCCATTCTTCTCGTCCTCGGCGTCTTCGCCGCGTCCTTCGTCTGGCTCCAACTGGCCCGCTCCGCCTGGGCGCTGGGACTGTTTGCCGTGACCTACGGGTTCTGTCACGGCGGGTTTTTCACGCTGGTCTCGCCGCTGGTGGCGGAATACTTCGGGATGCGGGCGCACGGGGCCATACTCGGCGTGATGATCTTCTGCGGCGGCGCGGGCGGCGCCCTGGGGCCCTACATCAGCGGCAGCATGGTGGATGCTTCCGGCAGCTTTGCCGGTCCTTTCCTGCTGCTGCTCGGCATGGCCTGCGTCGCCCTGGCTTCCATCATCCTGGCGGGCAGGGCCGATGCAGCGGCCGCCCGAACATAGTTTACCGGCTCCCGCGGACTCAGACCACCGGTTCTTCCGGCACAACGATCCAGGTGATAATGTAAGCCCAGAAGCCGAGAGTGCCGAACAGCAGTGAGATGACGGCAATGATCCTGACGACCGTGGGATCGACGTTTAAATACTGCGCCAGACCGCCGCATACCCCGGCGATCATACGGTCCTTCCGGCTGCGGTAAAGCTTCTTCGGTGTTGTCATAACGTTCCCTCCATTTCAGCCATGTACTGATAATTGTAGCCCACTAATGACATGAAAGGAAATAATTACCAACCAAAAAAGAGGAGCGGTATCCCGGCCCGCCCCTCTTTTGCACGGTTAACCTACACGGCTAACCGATTGTTGTTTGCTCCAGCATGTCCCAGACGCCGTCCATGAGAGCGTTCTTGACGATGCCGTTCTCGACGACAACTGATACCTCGTGCGGTGTGATCGCCTGCAGCACCATTTGCCCCGTCCTGTCTCCATAACCTCCGTGGCGGCTCTCGAAGCTGAACACGAACTGGTAAGCGCCTTCGATGTCAGGATAGAGCGTCTCGACGAGAGTCAGGGTCTCCGGCATACCATCGAACGTGAAGGTCGGGCTGTTTTTCACGAAGTTTTCAGCTGTCTGCCTGGCTTCTTCTTCGTTGGGAGTTGCAGGTTCTTCATCTTCCTGAAGCAAGTCCAGCGTGCCATCCATGACAGCTTCGGTAATGGTCCCGTTTTCGACGGTGATCACCACGACGTGATGGGTAATGACCTGCGCCAGCATCATTCCGGAGCGGTCGCCATACCCAGCGTGGCGGCTGTCAAATTCATAAGTAAAGGTCCATCCCATCTCGAGCGGGGAGTTGCCGTCCTCAGAAATCGTTTTCTCGGAGTAGGCAGTTGTGTGGGTAAGCTCCAACGTTTCCTCGATGCCGTCGAAAAGATAGGTCGGGTCGTTCTTGACGAACTCCTCGGCGATCTGGCGAGCTTCTTCCTGGTGCGGCACTTGTGTAGTGTGGTCGGGATTATTTGCCTGGATAGGGTCGGGACCGGAGCAGCCAACAACGGAAGCTGAAAGAATTCCGATGATTGCCATTCCTGCGGCGATTTTCTTGAGCATGGTTTGTGTCCTCCATTGATAAGTTTCACCATGTATAACGCATCAATGGATGGAAAGGTTAGGGCAGATACAGCAGCGGTATCTTCTTGACTCCCTCTCCCTCCATAGCTACAATTGTTACGTAGACGCCGGGATGGCGGAATTGGCAGACGCAGCGGACTTAAAATCCGCCGGAGTAAAATCCATGTGGGTTCGAGCCCCTCTCCCGGCACCATCGTTTAACTACCGGCGCGAGTGGCGGAGGAGCGGATTATGCCGGCCTGGATCATCATCGCCATCGGTTACCTCATCGGCTCGGTCCCCACGGCTTACCTGGCCGGGAGGTTCCTGAAAAGAGGCGATATCCGCACCCTGGGAGACGCCAACTCCGGCGCGGCCAACGCATTCCGTGAACTCGGCAAGGCCGCCGGCGTTACCGTCTACATCGTGGATGTTCTGAAAGGCGCTGCCGTCATCCTCATCGCCCAGACCGCGGATGCCCTGCAGCCCGTCGTCCTCATGACCGGCGCCGCCGCCGTCATCGGGCATACCTTCCCCGTCTGGCTCGGTTTCCGCGGCGGACGGGGCGTGGCCGTGCTCATCGGCACGCTGTACGTGCTCGTCACCATACCCGCTCTCATCATCACCGCGCCGGTGCTGCTCATCGTCTACCTGGCCCGCGCCACCACGCCGGCGCTCGCTTTCCTCTTTATCGTCCTCATCTTTCTGGACTGGTGGTGGGACATTCCCGCCTGGGTCATCATCTATCAGACATCCATGGCCGCGTTCACCGGCGTCATTACCTGGTACCGTTCCCGGGGGCGGGTAGAGGAAAAGCCGGACGACCGCCCGGCGGATTGACAATCCAGCGGTATGATTGCTAGAGTGAATCTGTACCCATCCTTCTTGAGAGGTCTTCATGGCGGACACACGGCGGACGGGCCTCGTCCAGATCAATACCGGCAACGGCAAAGGTAAGACCACGGCGGCGCTCGGCACAATCCTGCGGGCGGCTGGTTACGGCCTCAAGACCTTCGTTATTTTCTTCATGAAAGGCCACTACGAACACGGGGAGTACCTTTCCCTGCCTTCTCTCCCTAATATCGAGGTCGCCGGTTACGGCCTTCGCAAGCTGAGCGGCCGGGACGACCCCGAGGAGAAGAAAGAGGCGGAAGCAGCGCTTGCCAGAGCCCGGGAAGTGGTGAACGGCGGCGAGTACGATATCGTCCTGCTCGATGAGATCAACGTCGCTCTTGAATATAATCTACTGCGTATCGAAGATGTCATCGACCTCATCGAAAACAAGCCGAAGCACGTCGAGCTCATCCTCACCGGACGCTACGCAGATAACCGCCTCATCGAACTCGCTGACCAGGTAACCGAGATGGTCAAGGTCAAACACCCCTACGACCGGGGCGTCATGGCCCGCAAGGGGATCGAATATTAGCCATGGACGCGCCCAGGCTCCTCCTCGCTACGAACAACCAGGGCAAGGCCCGGGAATACGCCCGGTTGCTGGAGGGAATTCCCTTCACCCTGGTGACACCGGGTGAGCTGGGTATCGGAGCCGACGTGGAAGAAACGGGCGAATCCTTCGAGGAAAACGCTATCCTCAAAGCCACCACGATGACTGCCGCCAGCGGCCTGCCCTCGCTCGCGGACGATTCCGGCCTGGAGGTCTACGCCCTCAACGGCGAACCCGGCGTGCGCTCTGC
>CAZPSP010000207.1:0-3761 GCA_964589285.1 uncultured Dehalococcoidaceae bacterium | reverse complement strand
TTACCGCAGCGGTGGCCGTGCTGGGATTCATCGTTATCAGCCTGATAAGACCGGTGCGGCGGGAAGAGACGGTTACCGGGACATCGAGTTGACGCCTTGACCGGACGTCCATTTTCAAGCCGGCAGCGGCGCACAGGTCTCAGAAAGGGTTTCTTCCAGCGGTCCTTCGCCAGCGCCGATGGGTATGTCATAGATACGCCAGGTCTTGTAGCGGTATGCGTCCATGAATTCCGAGGGGCTGATGATGAGATGGTTGTCCTCCAGGAGCATGGACGTCTCGCACTGCTTGTAGCCGCGTTTGGTAGCGTAGTCCCTGACCTCGTGGAAGAGGATAGCGTCCACGCCCAGGTTGCGGAAGCCGGGGCGGACCCCGAAGAACATCAGCCTGACGAAGGGGATGCGGCGCCGGTTCCAGAGCAGCCGGGCGACACGCACGAAGTCCGAGTCCCCGTACCATTTACGCCGTGGCCGCAGCGGGATGTTCGGGTCCGGCAGAGCGCCGAGCACCGCCGCCGGCTCGCCGTGGACGAAAGCGAACCGTATCAGGCCGGGGTCGGCCACGAGCTTCAATGAATCGGCCATGGAGTTGGCTTCGCCGCGGGTGATGGGCAGGAAGCCCCAGTTGTTGGCCCAGCTGTCATTGTAGATCCTGACGATGAGGTCAACGTCCGCCCGCAGGTTGATCATGGAGAGCGGCCGCGTGCGGATGTCCCGGCGTTTTTTCACCTGTTCCGCGAGCCTGTCCAGCCGCTCCGGCGGGGGGCTCTGCACGTCCATGATGTACGCATAGTAATCTTTGGCCTTGCCGAATCCGTAACGCTCCAGGAAGTCCGCGTAGTACGGCGGGTTGTGGGTGAGGTCGACGGTGGGGTGGAAATCGAACCCCTCGATGAGGATGCCCTGCCGTTCATGGGTGGCGTTGGAATACTCGCCGGGGCCGCGCATCACGGTCATGCCGCGCTGCTCCAGCCAGTCCCGGGCGCGGTCCAGGAGACGGCGGGCGACATCGTAGTCGTTGATGACCTCGAAGAAGCCGAAGAAACCGGTCCGGCAGCCGTAATGCTCGTTGAAGCGGCGGTTGACGGCCGCGGATATCCGGCCGACCGCCCGGTCCCCGCGCCGGGCCAGGAAATGGGTGACCTCGGCATGTTCGTGATAGGGATGCCGGGGAGTCAGCAGTCCGGTGAGACCGAGAAGGCGGTTGCCCAGCAGGTCGCCGCGCAGGGGCGGTACCCATTGAGGCGTGTCGCGGTACAGGTCCCAGGCGAACTTTTCGAACTCTTTCAAGCGGGCATCCCCGAGGGGGATTTCCGTGATGCTGACTGGTAAGGGCATTGGTTGGGGGTGTTGCCTCCCGTGCGGGTTGCACCATTATATCACGGGAGGTCTCCCGGCACAACGAAAATTTTGGTAGCCCGGTCAGGGGATAGACTTTATCGCTTCTCCGGCCAGACAGCGGTATCATCGGCATCGAGGCCGCATTCCCGGAAGAGCCGCTTGTAAAAGTCCGGCCTGGGGAAATCGCCCCGTATCTCCAGGAACGCGTGGTCCCGGTAACCCATGTGCCGGTCATCGAACGTCTTCAGCTGCGAGGCCAGGTCGGCAACCTTTCCGGCGGGCAGCGAGTAGATGATCTCGTCCTCGCCGGCGCAGCCTCTCCCGATCTCGCCGGGGTCCGGCAGCGTGATGCAGCTTTTGCCGTGCATGGCGGGAACGACGGACAATGCGCAGGACGCAACGGGATAGATGGGCGAATCGACGACGCCCTGCCGGATGAAGCTGAGAACATGGAGCATCTGCCGCAGCTGGCCCGTATTGGAATAGATGAGGACGATGTCCGGCTCGAAGGAGGCGCTTTTCAGCGGGGCGGACAAAACGCCGGTGTACTTCCCGTACTCGAGCATGGGGACGACGGTTTTATCATTCTGCAATTCCGGGAATTTGTCCGTCAGGGCTGGATCGATGAGGCCGTAGGCGAACAGCGCTCCCCAGCACCAGTTATCTTCTTTCAGCATGGCAAGGGTCAGTCCCTGGAACCGGGACAGGGAAAAGGCCTGGCACTGGGCCAGGTGGTAACCGCGGTCACGCTTCGGTCTCAGGGCGCCTTCCGGTATCTGGCTTTCATCCGTGAGCATCTTGACGGCCAGAGGGAAGGACCTCAAGGCAAGGGAGCTTTCCAGCAGGGAGCCGTAGTCGTTGAATTCCTTTATCGTGGTCATAAGAACGCCTCCGCCAGTATTCCGCGTTAGTGTACTACGTGGGAAAGTAAAAATCAAAACCAGAAATCAGAAACAAAGAAGATATCAGGCTTTGTTCCGCGACTGAATCGAGGTTTGTTATCCGAGAAGAAGCGCAGCGGCGCTTTTTCAGGCCGGGACCAGTCATATCGCCCTCCGCCCCGATTTGTCCTCGGGGCGGAGGGCGATACAATATCAGGTTACGAAGGTTATTTTTCTATTGTTTCACCATCGGCATTGGTCATCTTGTAGGTTTTGGTGAACATCAGGTTCTGGAAAATGATGGGCTTGGCGGGGTCATCGACTCTCTTGAAGTTGAGGGGGCAGTGCCAGAGACCCCCGACCAGGTGAACGAACGTGGTCTTGGTGAAGACGAACTTTTCCAGGTGGTTCTCATCCTCACCCAGGCTCAGTTCCACCTCTCCGCCGAGTTCCAGCATGTTGGCGCCGTCACTGCCGATGAACATGAGAATCTCGTCCCAGTCATGGACGTGAGGTTTCGGTGCCATCTCAAAGGCCTGCGATATCGGTACCCAGGAAAGCGAGAAGGGGGGATAACCGGCGCCGCCTTCCTTCCTGCCCAGCACGAGGGCCGGCTGGGTGACCTCCTTGTGGAACTCGTCCGGATAGCTCTTGTGCCAGACGTCTCTTACGATGTATTTTTCCAGGTCTTCTCGTGACATTCCGGGGCCTCCTTACTAATAGTTGAGCATTATAGTCAGGAAATTGTCGTTAAACGATATGGTTTGACCTGTTATAGCACAATGAACCTTTGAATGTCAAAGAAGGGTCGGTGAGGTACTATTTGCATCTGGTTGATTGATAAAGCCAGTGTCATTGCGAAGGGCCTTCAGGCCCTGTGGCAATCTCGAAGATCGGGATTGCTTCGCTACGCTCGCAAAGACAACATGTGTGACCAACCAAAACCAAGCAGAACCGTCGGTGATTTCAGGACTTGGGAAACGGAGGAATTTACCTCGACCGCGGGCATGTACCGGCGGACATCGTTTCACTCAGTCCGCCCTACGGGGCAATTTTTCGTATAATGTCAACGAAGGAAGTTGGTTGTTTTTCCAGGGAAGGCAGACTACGGGTGCGGTCCGGCGTAGACGACGGTGACTATTCCGCTGTGTTTATCTACGGAAGCGGAAGCATTCAATGGATACCGAACCAGGTTCGGGATGGGCGGGCGAAAGCGTTTTGACTTTTGCCCCTTGAGTTTTGACTTACACCTGGTACCCCTGCCGGGACTCGAACCCGGGCACATGGTTTAGGAAACCACTGCTCTATCCACTGAGCTACAGGGGCATGAAAAGGCGGGGCTCCAGACTTAATTGTAGCGCCTGAAACCCCGCCCGCGCAACAGGACAACCGTCGGGTCTGTTGCTTCGTCTCATTTACTGGCATTGCGAGCTTAGCGAAGCAATCCCAATGTCCGGGATTGCCACGGGGGCTTTTGGGCCCCCTCGCAATGACAACTTCGTGTTATTTAAACATGTGCTCTTTGCCGGCCTGTTTCATGCC
>CAZPSP010000206.1:0-3770 GCA_964589285.1 uncultured Dehalococcoidaceae bacterium | reverse complement strand
TACGATGTAAGTATAATTGTGAAAAAATACAACGTCAATAAACCGCATGATACTTATTCCCCTTGGGATGCTCGTGGTAAAAAGGAGAAGCTAAAAACAATGATGCCGGCAGGGAATACCCGCCGGCATCAACCAGAACAGCAGGGAATACTCTACTTATTACTCTCGGCCATGTCCCGGTAGTGGCAGACGCGGGGTGAATAGCCGGTATGCAGCAGATGATGGGACTTCTCACCAAGGGGCTTATCAAGATATTCGGTGTAAAGCTGCTGGACGGCCGGGTTCTCATGGGAACGGCGCAATTTCAGGTTCTTGTCCTCTTTGTACAGGACGTCGCCGCGGGTGTCCCTGACCTTCATATCATAGCCGATGGGCTGGCCGCCGCCGCCGACGCAGCCGCCGGGACAGGCCATGATCTCGATGAAATGGTACGGTGACGTGCCGGCGCGGATCTCATCGAGCAGTATCCGCGCGTTGGCGAGACCGTGCGCGACGGCAACGTTGACCGTTATTTCTCCAACGGGTACGGAAGCCGTTTTGACTCCCTCGGCGCCGCGCAGGGGTTTGATATCCAGCGCTTCCAGTTCAGTACCGGTCACCAGTTTATAACCTGTGCGCAGAGCGGCCTCCATGACGCCGCCGGTGGCCCCGAAAATGGTGCCGGCGCCGGTGTAGGTTCCCATCAGGCTGTCGGCTTCTTCATCCGGGATGTTAGCGAAGTCAAGACCGGATTCTTTTATCATGCGGGAAAGCTCGCGGGTGGTCAGGACGTAATCGACGTCGCGGTAGCCGCTGTCGTCCATTTCCGGGCGCTGGCATTCGAATTTCTTGGCGGTACAGGGCATGATGGAAACGGAGACGATGCTCGACGGGACTATCTCCTTTTTCTCCGCGTAATACGTCTTGGCCAGCGCGCCGAACATCTGCTGCGGTGACTTGCAGGTGGAGACATGGGCGATGAGGTCCGGGTAGAAATGTTCCATGAACTTGATCCAGCCGGGGCAGCAGGAGGTTATCTGCGGCAGCGCGCCTTTTTCCGTGATGCGTTTGACGAGTTCGTTGGCTTCCTCGACAATAGTGAGGTCAGCCGAAAAATTGGTATCGAACACGGCATCGAACCCGAGCCGGCGCAGAGCGGCGTACATCTTGCCGGCGACGAGCGTGCCCTTGGGCAGGCCGAGGTCTTCACCGAGGGCGGCGCGGACCGCGGGCGCTTCCTGGACGACGACATGCTTATCAGGGTTGTCGATGGCTTTCTGGACTTCTTCGATGCTGGAACGTTCCCTGATAGCGCCCACCGGGCAGACGTGGATGCACTGTCCGCAGTTGACGCACTCGCTGTTGCCGAGGCCGCGGTTCATGAACGTGGTGACGATGCTGTCATCGCCGCGGTTGATGAAATCGATCGCGCCCACGGACTGCACTTCCTGGCAGACGCGGATGCAGCGGCCGCAGAGGATGCACTTGTTCGGGTCCCGGACGATGGACGGGCTGCTCTCGTCGATCTGGTAGCAGGGTTCGGTCCTCTCCATCAGGGTGGAATCCACCCTCAGGTCATAAGCCAATTGGAGCAGTTCGCAGACCTGATTGCGTTCGCAGTCGAAACAGCCCTGCGTATGCTGTGCGAGCATGAGCTCGACGATGGTCTTGCGGATTTTCCGTATTTCCGGGTTCGAGGTGGTGATATTCATGCCCTCGCTGACCTGCCGGACGCAGGAGCGGGTGAGACCGCGTTCACCGGCAATCGAGACGACGCACAGACCGCAGGCGCCCTCCGATGTCAGACCCTCCATGTAGCAGATGTGCGGGATGTTGACGCTGGCCAGTTTGGCCGCGTTCAATATAGTGGTCCCTTCCGGGACTTCAACTTCTTTTTTATCGATGGTTACCTTGACCACTCATTGCCTCCTTGCATTGCCGGTACCGCCGGCCATGTCCGCGCTGATTCCATGATTACTCGATATCACAGCGCAGACACCGGGAAGCTTCCGCCATCGCCTCTTCCGGGTTCATCGTCATGCTGACCTCAACGAAGGTCCGGTTGCGGACCGCGGCGGGTATCTTGTTGACCGGCAGCCGCTTCTTGTCCTGAAGCTCCGCATCGGTCGGGGGCGTCATCGGGTAGTCTATTTCCATTCCTTCATTACGGACGAAATGGCCCTTCTTGGCCTGAAGATACTTGGCTATAGACGCGGCCGCTTTCTGACCGGCCGCGATGCATTCGATCACCGTCTTGGGACCGGTGACGACGTCACCGCCGGCGAAGACGCCGGGAACGCTCGTCTGCATGGTCCGGCCATCGACGACGAGGGTGCCGTTGCGGTTGGCCGCCATGGCAGTACCGGCGAACGAGGTATCCGGCTGCTGGCCGATGGCCTCGATGACGGTGTCCACCGGGATTTCAAACTCGGAACCCTTGATGGGATAGGGTACTTTACGGCCGCTGGTATCGAACTCCCGGAGTTCCATCCTGATGCAGCGCACGGCCTTGACCTTGCCGTTTTCGCCGATGATCTCGACGGGGTTGGACAGTGCGTGGATATGGACTCCTTCTTCCCTGGCGTCACGGACCTCTTCAGCTTCAGGGCGGAGGGCCATGCCTTCTTCCTTGGCGTCGAGGATCTCTTCCCACTGCGCGGTCATGTCTTTTTCAGTGCGGCGGTAAATGATATGGACTTCCTGGGCGCCCTTGCGGAGAGCCGTGCGGGCGGAATCGATTGACGAGTTTCCGCCGCCGACCACGGCGACCTTCTTGCCGACGTGAACGTCCTGGTTGAGGTTGATGCGGCGGAGGAAATCTATAGCGTCGTAGATGCCTTTCAGGTCTTCGCCGGGGATGCCTGACTTGAGGCCTTTATGAGCGCCGATGGCGATGAAGACCGCCTGGTAGCCCTTGGAAAGCAGGGCGGCGGGGTCATCCACCGGGGTGTTGGTCATAATGCTGACGCCGAGACGGGCGATCTCGTTTATCTCTTTCTGGAGGATCGATTTGGGCAGGCGGTACTCCGGGATGGCCGTGGCGAGCATGCCGCCGGCGACCGGCTGGGCCTCGAACACGTCTACCTTGTACCCTTCCAGAGCGAGGTCCCAGGCGGCGGAGAGGCCGGCCGGGCCGGCGCCGACGATGGCGATCCTTTCCGGCTTGGAAGCGCGCGGGCGGAAATCAATCTCCGCGTTGGTATTATGCGCGTAGTCCGCCGCGAACCGTTTGAGGTCCCGGATCATGACGGCTTCGTCCTGCTTGGCGCGATTGCACTTCATTTCACAGGGGTGATGGCAGACCCGCCCGCAGACGGCCGGCAGGGGATTACGCTGCTTGATGAGCTTGTAGGCATCCACGAAGCGCCCAGCCTTGATAAGGCTGATATAGCCCGGGATGTTCAGTTCCACGGGGCAGGTGTGCTGGCATGGCGAGGCGAAAAGACCGCGGCAGACGCCCGCGACACACTTATGTTCCAAGATATGTTGTTCGTATTCCTGGCGGAAGTGGCGGATTGTACTCAGTACCGGATTGGGGGCCGTCTGACCGAGACCGCACAGAGCGGAGGCCTTGATGGTATTGCCCAGGTCTTCGAGACGGTCTATATCGGCCAGGGAGGCCTTGCCGCTGGTTATCTTGTTAAGGATAGCAAGCATCTGGGGAATGCCTTCCCGGCAGGGAACGCACTTGCCGCAGGACTCGTCGCGGGTAAATTCGAGGAAGTACTTGGCGACGTCCACCATGCAGCTGTCCTCGTCCATGACGACGAGGCCGCCGGAGCCGACGATGG
>CAZPSP010000205.1:0-3788 GCA_964589285.1 uncultured Dehalococcoidaceae bacterium | reverse complement strand
GTTGGGGGGTCATGGTTTCATGATACAGGGCAGGAACGCGGCAGCACAAGCGCCTTGGAAGAAACAGACTATGGGTAAAAATCGCGGCGGTCAGGGCAAACGTGAAAAGCGGGTCAAACCTGCGCCCGGCGGTCTTCCCGCCTTTCCCCGGCTCTCATATCATCCGACCGCCGGTCGGTCGCTCTGCGGTCGCCGGCCCGCTCTCCGCTCCGCCGTTCTCCCAACCGCCGGAGCTGCATGATTAAAATGGAAATACCGAACAGCGTTATCAGGATGGTAATAGCTATTTCCGTCCACAGGATGTAAGCATTGTTTTCAACGAAATACACAGAGCCCGACGCAGCGATGATGGACATGTGGACGAGCCAGCTGATAGCCAAGGCGATCAGTAAAACCTGGGATATGACGATGATAAGGCTGAACCGTAGCCGGCGCCGCATCGAAAGCTGCTGCTTGTCATCCATGGTAACTTTCCTTTTTCCGGGACCTGTGAACTACCGGTAATCACGGAGCATGTCGCGTCTATGGTATAACACGACACCCACGATAATCAAACCGATAGCGAAGGCGATACCGATAATGATGCCCATCGTTTTCCAGCTTACCACATCGGCGCCCAGTTCGGGGGTGACCGTCATTTGCTGAACGGTGTTCTGAAGAAGCTCGTCTCCGGAATACAATTCAACGCTGAACGAATACTCCCCGGCTTCCCATCCGGCCTGGGGAGCATAGTCCAGGACACCGGTGATACCGTCAGCCTGCAACTGGCCCAGGTCGAGCAGCGGGAGCTGGTCGATGAGATGGTTGTCCCGGAAGATATTAAGGAAAAGCTGGGAGTCCAGGGTGGCCCAGTCCCGGTTCATCCGGTAGATGATATGGGAGGATACCAGACGGCTGGTCTGTTCGTCATACACGGGTTGAACGCTGAAGGAACTGACTTCAGGCGAGGCGGTTTCGTCCGTCTGGGAAATTTCCTGCGCGGCGACGGCTTCAAAGGGAGCAACGAACTCCCCAACAGCAACATTATGCATGCCCGCTGTTTCCGGAGTAATGGTGAAGGTGAGCGTACCGCCGGTAATGCCGTCCAGGGTGATCTCCCGGGCAGGCTGAGCGATGCCATCGACAAGAACGGCGACCGAATAGCTACCGGCAGAGTCACCGGTATTCTGGACCTCAACATCGATAGTAACCGGTTCTCCGATCACAGGGCGCAACGGGGTCACACTCAGTCCGGTGACGCTAAAGGCCGCCGGGGCCATCGGCTCACTGACTGTAACCGTCCTCTGCTGTCCTCCGACACGAATGGTATATTGTCCGGCGGCGTCGGGTGAAAAGGTAAAACTTACCACCTGACTGGAACCGGGAGCAACGGAGATGCTCTTCGTTGCGATGATGTTTCCATCGACTTCCAATCCGGCTTCATAGACACCGGCGAGGTCCCCGCTGTTCGTCACGGTAGCGGTAACCGTAATCTGGTCGCCCTGTACAATCTCTCCCGGAGTCACCGAAACCTGGCTCACCGAGAATTCAGCCGGCCTCGCGCCCACGCAAATTGTGTAATCAGAAAAATGAGTAATGATGCTCGTGATGCAGTTAGCTTCCGTGTCGATCTCGGAGGGGAGTTCTTCCCAGGTCGAAGAATATGCCTGCCGGTTATTAATCAGGAGGCTTTCTTCACTCACTCCCGCCGGTATGTCGTTCTCATCGTAATATATCTTCAAGATGGCGTAGGGATCGAAGGTCGTTCCTTCCGGTGTCAGGTTGTACACATTCCCGACATAGCCTCTGTCATTGGGAGGACTGCCTGTCTCGGCCAGTGTAGCCACGGTAAGCGAGTTCGGGGGGTAACCGTTGGCGTTCAGGACCATGGTACCCTTGGGGATGATCAGTTCCAGCCTGATATCGACGCTCAAGACGGCGACGTCTTCCCATAACGTTCCGTCCAGATTGGAGGAACCGGAGATATTGGTAAACCGTTTATCGTCCGTGGCGGTACTGCCTCCGCCGCCGCCTCCACCGCCTCCGCTGATGATACCGCCGGCCGGGACTTCATCCGCGGGATCTTCCGGAGAATCGTCTTCCGCGATCACGACGCTCTGATTGACGAGCGTTACCGGGATCGACTGGCTGGCGATGTCCCCGACGATAACGTTAGACAGCGAGAACTGGCATGTTCCGGCAGAAGCGCCGGCCGTGGCAGTAATGGTGGCAAAGGCCCCGGACGTACTTACCGAGCTGCCGGGACTCAGTATCGCGCCGAACACCCCGGATATCGTTCCGGAAGTATTGTTGATATTTCCGGAACTAAAGTAGGTAGAATCGCCGTTCTGGCCGAGCAAACCGCCTTCCGTGATGCTGTTCACCGTGACCAGGCCCGAATTGAAGCTTAGATTGAACTGCATACCGGCGATATCATTATCATTGGGTTCCACCTGGATGGAGATAGTGAACTGCTGACCTGGTTCAAGGGTGCCGCCCGGTACGGATACAGTGACGACGGCACTACCGGCAGCGCTGACGGAGGCCGGAACTACCGCCAGACCTACCACCAGGCAGGTTAAAACAGCGAGAAGTCGTATGACATTAGTGCAGACATGTTTCATACTTGCTACCTATGCGCTCCAGTGCTGGCCGATAACAATGATATCGAGCACATTAACCGTCCCGTTTTCATTGATGTCCTGAACAATCCAGCCGTTGGCGCCGGATTCTTCCCAGTGTTGGGCGATACTGATGATATCCAGGACGTTCACCTGGCCGTCCCCGGTAACGTCCGGCTGATAAGCATTTTCCACCGTGATGGTGATATCTTCATAATCGGACATGTTGCCGTCTGAAACCGTGAACCGCACCCCGCTGTAGCTGTTTGCCTGACTGTAAGACGGCGTCCAGCTAAAGCTGTGGGTAGCCGGGTCAAACGTGGCTCCGGAGGGAAGATTTTGCGCGGAATAGGTCAATGGATCGCTGTTGGGGTCCGACGCGGATATCACAAAAGTCAGGGTCTGGCCTTCGTAGACCGTCCGGTTGCCGATAGCGGAGAGGACGGGAGGCAGATTAACGGTCACCGTATCATTGCTAATGTCTACTGCTATGGATTGCCCCTCCATATCGCCGATAATAACGTTGGAAAGAGTAAGCGGGCAATCGCCGCCGGTAGCGCCAGCCGTCATGGTGACAACAGCAAAAACACCTTGCGCGGACACTGTTTGTCCGGGAGAAATAATAGCCCCAAAGACGTCGGTAATGGTCCCGGCCATATTATCTATCGTGCCGGCGCTGAAATATGTATTGGCTCCGTTCTGATTGAGCAGATCGCCTTCCGTGACGCTGTCCACGGTAACGAGGTCCGGGTCAAAGGCGAGGTTGAACTGCATACCGGCTATAACATTGTTGGGCGTGACGTTAATATTGACCGTAAACTGCTCCCCCGGGGCCACGGTGCCCGTCGGTCCGGCTACGGTAACCACCGCCGGTCCAGCCGCCCCGGCAAAGCAAGGAATGAGGACCGCCAGGCAAAGAGCTATGAAAACGACCGAGTTTCTTATCGTCTTGAGGGCCGTTTTTTGTTTCATTTCATTACCTCATCCGTTTTTCATCTCGTGGAATTTGAAGAGGATGGTCCAGCCATCTGAAGGGATGTTCGGATGAAAGGGAATCAATCATCATGACATCGAAACCAACCTCAGTATACCGGCGTGAAAATGACAGCAAAATGGCTCGTTGGTAATGGAATCTGCCACCGGGTAAAATGGGTGTTTTGTCACTTGGTGGTAGGTTGAATCAAGTAA
>CAZPSP010000204.1:0-3793 GCA_964589285.1 uncultured Dehalococcoidaceae bacterium | reverse complement strand
AATCCTGGATCGCCAGCCACTCAGAAGCCGGACCTGGTGCATCTAGCGAGAAACTAGCTGCTATATTTTTTGAGGAACGTACCGCAGTATCGACTTACAACCGCCGACCATGACAACGTTCGCGTTGTTGATGGCGGTTTCATAGCCACCATTCATGAGAAGATTGTTCACCGGCTCGGAGGCCAGCGCGTCCCCTTGCTGAATATCAAGATATTGCTAGTAGTATGCTTTCCCCTGGTGCGTAGTGAAGGTTAATATTGGCTTCGTCACGTTTCTGTAGATCAAGGGACAATGTTCCAGCCCTGCCGGCACGTAGATTAAGCAACTCTTCGTAATAATGTGTTTTTCTCCACCCAGCCAAAATTCCACTTCCCCGTTCAAAGCGTGAGGATCATCGAGGTCGGTACCGAAAATACCGAAAACTTCATCCCACTCATGTGTGTGAGGTTCGGCCACGCTCCGGGGCTCTTTACCCTGGTTTTTCCGTCCGTCACCCAAGGCAACCTCAACGTAGAATGCGCCCGGGATTACTGAACTATCAAGAAACAGTACCCTTCCTCCTGTACCTTTTTCAGCCGCTGGAGGCGGATTAGTCCACGGTGCTTCATCGACTTGCTGTAGTTCCGTCACGATGAACTTACCATACTGTGTTTTCTCCATATACATACCTTCAATTTAAGATTAATTTCTGCTGACGAGTTCTACTTTTTCTTCCACCCTCCTTTTAGAAGCTACCAGCTTGTAAAAGGTATTCGTAAATCAGACCTCGGCAGGCCGGTCCAACTTCAAGAAAAAAACTGGCATCAAATATATTCCTGTCCCCGCGGGACGACACCGAAATGGAATATCGGCCGGTCTATCCTTCTCATGATGAGGGGGCAGTGTTTCATCCCGGCAGGAACGTAGGTCATGAAGCTTTTAGTCATGATGAATTGTTCATCTTCCAGCCACAGCTCTACCTCACCGCCGAGATCATGTTCGTCCTCCGGATTGGTACCAAAGAACCCGAGGATTTCGATAAAGTCGTGCGTGTGCGCTCCGACTCCCTTGCTTTCAGAAATCCCTTGCCGCGGCCACATCCACGTAGTGCCGATAGTAACCTCTGTGCCTTCCAGCATATTGCTCGTAAGGTCGACCACGCGTGTGATGCCGCTCTGCCGCGTATAGGTAGGCTTGCCACGATAGTCCGGAAGATCGACATTAACTCGCGGTTCGGTCAGAAAGTATTTCGCATACTTTGATTCACTCACGTCAAGTCTCCAGTTCAAAATGTTAGGTTTTCCGGCTTTCCGCAACCATTGCCCGCTCAGCAGTTACAGATACGCTTGAATGCCCACAGGATATCGTTCCTGAACTTCAGTGAGATCTCGGCCTTAGGGGCCAGAATCCCATCGAAGCCGTGCGGGACGCCGGGGTACATGTGAAATTCCGTTGGTACTCCGGCGGCTACCAGTTTCCGGGCGTATTCCAGGCTTTCTTCGGCGAACAAGTCCAGGTCACCCGTGCCGATAAAGGCAGGGGGCAATCCTTCCAGGTTCTCTGCCCTGGCCGGCGCCGCGTAGGGTTCGACTTCCCGGCTGCCGGGTTCATGACCCAGGTAAGCGCGCCACCCGTGATAATTGTTCGGGCGGGTCCATACCAGCGTATCCGGTACCGTCTCGCTCGGTAATTGGGTGTTGCGGTCATCGATCATCGGATAGAGCAGTAACTGCCATGCCAATTTGAACTCTCCGCGGTCACGTGCGAGCAAGGCCAGGCCCGCCGACAGGCCTCCTCCGGCACTTGCTCCGCCGGCACACATCCGGGAACTATCGATAGCTAATTCTTCCGCATGTGTCGCCAGCCATTTAAGTGTTGTGTAGCAGTCTTCGAGAGGCACCGGGTATGGGTGTTCAGGGGCCAGGCGGTAATTCACGGCGACTACCACACAGCTACCGGCCAGTGCCAGTTGCCGGCAGAGCAGGTCATCGAGTTCGACATCCCCGACCACATAACCACCACCGTGTATCCAGAGAAAAACCGGTGTTATACCTGTTCTCTCTTCTGCCTGATAGATCCTCACCGGTAGTTCCGGGTCGCCGGGGAGACCTGGTATGGTGCGGTCTTCCGCGATAACTCCTTTGAATTCCGTTCTCGCCGCTACCATTCCGGCAGACATCCGGTCAGACTGGATCCTGGCTTCGGATGGATTGGACAGATCCATCCCTCCCTGGCTCGGTCGCGCACTGATCGCCGCCGCCACTTCTGAATCCAACCGTTCACTGTAGCTCTTTATCATACCTTGCTCCTTTTACTCTGCAGTATTTAGAATTAGGAGACGGTCTATCATAGCCTGGAGTAGCGGAAAAAGCTGCTTAAATGTGTCCGTGGCTGATAGGCCCGGCACTGCTTTGAATTAACGATACATTTTTCCGGAATGTGTGGTGAAATTGAATATCGGTTTATCTACTCTCCGGTAGATCAACGGGCAGTGCATGGTACCTTTAGGGATGAAGATAATACATGACCTGGTCAAAATGTGTTGTTCGCCGCCCAGCCAGAACTCGACTTCACCGTTCAGTTGGTATGGGTCGCTCAGGTCCGTACCGAACATGGCAAGTACTTCATCATAATCATGTTCATGGGCCTCGGCGACGGTCCTGGGTTCCTGCACAAGTCCCCGCGGGGCCGACCAGGCGGTCTCCACGTAGAAAGCTCCCGGGACTACTTCATTGTCCAGGAACAGCAAGCGTCCTCCCTGGCCCTTGCCCGCCGCCTGGATAGGGTTCGTCCATGACGCTTCTTCGATGTTCTGTTTCAATTCCGTGATAATGTATTTGCCAAACCCTGAATCAGCCATCTTCTACTCCTTGCATAATAACGGTTTCATGATTTTGCGCTCCGGGGATACGCGGTGCCTATTCCTGGGGAGGCGGCGGAGACATCATGGTCTTGTCCCACTTTCTCACCAGTGAGACTTCAAGGAAAACAACCGGCTTACCGACCCTGTTTACGATGAGCGGGCAATGGACCAGACCCGGAGGGATGGAAATGACGGTCGTTGACGTAATGAGGTGTTTCTCCTGCTCTTCCCCGATGGCCAGTTCGATTTCAGCGTCGAAGTCCTGTATGTTCGTCGGGTCTCCGCCGATGAAGCACAGCAGCTCATGAAAGTCATGGGAATGCGGGTGCTCGGCCTTGTACCGGGTATCCGCAAGGCAGTGGTAACCGATGCACACGTCCGCGTCCAGTTCACCTTCATGGGACAATAGCGAAGGCCCGGTATAGTGGGCTATTGTTTTGAAAGGGCCGCTGATCACATACTGTCCATATTTTAGTCCGGTCATCTTATCTCTTCCTTTTCACGCGTATTTCGGGACAAAACGGGTTCCTTATTCTTCCATGAGAGCTATTGATCTACTCTCAGACAG
The DNA here is from genome assembly GCA_964589285.1 of uncultured Dehalococcoidaceae bacterium. Classification (GTDB taxonomy): domain Bacteria; phylum Chloroflexota; class Dehalococcoidia; order Dehalococcoidales; family RBG-16-60-22; genus DAOUEG01. The sequence goes on along the minus strand of CAZPSP010000204.1, from coordinate 383 downwards.
GCAACCTGATGCCTGCTGCCCATGTCATGGAGCGGTGGAATAGTACGGCTGCATTCCTCGGCGGCTATGGGGCAACGAGGATGAAAAGAGCAGCCGGCCGGCGGGTTCAGCGGACTCGGCACTTCGCCTTTAAGAATGATCCGTTTACGTCCCAGCTCGGCAACCGGATCAGGTATCGGCACCGCTGAGAGGAGGGCTTTAGTGTAAGGGTGCATAGGCGCCCTTATAATGCAGAGGCTTGATATGGTCAAGCCCGTTCATGAAGCAGGAACGTCCCCGAATTGTTGTTTCATCAGCTTGCACGCTTTCGGTGTCGTTGCCTGACATAAATATGTCATTTTATACCATAGCATCTCCCCCCTGTCAATATCATCTTGGGATGC
>CAZPSP010000203.1:0-3866 GCA_964589285.1 uncultured Dehalococcoidaceae bacterium | reverse complement strand
GCGGTCATGTGGATATCCGTAGCCTTTGCCTCGCAGTTCCACGCCGTGGACCTAAAACAAAGGCCGCCGCAGGCAGAGCCCGTCGCACCCGGCGGTCCTTTCATCATGCGGTAACAGTGACAAAAAAAAGCCCGGTCATCAAGACCGGGCTTTTTTCATCTACAAGATCAAAACGCTACAGGACCGGTTTCAATTTTTCGACCTCCCGCATCAGGTCCGCAAACTGCTCCGGATAGAGCGACTGCATTCCGTCCGACATCGCCCGCGCGGGATCGTTGTGCACCTCCACGATGAGCCCGTTCGCTCCTACCGCCAGCGCCCCCTTGGACAGCGGGATAACATACTCCCGCCGCCCGGCAGCATGGCTGGGATCGACGATGACCGGCAGATGGCTGACCTCCTTGATGGCCGGGATGGCGCTGAGGTCGAGGGTGTTGCGCGTCGTATCCGAGAAAGTCCGGATGCCGCGCTCGCAGAGAATGACCTGCGAATTACCCTCTGACATGATGTACTCTGCCGCCATGAGCCATTCCTCGATGGTCGCCGCAAAGCCCCGCTTGAGCAGTACCGGCACGGAAAGCTGCCCGGCCATTCTCAGCAAAGAGTAGTTCTGCATGTTGCGGGCGCCTATCTGGATGATGTCCGCATATTCCGCTACGAGGGTCAGATTGTCGGTGTCCGTGGCTTCGGTGACGATCAGCAGGCCGGTCTCGTCGCGCACCCTGCCGAGTATCTTCAGGCCTTCCTCGCCGAGTCCCTGGAAAGCATAGGGTGACGTCCGCGGCTTGAATGCGCCGCCCCGGAAGAACTGCGCCCCGAGGTCGCTGACGACCTTGCCGATAGCCAGGGCCTGCTCTTCGCTCTCTACGGCGCACGGACCTGCCATGACAACGGGTTCGCCGCCGCCTATTTTGATATTACCGACGGTGATGATGGAAGGCTTGGCATGCGTTTCCCGGCTGACCAGTTTGTACGGTTTCGTGACCGGGATGGCGTCCAGCACGCCTTCGATGGCGAGAAACCGCGAGGCTTCCACCGGCCCCTTGTTGCCGAGGATGCAGATGGCGGTCCGTTCCGCACCGGGCATCGGTACGCCGCGGTAGCCCATTTGGTGGATTTCCGAGATGACGGCGCGCACCTGATCGTCGGTGGCGTCGTTCTTCATGACGATCAACATATCTGGTACACTTCCTGTCTGGATTTCATAGGTTCACGATTGCTTCGGTGAAACTGTCGTACGCTTCCCGGTTGAACAGCACGAAGACTACTTCCTTCACGGATGACGGCTCCCTGAGAAATTCCGCAACGGTCTGTACCGCCACGGCTGCGGCTTTGTCCACTGGGTACCCGTACACACCGGTGCTGATGGCAGGGAACGAAACGCTCCTCAGATTGTTGGCGGCTGCCAGCGTGAGGCTTTCCCGGTAAGCACTGGCGAGTAGTTCCGGCTCTCCGTGCTGGCCGCCGTGCCAGACCGGACCCACCGTGTGAATGACGTGCCTGGTCTTCATCCTGCCGCCGCTGGTTATCACCGCTTGGCCGGTGGGGAGGCGGCCCTGCCTGGCAACGATCTGTTTGCACTCTTCCAGGATGGCCGGTCCCCCGGCACGGTGAATGGCCCCGTCCACGCCGCCGCCCCCCATGAGAGAGGAGTTAGCGGCATTGACGATAGCGTCCGTGTCCTGCACGGTGATGTCGCCCATGGTGGCGGTCATGACCGCCTCTCCGATGTGCACTGGGAGGTGTTCCATGTTCCCTCCTTCGCTACTGGGGAAGGTTTTGGATGTAGTCGATGGCCCAGTTGAGTTCTTCTTCGCCGGTGACGTCCAGGACGATGTCCGGCTCAATGCCTTCGCCTTCGATGATACGGCCGTTGGGTGTGATCCACCTGGCGATGGTCAGGTACAGGCCTGAACCGTCCTGGAGCTTGTACAGCAGGTTGACGCTCCCTTTTCCATAGGTCGTCGTGCCGGCGATGACGGCCCGGTCGTAGTCCTGCAGGGCGCCGGCCAGGACCTCGCTGCCGCTGGCGCTGTATTCATCCACAAGCACCACCATCGGCAGATCGGTGGTAGCGTCGATACCTTCTTCAACTTCATAGCTCGCAATGGTCCCGGCGTTGCTCTTTACTTCGACGAGAACGCCGGAGGTGATAAAGTGACTGGCGACTCCGATGACGGTGTCCAGCAGTCCGCCGGAATTGCCTCTGAGGTCCAGCACGATGCCGGTAATGTCCGGATTGTTATTGATCATCTCGATGACCGGGGTCAGGTCGTCACTGGTATTCCCGTCGAACTGGATAATAGTGAGGTGGGCCACGTTATCGATGATTTCGAGGTCTATACTGGAGACCTCGACGGTATCGCGCGTGATAACCATGTCCACCGGTTCAGTTTCGTCAATGTGAAGGACGGTGAGGGTTACGGTCGTGCCTTTTTCGCCCCGGATCTTCGCAATGGCTTCCGCCAGGCTCAAACCCTCCGCGGAAACACCGTCGATGCCCACGATGATGTCCCCGGCCTTTATCCCGGCGGTCTCCGCCGGAGATCCGGGAATAGGCGAAACGATGACGATCTCTCCGTCCTCGTTGACGCTGACATAGGCGCCGATGCCCTCGAAATTGCCGCTGAGGCGGCTGTCAAAGAATTCGTAGCTGGCAGTGTCGAGGTAGGTGGAGTACGGGTCATCGAGGTAGTTCAATATCCCTTCGATGGCTGCCTCGCTCAGGTTTTCCGAACTCACTTTGGATTGGTCGACATAGTCCTGCTTGACGTGGTTCCAGACTTCCGCTACCTTATCAAGGCCCTCGGGATAGGTTGGTGTTAAAAAGGAACGCATGAAAAAACCAGCCCCGAACGCCAGTACGATGATCCCGATCAGCGCGGCGGAAATCAGCAGTTTGGTTGTGTTGGACATTTCCCTCTTCTCCTACCCGTCAACCCGGCAGTGAGATTGTTCGGGTCAGGGCAATAATACGGTCTCCTGTAAATCATACCATATACGAGGTTCTAAGGAGAGAGAGCCGGTGAGTGTAAAGGCAATTTCATAGACCGGCGGCTCTCTTCTTCGGCATGCCGCCGGCTCGGAATATGAACACTGGTTCTTCAGGAAAAATCGACGGAAATGACCTTGAGCTGGGTATATTCTTCCAGCCCGTACATGGAATTCTCTTTCCCGAAGCCGCTCTCCTTGAAGCCGCCGCCGATAGCTCGCCAGCACCTCAACCCAATGGTAGAAATAACGGCGTTATGAGGTTATAATGCAACTGGAAACACTGGAGGTGCCAGACGTGGATAATCCTGTAGCTATCATCGCTATCGTCGTTATCATCGCCTTTATGGCGTTCAACTTCATCAGGCAGACCAGGCGGTTGAACCGCTCCAAGCTGGGAAAAGTGATGGCTATCTACCGGAACGTCCGTTTTAATGAGAAGCTCGTGAAAAATTTCGGCTACAAAGGCGCTAAAGCCAGGTTCCGGACGGATGCCTGGGATACATACAAACCGGATATAAATTTCTTGCCCGCCGATACGACGGCTGAGCTCAACAGCCTGTTCGACCGCATTCACCGGATCAACAACGAGATAGCTATGTCCATCGAGGGCAGGGGCGAGACCGCCCTTTACGGCGTTAATGTAGATGCATTGCAAGAACCGCTCTTTAATGTGAGGAAATTTCTCGACCACTGGATCAAGGTCAACTACGATAACCCCAAGGTCGCCCCGAAACGCCCCGGTTTCTTCGGTTTTTAGTGGCGGGTCATACAAATACCCTGGTCCTGGCGCCGCTTCTCCCGAGTTTGGCTTATGGATGTGAAAGTACGGACGGCCTGAACGGAAGCAGCACAACTGCCGGGAGAACAGCAAG
>CAZPSP010000202.1:0-3916 GCA_964589285.1 uncultured Dehalococcoidaceae bacterium | reverse complement strand
GAGAAATTCCGTATTGGAAATGAGCAGGACCATGAAGGCCCAGAACAGGACGAAGTGATTGACGCCGAACGGTTTGCTGACGACTCGCCGCTGGAAGAAAGCATAATATACCATGTTCCAGAGGCGCTTGAAAGGAGCGTTGAAGCGGTTGTCCGCGCGGCCGCGCATCACCAGGCCGAAACGCTTCCAGCAGCTGTAGGCGAAGAAGAGGACAGCCAGGCAGAAAACAACTATAAAAGCTATGACGTTAGCGGTCAAACTACTTTTCCTTCTCTCTCATTATCCGGCCGCGCCCACGCGGGCCGCCTTGAGTTCCCGGACATACCGGGTCAGTGCCGGGACGACCTGGAAGAGGTCCCCGACGATGCCGAACGTGGCGACTTCAAATATCGGGGCTTCACGGTCCCGGTTGATGGCGATAATAATGTCCGAGTCCTGCATGCCGACGAGGTGCTGGATGGCGCCGCTGATGCCGCAGGCGATGTATATCTTGGGACGCACGGTCTTGCCGGTCTGACCGACCTGGCGTTCCAGCGGCATCCAGCCGGCTTCCACCGCGGCGCGGGAACAGCCGACCACGCCGCCGAGTTCATCGGCGAGTTCCTGGAGGACGCTGTAATTCTCCGTATTGCACATGCCGCGTCCGCCGGAGACGATGATCTCCGCGGCGGCGACATCCACGGTATCGGTTTTCGCGTCCTCGATAATCTCCAGGACCTTGGCGGCTATGCTTTCCTCGGTGATGGGGGCGGTCTCTTTGATAATCTGTCCCTTCCGGGAGGCGTCTTTTTCCGGCATGGGCATGACATGGGGCCGGACGGTAGACATCTGCGGCCGGGAGTATTCCGTCATGATGGTAGCCATGATGTTGCCGCCAAAGGCGGGACGGGTCTGGAGGAGATAGCCTTCGTCATCGATGGCGAGACCGGTGCAGTCCGCGGTCAGGCCGGTCTGAAGCTTCGTGGCGACGGCGCCGGCGAGGTCGCGCCCCAGTCCGGTCGCGCCGACGAGGAATATCTCCGGCTTGTACTTTTCAACGAGGGCGCAGACGGCTTTGTAATACGATTCGGTGCGGTAATGGTGGAAGACAGGGTCGTCCACGAGATAGGCTTTGGAAGCCCCGTAAGAGAAGGCTTCTTGGCAGAGATGTTCGACATCCTGGCCGATGACGACGGCGCAAAGTTCGACGTTACGGGCCTTTGCAAGTTCCGCGCCGATGCCGAGCAGTTCCCAGGAGACCTGGTGAGGCTTGCCTTCGGTATGTTCAACGAAGACCCAGACGCCTTTGTATTCCTTGAGCTTTTCCTTGCGGGGGTCGACGGGTTCGGCTTCTTCCGGTGCGGGCTGTGCGGCGGCGCCTTTCTGCCTGGCGATCTCATCAAGGACGGCCTGTTCTTCCGGCGTGAAGTAGATTTCCAGGGCCTGGGCGGGGCAGACCTTGATGCAGCGGCGGCACCGGGAGCACTTTTCCAGGTCGATGACCGGCTCACCGGCATCGTTCATGGTGATGGCATCCATCGGGCATTCCGCCTGGCAGCGGGCGCCGCAGGCGATGCATTTGCCCGGTATGAGGCGGCATTCGCCGCGCGGTCGTTTCAGTTTCTTCTGTTCTTCCATCGAGTGTTTAAACCCACCCCGCCTCCCTTCAACGGGAGCGATAGAACGGTTTTCCTAAATCTTTCTCGCTCTCTTCCTTCAGCAGGCTCGGGACAAGCTTTACGAGAGAGAGGCGACCCATTTTCTTTTCCGGTCTCTGTCAGCGAACCCGCTTTCCCGTTTCTCGTCTCGAGAAGGGGATTTGCGTCGCCGGCCTAAGCTCAAAATGAGAGCAGGTCTTTTTCCATCATGGTATCGATCAGGCGTCGGGCGACCTCGTCGGGGTCGTCCTGCTCATGGCCGATGATCTCGCCGCGGGTGCGTTCCGGGGAGAATATCTTGCGCACCTGGGTAGCGGAACCCTTGAGGCCGATCTTCTGTTCATCGATCCCCATGACCTTGTTGTCCCAGAGGTCTATCCTGGCATCCGCCGCGAACAGCCGGGAGGGAACCGTGGGATACCGGGGGGTATTGATCTCCCGGAGAACGGCTATCATGGCGGGAAGAGGCGCCGAAATGATCTCATGCCGGCCTTCCAGCCGGCGGCGGACGGTTACCTTTTTGTTCTTTACATCGACGTCTTCAACGCGGTCCACCAGGGTCAACTGGGTACAGCCGAGCCTGGCGGCGATGCCGGGGCCGACCTGGGCGGTATCGCCATCGATGGTCTGTCTGCCGCACATGATGACGGCGAGTTCCTCCTGGGAGGCAAGCTTGCGGATGGCTTCCGTCAGCACCATGCTGGTAGCGAGGGTATCCGCGCCGCCGAAGGCACGGTCGCTGAGGAGGATGGCTTCGTCCGCCCCGAGGGCCTGTGCCTTACGGAGCGTTTCTTCGGCGGAGGGAGGCCCCATGGTGATGGCAGCCACGCGGAACCCGTACCGGTCTTTCAGGCGGAGGCTCTCTTCCAGGGCGTGGGTATCGAACGGGTTCATGATGAAGGGCACGCCTTCCCTGATGAGGGTTCCGGTAACGGGATCGACACTGACCTGGGTCGTATCCGGCACTTGTTTGATACAAGCAACAACTAACATGGGAAAAAGCACCTATATACCTGTCTGATATTAGCATATTACGGGCACGTACGGCAAATTGCTACCGTATAATTCACTAAACATTACCGTGTTTACCGCAACGCGCACTGCATGATACACTGAAAGCGGTTTACGAGCAATTATGATGAAAATACTGCTGACGAACGACGACGGTATCCGGGCGGAGAGCCTGTGGGTACTGGCGGGGGAACTGCGCAAGGCGGTAACGGTCGTGGTCATCGCGCCGGACAGTGAACGAAGCGCCATCGGCACGGCGGTATCGCTGTTCCGCCCGCTGCGGGTCATGGAGTATGCTTCGCCGTACCCGGACGTCCTCGCCTACGAGACGGACGGCACTCCCAGCGATTGCGTCATCCTGGGGCACGGAAAGATCGTGCCGGACATCGCCATGGTGGTTTCCGGCATCAATCCCGGTCCCAACTACGGGGAAGACGTGTTTATCTCCGGCACGGTGGGCGCCGCCATGCAGGGCTATACCCGCGGACTGCCCGCGCTGGCGGTCTCCACCTCTTCATTCTCCGCCGGGCGGGAAAGCCTTGAGGCCGGGGCGAAAGCCGCTGCTGTCCTGGTGAAACGTATCATGGAGGAGGGGTTGCCCCGCGTTTTTCTGAATCTCAATGTCCCGGACCTGCCGCTGGAAAAGGTGGCCGGCATCAAGCTTACCCGTCTCGCCCGGTCCAGCCATATCAATACCGTGACAGAAGACAACGAAGGGCCTGTCCGGCAGTACCGTTTGACGCGGGAACGGCTGGCCGGACTGGACAGCGAGGGCACGGACATCCAAGCCGTTCTGCAGGGGAACATGTCTCTTACCCCACTTTATACGTCCCTTTTTGAAAAACCGCCGCAGCGTTTGCTAAAGAGGCTGTGCGCGGAAGTACAGCACAGCCTGCCGGGGAGAACGTAGTCATGCGGCACCATATCGGCACGGACATCATCGAAATCGAGCGGGTCAAGGAAGCCGTGGAGCGGTATGGGCAGCGTTTCCTGAACCGCGTTTACACGCCGGATGAGCTGAAGCTTTACGGCCACCGGGCGCATTCCCTGGCGGCCAGCTTCGCGGCCAAGGAAGCGGTGATGAAGGTGCTGGGGACGGGGAACCGGGGGGTGGCGTGGCGGGAGATAGAGGTGCTGAACCATGAGAGCGGCAAACCGTACGTGACGCTGTACCGGCGGGCGCTGGTGGCAGCCGGGAAGCTGGGAATCGAAGAGATAGACATATCAATGTCCCACTCCCGCGCTTATGCCACGGCGGTGGCTATTGG
>CAZPSP010000201.1:0-3921 GCA_964589285.1 uncultured Dehalococcoidaceae bacterium | reverse complement strand
TAGGAGGTATTGCAGTCCTTTCATACAATCAATGACAAAATGCGAAGAAAGGGCAGCAAAACCGCTAAAACTCGAAACTCTGCCGCCGTTATGCTAATCTAGATACATTATGGCACCCCGTTCCCGCATATTTTTCGGCTGGTTTATCGTCGTTGTCGTCATCATCTGCATGACGCTCATCTACGGCGTCCGCAATTCCTTTTCCATCCTCTTCGGGCCGATCCTCGATGAGTTCGGCTGGCTGCGGGCGGACACCTCCATCATGCTGTCGCTGAACATCCTGTTCTACGGGCTGTTCGCGCCGGTGGCCGGCTCGCTGGTGGACCGCTGGAAGCCGCGCTATGTTGTCTTCATCGGGATTGCGGTCTTCACGACAGCCACGGCTCTCTGCTACTTCGCCTCGGAGCTATGGCACTTCTACCTGCTGTTCGGGTTCATCGTCCCGCTGGGTACCGCCTTCATCGGCTCTCCGGTCCTGAATCCCACGATAATCAACTGGTTCGGCAAGGCGCGCGGCCTGGCCATCAGCATGGGGCAACTGGGCGGCGGGCTGAGCTTCGCCTATACTCTCGTCATCGAGCGGGTCGTCAATGCCTTCGGGGATTGGCGTCCGGCCTTCCTGGTCATGGCGGCCACCATCGTCGTCATCGTGCTGCCGCTGTACTTCTTCTTCTACTGGTTCCGGCCGGAAGACCGGGGGATGAAGGCCTACGGCACGGAGGAAACGGAACCGGCTGCAAAGATCGCCGCCGAATCGAAACCTGCAGCCCCAAAGGCCGACTGGACCCTGAAGACCGCCTTCAGGACGCGGAGCCTCTGGGGACTGGTCCTGTCCCAGTTCTTTTTCTGGGGCATCGGCAACTACCTCATCATCGCGCACCAGGTAAAGTTCGCCACGGAGGCCGGCTACTCCACCGTGCTGGCGACCTCGGTATTCGCCCTGTTCGGGCTGGTATCGATGGGCGGGCAGGTCGTCGCATCGATATCCGACAAAATCGGGCGGGAGCGGACGGCGCTCATCGGCGTCGTGCTGGCGATCGTCGCTATTATAGCGCTGCTGCAAGTCAATGACAGCTCCACCGCCTGGCTGCTCTACGCATATTCGATATGCTCCGGCATGGCGACGGGCATCTTTACGCCGCAGGTGTTCGCCGGGATGGGAGACATCTTCCACGGAAGGAACATCGGGGTGATATCCTCGCTGCTGTTGACCGGACTGGGAATAGGCGGGCTGATCGGGCCCTGGCTGGGCGGGCGGATCTACGACCTGACCGGCAGCTACACCGGGGCCTTTTACGTCGTCATCGGGGCGTATGTGGCGGCGGCAGTGAGTTTCCTGATAGCGGCGCCGCGCAAGGCGGAAGAACTGCGGGCTTCGTTGAATATAGAATAAGGGAAACGGCTCGTGGTGCGACGGGCTCGCCACGATCCTTCGACAGGCCCAGAATGAGCGGGAGTGACGGAAATGAACGATGATGAACTGCTGAAAAGACTCACAGCGCTGGAAGACCTGGAGGCCATACGGCGGCTCCACCAGGAGTATATTTCCTGCCTGGACAACCTGGAGTTTGACCGGGCTCTGGACTTCTTCACGGACGATGCCGAGGTGGAGGTCCGCAACTCCGGCGTATTGAAGGGCAAAAAGAACTTTGCCAGGATATACGTGGAAGTGCTGGCGAAGCGGAAGGAGCGTCACGACGGCCACCTGGCGGTACAGCCGGTCCTCACCGTCGACGGGGACACCGCCCGCGGGCACTGGACCATCTACATGCTCCTCTCCGTCCCGGAGATCGACTGGGTGCAGGGCCGGAACGACTGCGAGTACCGCAAGGTGGACGGCGCCTGGAAGATCAGCAAACTGAAGTTCACCCGCACGCTGGCATCGAGTCCGGAACTGTTCCCCTAGAGCGCCGGACGTTATTACAGCGGGTTCCTGTGCAATTGATTAACGGCGGACGTGGTAATCCCGGAGGTACGGATTGCTTCGCTACGCTCGCGATGACGCTTCATCGAGAGTGGTGGAAGTAGATGGTGCAGTCGAGCGACTTCTCGTCGCAGAATTCCCGGATGGCGGTTTCCTCCATGTCCCAGTAGACGCTCGCGCCATCGTAGATAGACCGGTATTTGGCGATGAGGTCCGGGGACCGTCCGGCGAACCACCGGAAAAGCTGTTCCCGCGTGGACGGGTAGAGGTTGAGGTTCTCGAACCAGAATTCGTCCGCGATGCCCTTGCCCCGTTCCAGTATCGCCCGCCAGTCCGTTATCTCGGGCAGGATAGGGGAGATGAAGATAACGGTACGGATGCCGGCTTCGTGGACGGCTTTGAGGGCCTCGAAACGGCGTGACGGCTGCGCAGCGCCGGGTTCAACCGCCCTGGCAATCGCGTCATCCGTGGTGGACATGGAAACGGTGACGGTAACGTCCTTGAACTGCCTGAGGAGATCGATGTCCCGGGTGACGAGGTCGGACTTGGTGACGATGCTAAGGTCCGGCTGGAGGTAGAGGAGCCGTTCCAGTATCCGCCGCGTGAGGCGGTACTTGCGTTCCAGCGGCTGGTAGCAGTCCGTCACGGAACTGAGGCTGACTGATGCGCCGCGGTATTTCCCCGGCTTTTGCGGCACGAGGTCCGGCGCGTTGACCTTGGCATCCACAAACGTCCCCCAGGGCTCCGGGTGGTTAGTGAAGCGTTTCATGAACCGGGCGTAGCAGTAGAGGCAGCCGTGCTGGCACCCGACGTACGGGTTGATAACGTATTCTGTGCCGGGGATGCCGGACTTGGTGATGATGGTTTTGGCGTTTATTTCACAGACGGCGACCATACTGTCAGGATACTACACCCGTGGTGTTTACGCGAAGCCCGTCAACTTTTATGTGGAAGCATAGAAGACTTGATGAATGGGGATAAAAAAGGTGGAGCGGGTGACGAGATTCGAACTCGCGACTCTTTGCTTGGGAAGCAAATACTCTACCACTGAGTTACACCCGCGACAGCCTCATTCTATCCCATCATTTCCGGTTTGTAAAGGTTTGACGCCGCCTGAGGGATAAGTACAAAGATATAGAACGGTACTCCAGTGCAAATGCGCCCGTAAGTAATAAAAACATTTGACTTTTATATAGTACGCTGGTATACTCGCGGTGAGCGCAAAACCAGCGTGGGAGGGCCTTGCGGCTTTTCCAATTCCTGGCACATCAAATTATTAGGAGGATGAAGGTATGTCCGAAGAGTATGTGAAATTGCTCGCCGATCTCGAGGAAGAGAAAGTAGTCGAACTGACCAAGAAGAGGATTGCTGATGGTGAAGATCCCATGGCAATTCTCGATGATACCCGCGAAGGCATGGGCATCGTCGGCAAGAGATTCGCCGATGGTGAATATTTCCTGCCCGAACTGGTCTTCTCCGGCGAGCTGCTCAACTCGGTCACCGAGATCGTGAAGCCCCACCTGACCGGTGGTGAAGGCGCCAAGCAGCAGAAGCACGGCAAGGTCGTCATCGGCACCGTTGCCGGCGACATCCATGATATCGGTCTCAACATCGTCGAATTCATGCTCGACGTCAACGGTTTCGAGGTCACCAACCTCGGCGTCGATGTCCCCGTCCAGAAATTCGTCGATGCCGTCAAAGAAATCAAACCCCCCGTCCTCGGTCTTTCAGGCTTCCTGACCCCCGCATTCGATGCCATGAAAGAAACCGTCGAAGCCCTCGAAGCTGCCGGCCTGCGCAAGGACCTCAAGATCATGATCGGCGGCGGCCAGATGGACGACGAAGTCCGCAAGTATGCCAAGGCGGATGCCTTCGGTAAGGACGCGATGGCCGCGGTGTCCCTGTCCAAAGAATGGATGGGCGTGAAGTAGTCATGGGTACCGAATGGGCGGAGTTGACGCCGGACCAGAAAAGGGCCGAGCGGTTTAAACGATGGT
>CAZPSP010000200.1:0-3993 GCA_964589285.1 uncultured Dehalococcoidaceae bacterium | reverse complement strand
GGGGATGGATTCCGTCTCCTAAGATGAGAAGCACTATTCCTTTAAGCTTATTATTACGCGGGCAGGTCAAGAAAACCAAGTGATAACCGTCATTGATTATGGAGCCGGCAATATCGGGAGCGTCCTCCGCGCCTGCGCGGAAGTGACCGGAGATGTCTTTTCCACGGACGATCCGCACAAAGTGACCGCCGCGGAGAAGATACTGTTCCCCGGCGTGGGCGCGGCGCCGAGCGCCATGGAATACCTGCAAAAGGCCGGTCTGGACACTGCGCTGAAAGAGGCTGTCAGGTCCGGCGTACCGACTTTGGGCATCTGCCTGGGGGCGCAGATCGTGCTGGACTCTTCCGAAGAAGGCCCGCAACAGTGCCTTGGTCTGGTACCGGGAAGAACGGTCCGGTTCCGCTTGAAGGACCGGCGGCTGAAAGTACCGCACATGGGCTGGAATGAGGTGGTGGTGAAGAAGCCGCACCCGCTGCTGGAAGGCATCCGGCCGGGCGACGAGTTCTATTTCGTGCATTCGTATTACCCGAGTCCTGACTCGCCAGAAGATGTCTATGCCGTAGCAAATTACGAGTCCGATTTCTGCGTGGCGCTGGGGCGGGACAATCTCTTCGCAACGCAGTTCCACCCGGAGAAGAGCGGGCACGTGGGGCTGGACCTGCTGGCGCGGTTCGTGGCCTGGGACGGGAAGAGCCAATAACCTGAAGAGTTTAGCGGGTTATGCCACCCTACGGCGTGGCACCGCGTTTGGTTTTGCAGCGGTGGAAAGCAGCGTACAACACGCCAGCGGTCAACAGGCAGACAATTCCGGCTGAAATCCCTGCCGTCAACCAGTGACAAGGACTGTCAACGGGCGACGAAATGCCCTGCTCCACGTCGGGCTCGGTCCGGGCATCCGGCGGGTCCGGTACGGGAGCGTATTCCGTTGGCGGCGGCGGTGTTTCACCGGGGGCCCGGCCCTGCGGTACCATTTTGGCGATAAGCGTATAAATGCCGCCGGATGAAACCAGCGCGGCATTGCCTCCCCGGCCGGCGTTGCCCGGCGGGTCTTCACACGACGACCAGTTACTCTCCGGTTCCCAACGGTACACGGCGAGGGCGTCCACCCGTTCCGGGAGCCACTCCGGAGCATACCTGATGGTCAGTTTCACCGGCGGCTGGAACTCGAGGTCGCTGACTTCCTTCTCATCAGAGTAACCTACTACTTCATAGGCAGTCCCGACCCTCACTGTATCATCCGGCGCGGCGGGGCAGTCTTCGTAGTTCCTGATAATTATCCTGGACACGGGACGGCCGTCTGGTCCGGAGATACGCGTACCCTGTTCGAGGAGGACCTGGCAGAGGTTATCGAGGCTGGAGGCAATCGTTGTCTGGCGGATAACGCCGTCATTCGTGAGTTTAACGTCTGTCGGGCTGCCGAGGACATCGACGATGAGACCGTCACCGTTATCATCTTCCGCAATGGGCGGTAATTCTTCCATCCTATAGTTGATGGTAAAGGAAACGAAATCACCCATGGCATCGTTCTGGGACTCCCCTGTTTCCCGGAATTCCCAGTTCCAGTGTATCTCAGCTGTTTTTTCATATTCCAATGGGCTGACACGGAGATAGCGCCAATCACCGGCGCTCTGAGGCAGCCCGCCGACAGTCGAGGGCAGGTCGATGTTCGTATTCACGGAGCTGCCGGAGCAATCGAGATACAGATATTTACCCAGCTCACCCGGCGCGCTCAGGTTTCCGGCCTCCGGCTCGGGGTTTGGCCCCTCGCCCTGGACGATGTCGCTGATCCAGATAATCACAGCGCCCCAATCGTCACTATCGTTGAAGAGCGTTACGCTTTTCGCTCCGGTATCGCCCGGCTTAATATCACCGATGGTCCAGGTAACGCTGCCTTCCCCGCCGAGGACGAGCACCATGGGATCATCAGCAGACACCGTGGGAATGCTTCCGCAAAAAAAGAAGGCCGCTGCCAGAAAAACGCCGGGGACTATCCGCCAGATCCGAGACCTCATGCGTCAATCCTCGTAATGATAGACCCTGACCTCGTGGAGGACCGGGGTTACGGTATTATCGGATGTGCTCAAGGTCGCCCGCCACTGCATGTAGCGCCCCGTGGGCAGTCCGGACATGACCGGGGAAACACCCCCGGCATCGAGCCAGCCCGGTAGCGCGTTACCAGCAGCAAAAATCGAATCCGCTGCCCTGACCTCGAAGGAGACGCTGGTACCGGTTTCCAGGCTCACGTCCCAGGTAAGGGCGTTCCAGGCCTCACCGGGTACGGACGTATCCAAGACCCGAGAAGCGATGGTACCGTTCAGGCTGTAAACGCCGGAGTTTGACAGGATAATGTTCCCGGGGTCCGATGAGGCATCCGTCTGGAAGAGGACGCCCGATGTGAAATCCTCAGGGCTCGTTTGCAGCCAGACCGAGGCGGTCCACGCCTGGAAATCGTTATTCAGCGAGCTTTCGGCATCGTAAAAAGCGCCCCGGGTCACGCCGATGCAACCGGCTACCGCCACAAAGGCCAGCGCGGCGACGGGCAGGAGCCACCTGACGGAACTCATGTAAAGCGAACTCCGGCCCTTTTCTTTTCAAGCGCGCTCATCGCGCGCCAGATATTGACCATTTCCGTGATAATGACGATCAAGCCGGGAACAACGAGCGTCAGTACCAGCCCGGGGGGCGTTTTCACGAACATGGCCGCATAGCCGGCATACGGGACATGAAAACAGACCCGGCCGGTGATGTGCCCTCCCCTCACGGAGAAGGGATCTGGGTCCTGGTTGGCATCGCCTTGTGTCCGGAAAACCGGTGATGTTCCTCCACCGGCTTCGATAACACGGTGGCTGGTGAGTTCACCGGTCAGAGGGGAACGGAAGGTGATGATATCTCCGGCCTGAACTTCAGCGGGATCGACCGGGCGGGTCACCGCGATCCCCCCGGATCGAAGAGTAGGCTCCATACTGCCCGAGAGCACGGCATCGACGCTCCAGCCGAAGCGAGGAGCAAGAAACACGAGCACGACGACGCCCATGAGCAGGACAATGCTGCAGGTGCCGGACATCCTGACAAACTTCAGCATGATGCAACCTCCGGCAAGCTATCCGGAGAACAGGCCCGGACCGGACCGCTGTCCGCGGAGCGATCCATGACTTACGCCTGGTCGAGCACAAACGTCACGTTGAATACCGCGCTGTCATCCTGGGCGCGGTCATCGTTGGCGTCATCCGGGAAATCATAATCGACGATGAACTCGAACTCGTCGTCGCCTTCCGCCCCGGAATCATCAGCGGTCATAACGATGACATCCGCGTAGCTGTCGCTGTCATAGGAATCCAGGTAATCGTACGGCAGCGCTTCGACGCCGGTACTGGTCAGCGTACCGCCGTCCGATTCGAGAGCGACATCGCCTGTGTTCCAGGTACCGCTTTCGTCAACATCGAGCCATATCGCGACCCGCATATACGTTCCCAGTTCCCCTTCCGCGGCGCCGCCCGTGACGTCCCCGGCCGAACTCTCCGGTTCGGTGAGATTGTTCTCGTTGTTGGTGATCGCGCCGATGGTAACGGTAAGATTGCCGCTGATAGAGCCGATGTTGTTCACCGGCCACGTGGCCGCGTTACCGGTATCACCGGGCTTGATGTTGGTAACCGAGATAGATTCAGTGGTAGGATCGGCAGCGCCAACGGTCAGGTCCAGAGTACCGGCGGCAAAAGTGTTGTCGGTGGTGGACTCCGTGTCGCTGAAAGCGGCATAAACACCGCCGCCGATGAGTGCGCCGACCAGCATGATGGTCATAAAACTGACAATAATTTTCGACATAGACAGCCCCTCCTTTCCTTGGAATAAGTGCTCCTTTCTCATATTCAGGGGCCGCACCGACCATGGCCGTCCGGGGTTGAAGTGCCCCGGACACAATAAGTTAACAACTTTTTTACCCAGCAAAATTGGGGGTTAGCCTGGTTTTTTCGTTATGGTAACTTGATTTTTATG
>CAZPSP010000199.1:0-4130 GCA_964589285.1 uncultured Dehalococcoidaceae bacterium | reverse complement strand
ACACCCTATCCTACACTCTTTCCCTACACGACGCTCTTCCGATCTTTTTGCTTTTAAAACTTTCCGAGACACTTTTTCCGAACTCTTCCGCCGCTTTCCCCACGTTCCGGAAGCGTTCCTTGACCTCCTCATCTTTGAACCGGTCCGCCAGCGTTTTAGCGGAGGTCTTGGCGCTCTCGGCGAACTCGTTGGCACGCTGCTTCAGCTCCGGGTCGTTGAATACCTCGCTCATCGCCTTACCGAACGCCTTGAACATTTCCCCGAACTTATCGGCTGTCTGCTGAGCGTCTGTCTTCGTTTCCCCTTTTGGTTCTTCGGTCATCTCTCTTCCTCCCGCGGCCGGCTCGATTACCGGATATACGGAAATATACTACGAACAGGAACGAATGGCAACAGCGCAATGAAGCTCGGTATCGCGGGACGGTTCCCGCTAAGCGGTGGCCATGGATATGCAGTGTCGATACGGGTCTTTAAAAAGGCTTCTCCGGATTACCGGCTACCCTGGTATTGTCAGGGACGTCATTCGTTACCAATGCTCCGGCCTCCGGGAACCCGGTTTATTTGCCAATATACTACGAATGATCGGAGCCGGCAACCGGGCTTCAAGCCAGGCCGGACCGGCCATCCTGCCCGTGAGCCGCAGGATGAAAATAGTAACAATTGACACTATCTAGTGTTTGATGGTATCATGTACACCGATTAGCCGCCGTTTTACCTTCCCATTCAGCCGGCAACGTCCTAAAGGAACCTCGCGATGTTCTGCGCTATCCATCTGCCGGAAGAGACATACAAGCCCGCTATGGTAAAATGATGGTATTCACAAATGCTCGATAACCAGGTGGAAATAAAACAAGGAGACTGATCGATGAAGATCACCAGCGTCGAAGCAATCCCTGTATCCCTTCCTTTCAAGAAACCCATGGTCATGTCCGGTTCCGCGGTGACGGCCGCGCATACTGTGGTGGTCAAGCTCCACACGGATGAAGGTATCACCGGCGTCGCCGAGTGCGGCGATACTTCCATGTGGTACATGGGGGAGAGCCAGGACTCCATCTTCCACAACGTGACGAAGGTCTTCGCACCGATACTTCTCGGGGAAGACCCGTCCCGGATCGAAGTGATCGTCGCCAAAATGGACAAGGCCGCCCGTCTTAACAACCATTCCAAGGCCGTAGTCGATTACGCCCTCCATGACCTTATGGGCAAAGCCCTCGGCGTGCCGGTGTATAAGCTCCTCGGTGGTCTTTCAAACCCGAAAATCAAACTGGCCTACGTCATGTCCTCCGGCACGCCGGAGCAGGTGGCCGCCCAGGCCAAAAAACTCGCCGCGGCCGGGTACGGCGGTCTCAAGCTGAAGGTTGGCGCTAACATCGTGGATGACGACGTGCAGATGGTGGCCGAGGTACGCAAGGCCGTCGGCAACCAGGTGAGGATAATGACCGATACCAACGGCGGCTGGAACTACACCCAGGCACTCCGGTTCCTACAGGCGGTCGGCAAGTACGATGTCTTCCTTGCCGAGCAGCCGATTCCCTGGTGGGACCATGACGGGTTGGCCAGGCTGCGCCGCAAGGTGGATGTGCCTATCTTCGCCGATGAGTCCGCCCAGGAACTCAACGACCTCATCAAGCTCTACGAGAGGGACGCTATCGACGGCTTTTTCCTCAAGGTCCCCAAGGCCGGCGGTATCCATAAATCGCAGAAATTCGTCGCCATCGCTCAATCGATGGGACTTCTCGTGATGACCGGCTGCATGATCAACTCTGGTCTCGGCGCGGCGGTCGAAGCACACTTCCTGGCGGCCATGGAATGGCTGGGAAGGATCGAGCAGGAGTCCATCGGCCCGCTCAACCTGTACGACCTCATCGAGACCAATGGCAAGGCCATCCCGGACGACCTCGGCCTGGGCTGCCCGAACTACGAAAAAGGCTACCTCTATCCGCCCGAAGGTCCCGGCATGGGCATTGAGCTCAATGAAGAAGTGGTCAAGAAATTCGCCACTCCCGGCAAGCAGGCCGTGGTTATCAAGGCCTAGGTAAAAGTAAAATACGAAAAAACCCGCCCATCATGAATCAGTCTAAGGATGGGCGGGTTTTGTTTCTGATACCGCAAGGTGTCGCTTTCAAACGGAAATGGTACTCAAATCGCGTTTTTCTGCGTTTCGAATTCCTGAATAAGCTCTAACGCGTCTTTCTTGAGTATCTTCAATATCTCGTTAAGCTCCGTCACCTGTGTCTCTGATAATGACCGGAACAGCATCTTGCTGCTTCGTTCCCTGGACTGGGTCGTTGCCTTTTTCACCAGGTCGAGGCCTTTTTGTGTAATGGTGACGTTCCTCACCCGGCGGTCCGCCTCGCTCCCCACATCCATCCGTTTCACGAAGCCTTGCTTTTCCAGGGTATCTAGTATCTTGGTCACGGCGTGCTTGGAGCGGAATGTCCTCCGGCTGATCTCCGTCGGCATCATCACCGTATTGTGCAGGATGAGCAGGTGCAGTACATTGAAGCCTGCTCTCGTTATCGGGTGTTCGCGTGATTCGATATCTACGAAGCGCGAAATAATGTCCGAAGTGTTCAAGAAAAGCAGCAAGGTGTCCACCCGCAGTTCGGCCGCCTGGGCTGTAATATCCCTGGCGATAAGCCTGGCATTGTCCTCAATATTCGTGTTCATGTATGGTTTTATCCCTCGGTAGATAATAACATAGTATACTATACCATAGGATACGGTATAAAGAAGACCGTACCCGAAGTACCAAAACTGGAAATCAAATCGTGCCCTCCATCTCCGCAATGATTTGGTGAAACGGTTTAAAAACCGGAAATCACAAAACAAGCCAAGCTGGTATAATGGGGTATAGTTCAAAATCACTATCTACGGAGGCCTTTTCATGGCTGATATCAGGGTCCAAAAATTAGCAGAACTCCTTGTGGATTATTCTGTCGCCGTCAAGCCCGGCGATAAGGTCGACATAGAAGGCGACGTCGGCGCCCAACCGCTCCTCAAGGAGATATACGCCCGCGTTCTCCAGGCGGGAGGCTACCCGTTCATTCTCATGTACCCGGACGGCATCATGGAACTCACTTACAAGCATTCCAGCGACGACCAGTTGAAGTACGTTCCGGAGATTTCCCGCACCATCGTGGAGACCTACGATGTCCGTATCCACGTCGCCGGGGAGTCCAATACCAAGGGCCTGTCATCGGTACCTCCATCCAGGCTGGTCATGCGCAGCGCCGCCCGAAGGGAGCTATCGGAGACGATGCTGGAGAGGTCCGCCAGGGGCGAATTACGCTGGGTGATTACCAACTTCCCCACCGCCGCTTACGCCCAGGACGCCGAGATGAGCCTCGACGAGTACGAGGACTTCCTTTACGGCGCCTGCCTGCCGGACCTCGACGACCCTGTCGGCTACTGGAAGAAATTTTCCGCCCGGCAGCAGAAGTATATCGACTGGCTCAAAGGCAAGAAGCATGTCACGATTACCGCGCCGGGGACCGACCTGTCTCTCGACGTAACGGACCGCATCTTCGTCAACTGCGACGGCCGCCTCAATATGCCCGATGGTGAGATCTTTACCGGCCCGGTAGAAAACAGCGTCAACGGCACGGTCCTGTTCTCCTACCCGACCATCTATGACGGACGGGAAGTTGCCGGCGTCAGGCTCCGCTTCGAGAATGGTAAAGTGGTGGAAGCCGCCGCGGACAAGAACGAGGATTTCCTCATACAGAAGCTGGACACCGATGAAGGTTCACGCTACGTCGGAGAATTCGCCATCGGTACCAACGAGGGCATCAACCGCTTCACCCGCGAGATACTCTTCGACGAGAAGATCAACGGCAGTTTTCATATGGCGCTTGGGACCGGCTACCCGGAGACCGGCAGCCTCAACCGTTCCGCTATCCACTGGGACATGATCTGCGATATGCGACAGGGCGAGATAAAGGTTGACGGGGAAGTTTTCTACAAGGACGGGAAGTTCATGGTCTAGGCTGGCATTTCCGGACCAGAGAAAAAGGGGCGCTCGCTTCGCGAGCGCCCGCCTGCTATTTCTGAAAAAGGTCCGGATTCGGCTAGAACATAATAACGTTACGGATCACGTCCCCGGCTTCCATGGAAGCCAGCGCCTCGTC
>CAZPSP010000198.1:0-4219 GCA_964589285.1 uncultured Dehalococcoidaceae bacterium | reverse complement strand
AACTCCAGCTTCAGCCAACATCAATTGAAAAACCTGCTCTTTACAAATCGAATCACGAAGGCATACAAAATCAGCGAAGAGGCATGAATATCAGCAAGATTTCAGAAGGCACAGTTTTGACCTTTGATCTCTGAGTTTTGACTTTCCCTTGACACCCTACACGGAACCGTGTACAATGTCCGCAATGATCAAGGTACTTGACCGCCACACCATAGACCGCATCGCCGCGGGGGAGGTCATCGAGCGGCCGGCCTCGGTCGTCAAGGAACTCCTCGAGAACGCCCTGGACGCCGGCGCGACCCGCATCGACATTGAAGTCAAAGGCGGCGGGTGCGAACTCATCCGTGTGGCCGATAACGGCGGCGGCATTCCGGCGGGAGAGACCGCCCTCGCCTTCGAGCGGCATGCTACGAGCAAGATACGGGCCCCGGATGACCTCTTTGATATTACGTCTCTCGGTTTCCGCGGCGAGGCCCTGCCCAGCATCGCCGCCGTGGCGGACCTGGAACTGGTGACCCAGGCGGACGGGGAACCGCACGGGACGGCCCTTTTCCTCGAGGCCGGGACCATCGTCCGCCGGGAAGACCGCGCCCGTTCCCGCGGGACATCCATCGCGGTCCGCAATCTCTTCCGCGTCGTGCCCGCCCGGCTCAAGTTTCTCAAGTCGTCCGCTACCGAGAACGGACGTATCGCGACGGTGGTCACCAGTTATGCGCTGGCCTGGCCTGAAGTCGCTTTCTCCCTGACGGTGGAAGGAAAAGAGAACCTGCGGACCTCGGGGCGGGGCCGGCTCGAGGACGTCGTCGCGGAAGTATATGACACGAAAACAGCTTCCCGTATGCTTTCCGTGGAAAACAGCGCCGGCGTCTGGCGGGCCGGAGAAGGGGAAAGCATCGTCACCGTCAGCGGCCTGGCCGGCGCGCCGGAGGTCACCCGTACCGGGCGCGGTCATCTCAACTTCTTCGTCAACCGGCGCTGGGTCATCAGCCGTACCCTGTCCTTCGCTGTCGAGGAAGCCTACCAGGGCCTCCTTATGACCGGACGCCACCCGGTGGCGGTGCTCAACATCGCCGTCCCGCCCATGGAAGTGGACGTCAATATCCATCCTGCCAAGAGCGAGGTCAAGTTCCGGCATGAACAGGATGTTTTCCGGGCGGTGCAGCAGGCGGTGCGCCGGGCGCTGACCGGGCAGATGTCAGCTCCGGCGTTGGAGGGACCGGCCTTGGCGGGTATTGAAGAACCGCTGGCTCCTTTTACAGCGCTGCGGGACCCACAGGCTTCGCAACCGTCCTTCGTCATGCCCCGAACCATGCCGCCGGAACGGACAACGGAAGCCATCCCCTTCAGTGCGGCGCTGCCGGCCCTGCGGGTGCTCGGGCAGGTGATGAGCGCCTATATACTCGCCGAAGGGCCGGATGGTATTTACTTGATTGACCAGCATGCCGCGCACGAGCGCGTCCGCTATGATACTCTCATGGCGCAACGCGCCGCCAGGAAACCGGAAGTCCAGGGGCTTCTGGAACCGGGCACGCTGGAAGTCACGCCCCGGCAGCAGACCGTGCTGGACGCTGTTACCGGGACGCTCGCGGACCTCGGTTTCCGCCTGGAGCCGTTCGGGGAGCGCGCCTACCTGGTGCGGGCCGTGCCGGCGCACCTTACCGAATGCTGGCGCGAAGCCTTGCGGGAACTCCTCGATGAACTCAGTGGCGAGCCGAAAAACCGCTGGGAGGAAAGGGCTGTCGCCTCCATCGCCTGCCACAACGCCGTCCGCAGCGGCCAGGTCCTCTCCATGGAAGAGATGCAGGAACTCGTGCGCCAGCTCGAAGTCACCGCCAACCCCCATACCTGCCCCCACGGCCGCCCCACCATGATCAAGCTGGGCCGGGACTACATAGAACGTCATTTTGGGCGGGACTAGGACCGAAGATCCGAGTGCAAAAATTGGAAATTAAAAAGCCGTGTAGATGGTACTATGTTTTATTTCGGAAACCGCCGTTACAACACGGTCTCATCTTCGGGATTGCCACGCCCGCCCTTCACTTTTAACCTCTGTATCTGTGACTTTTCTATCCGACCGCTTCGCAGGCGTATCGCACTCCCTCGGACAGGGTCGGGTAGGCGTGCAGCACATCGCCGATGTCCACTGCCGTCAGGTTTCCTTTCATCGCGGCGGCAATCTCGTGGATAAGGGCCGAGGCGTCTGAGCCGATGATGTGGCCGCCGAGTATTTTCCCGGAGCTAGCCTCAGCGACGATCTTGATGAAGCTGCCGGTCTCGCCGGTGATGATCGGTCGCGTCAGGTCCGCGTAGTCGAACCGCCCCGTCGCCACCTTGTAACCTCGTTCCTTTGCCTGGGCTTCCGTCAGCCCCACGCTGCCGATCTCGGGATCGCAGAACGTGGCGCGCGGCAGGATGTCGTACCGGAGTTCATGGAGTTTGCTGGTCGTGGCATCGAGCGCAGCGGTTTCCCCCTGGGCGTTAGCCACGTAGGTAAAGTAGGACGTCCCGTTCACGTCCCCGACCGCCCTGATATGGGGAACGGAGGTACGGAGGAAGGCGTCGACCTCGATGCCTTTCCGGTACGTTTTCACCCCGGCGGCTTCCAGATCGAGTTCTTTCATGACCGGCTTCCGCCCCGCCGCGAGGAGGATCGCATCGCATTCCAGCGTCTTCTTTTCTCCCTCACGGTCTTCCAGTGTGAGGATGCGGCCGTCCGCGGACCGTTCGACCCCGGTCAGTTTGGCGCCGGTGCTGATCTTCACGCCCTGACCGGCCAGACTGTCCGTCAGTGCCCGGGAGATGTCCTCGTCCTCGCCGCTCACGATCCGGTCCGCCATCTCGATAATGGTGACGACGGCCCCGAACGCGGAGAAGATCTGGGTGAATTCCACGCCCACCGGCCCGCCGCCGATGACCGCGAGCCGTTCCGGAACGCAGTCCAATTGCAGCGCGGTGGCATTGGTAAGGTAACCGGCTTCCTCGAGCCCCGGTACGGGGGGCGCCGCCGGTTCGGAGCCGGTAGCGATGATGAAGTTCGCGGCGCGGAAGCGAATGTCCCCGACCGCTATTTCACCGGCGGAAAGGAAGCGCGCCGTCCCTTTGACGACCTCGACGCCGCGCTTTTCCATGCGCTCGTCCCGCCCCGCGCCGATGCCGGCGATGAGACGGTCTTTCCATGCCTTGACCGAGGAGTAATCCGCCATTTCCCGTAAGGCAGGCAACCCGTAATGATCGGCCCGCCTGGCCGCCTTGTAAGCCCGGGCAGCTTCGATCATCGCTTTGGTCGGGATGCAGGCGGTAAATACGCAGGAACCGCCGACCCGGTCTTTTTCCACGAGAGCGACCTTGCGTCCGTCTCCGGCGGCGTAACTCGCCGCGTACTCGCCGGCCGCCCCGGAGCCGATGATTATGATATCGTAGTCAGCCATTTCCCTGCTCCTTTTAACTTTTTCATATTGACTATACGCGGACGCGGGCGGGCGGGACTATCCGCATGCTTACGTACATAGAAATGAAAGGAACGCAAGGAGGCGGGCGATAGCAGGGCGATTGGGACGAAAATCGCCTTTTTAAGCCGGCTGAAATGCAGACGTCTCCCAGGGAACTGCCGGACCTAAACTTTTCCGGCGGTCTTTATCCATGCCGCTACATCGGCAGCGGTGAAACTGAAATCCCGCGGAGTCTTGACCTTACCGGTTGCGACGGCATCCCGGCATACCGTGAAGAGTTCGGCGGCATTGGCTTCCGCCAGTTGTTCCGCGGACCGGATGCCGGCCCCTTTGACGAGCAGTTCCACTACTTCATCCTGCAGACCGAGCACCGTTAACCGGGACATCAGCCCGGCCATGTCCACGAAATTCCTGGCGCGGGTATCGCTCACCCGCAGCAATCTGGAGATTTCCTCGACATCCGCCAGGCTCAGATCGCCAACCGTCCGGATACCCGCCTTTAACAGGTTCTCCCCGATTTTGTCGCCGATACCGTCGATCTCCTGTACCGGAATGCTACCCAGATCGACCCAGAATCGTACCGTGGCCGTCTTCTCCGCAACAGTGGCGGCCGCCGGTTCCTGCCGTACCACCTTGCCGCGATTCTCACTCCCGCCGGAAACTAGGTCGGTGGCGGATGCGGCACGGATCTCGTACGGCCAGCCCGCTGCTTTCAGATAATCGGCTGCCTCCCGGATGGTCATGCCCGTCACGTCCGGTATTTTATCGGC
>CAZPSP010000197.1:0-4253 GCA_964589285.1 uncultured Dehalococcoidaceae bacterium | reverse complement strand
TCCACCATGCAGCTGTCCTCGTCCATGACGACGAGGCCGCCGGAGCCGACGATGGCGCCCAGCGCGGTGATGGACTCATAATCGACCGGCGTATTGAGATAAGCAGCCGAGACCACGCCGCCGGACGGACCGCCCATCTGGACGGCCTTGAACCGCTTGCCGTTGGGGATCCCGCCGCCGATATCGAAGATGATCTTGCCGATAGGGGTGCCGAGCGGGACCTCGACGAGGCCGGTGTTGTTTATCTTGCCGACGAGGCTGAAGGTCTTGGTGCCGGTAGCTTTGGCGGTGCCGTTGGCGGTGAAGGCCTCCGCGCCCTGGAGGATGATCTCCGGGATATTGGACCAGGTCTCCACGTTATTGATAGTGGTCGGCTTGCCGAAGAGGCCGCCGCCGACGTTGGCGGGGAACGGAGGCCGCTGGCGGGGCCGGCCTTTCTTGCCCTCGATGGAAGCCAGGAGGGCGGTTTCCTCGCCGCAGACGAAAGCGCCTGCGCCGGGGAAGATATCGATATCGAAATCCATGCCCGAATTGAGGATGTTCTTGCCGAGCAGCCCCATTTCCTTGGCCTGCTTGATGGCATTGTTCAATGTCTGAATAGCAAGGGGATATTCCGCCCGAATATAGGCGTAGCCCTGGGCGACGTTGCCGATGGCGAACGCCCCGATGATCATGCCCTCGATGACCGAGTGAGGGTTGCCCTCCAGGACGGAGCGGTTCATGTAGGCGCCGGGGTCGCCCTCGTCGCCGTTGCAGACAACATATTTGACGTCCGATTCGGCGCTGCGGACGAACCCCCACTTGGTGGCGGTGGGGAAGCCGGCGCCGCCGCGGCCGCGAAGGCCGGACTGCTTGACGACATCCAATACTTCCTCCGGCTTCATGGAACCGAGGACCCTGGCGAGGGCTGCGTAACCACCCAGCCCGATGTAGTCCCTGATCTCCCAGGGATTGATGAAGCCGTTCTTTTTCAGGACGTTGCGGGTCTGATGTTTATAGAACGTAATATCGTCGTAAGAGGGTGAAATTGTGCCGGTGACGGGGTCGTGGTAGACAAGGCGTTCCACGATCTCGCCGTTTTTGAGGTGCTTTTCAAAGATCTCCGGGACGTCCTCGGCCTGGACACGGGCATAGAGGATGTTGCCGGGATTGACGATGACGATGGGGCCCATTTCACAGAGGCCGTGGCAGCCGGTGCCGACGGTGCTGAGGACCTTGATCTTACCGTTGTGGTTATATTTCCTGATGAGGTCTTCGAAAGCTTCGAGGACCTTGCCGGCGCCGGAACCGGTGCAACTGCTGCCCATGCAGATGCGGATGACGAGTTCCGGTGCGTCCTTGTCAAAACGATGGTTGCCGCGCACCTTGAAAAGCGCGCCGGCTTGTTCCTGAATCGATTGTAAGTCCCGTTCGGACGTAATTTTTCCCATTAAAACTCCGTGCTGTTTCCTATTTGTAGAGATGGAGGATATCTTCCAGGTTATTCGGCTTGACCCGGCCGTGGATCTCCCCGTTGACCGAAAGGACGGGAGACAGGCCGCAGGCGCCGAGGCAGCGCACCGTTTCCAGCGAGTACAGTCCGTCCGAGGTTATGCCCTTCGGTTTCAGCCCGACCTTTTTCTCAAACGCCTCGATGATCTTCTGACCTCCCTTGACATAACAACTGGTCCCGGTGCAGACCTGGATGACATATTTCCCCTTGGGTACCATGCTGAAAAAGTTGTAGAAGGTAACGACGCCGTACACCTTTGTGACGGGGATCGCCAGCTTGTCGGAGATGATTTCCAGCATGTCCGGGGCCAGGTAGCCGACCAGTTCCTGTGACTGCTGGAGGATCCTGATCAATGCGCCTGCCTTGGAGCGGTTGACCTCGATGATCTTCTCCATTTCCTCGCGGTAGTAATTTTCCCGTTCTTCCCAGCGTGGAGTTACCAGTTGTGTCGTCGTCATAAACATCCTCCTATCCGTACGCATGCCACGAGCATCACAGGATTCAATGCGGGGCATCCGGCGGGCTGCCTTGTAAATGGACTGATAGTTGTAAGAATCATTTGTTATCTACCCTCATGGTAACGGATAATCCGGGTACAAAACATACGGCAACTGGCTGAAAATGAGGTTAGGCATTTTGTGCGAAGGCCTGTTCCGGGCTGCGGGAAATACCTAAGATTGACAGCTTAAATGCTTACTATCATGGCGTGCTGGTGGGATTTTTCTACTCAAGAGAGGCACAGCGGGTATCAAAACAGCTTAACGCAATTCGGAAGCCCGGCAGGCCCCGCGTTCAGGCCGGGTTCACGCAATGAGGCGGGACCTCGCCGCGCAGACCGGCCAGGAGGTTCTCTGCGGCCATCATGGCCATTGTCCGGCGGGTAGGGAAGCTGGCGCTGCCGATGTGGGGCGCGATAACGAGGTTGGGAAGAGTGAGAAGGGGATCATCCATCGGGATGGGCTCGACCTCGGTGACATCGATGCCGGCGGAAAAAATTGTACGGTTTTTCAGGGCTTCATAGAGAGCAGATTGATCGACGACAAGTCCGCGGGATGCATTGACGAACACAGCCGTCGGCTTCATCATGGCGAACTCCTTCTTCCCGATAAGCCTCATCGTCTCCGTGGTCAGCGGAACGTGCAGGCTGATGAAGTCCGAACGCTTGAGAAGGTCCGGCAGTTTGTCCACGTATTCCAGCCCGAGGCGGGCTTCTTCCTCCGGGCTTTTACGCGTACGGCTGTAGTAGAGAATGCGCATATCGAAGCCGCGGGCGCGCTTGGCGACCTCCAGGCCGATGCGTCCCAGGCCGATGATGCCCAGCGTGGCATGGTGAATGTCCTGGCCGAGCAGCCCCATCGGGGTCCAGGTCGTCCAGTCTCCGCGGCGTACAAAAGTGTCGGCTTCTACCACGCGCCGGGCGGCGGCCATGAGCAGGGCGAAGATCATGTCCGCGGTCGTCTCCGTGAGGACGCCGGGGGTATTGCCGACGCGGACACCGCGGGCGGTGGCGGCGGCGATATCGATATTATCGTAACCAACGGCCATGGTGCTGACCACCTTCAGGCGCGGGCAGGCGTCGATGAGGGCGGCATCGATCCTGTCGCTGAGCATGCACAGGATCCCCTCGGCAATACGGCACTTTTCCGTGAGCGCCTCGTAAGAAGGGGGTAGTTCGTCCGGCCAGACTTCCATGTCCGCCGCGGAACGTATCTTTTCCAGGGCTTCCGGAAATATGGTACGGGTCACGAAAACACGGGGCAGCGCCATGGTTGTTTTCCTTTCAGAGGTTACTATCCTTCAAGAAGTTATTTCAGCAGGCCGTCCATCCCGGCACGCTGCTTTCTGCACCAGTCCGCGATGATGTTGGTGTCCCAGCCGATGCAGAAATGCCGGACGCCCATCTCAAGGTACGGTCCTGCCTGCTCGAAGCTCGCTATTTCAACGCGGGGATGAATACCCTTCCTCAGGG
The DNA here is from genome assembly GCA_964589285.1 of uncultured Dehalococcoidaceae bacterium. Lineage (GTDB taxonomy): Bacteria > Chloroflexota > Dehalococcoidia > Dehalococcoidales > RBG-16-60-22 > DAOUEG01. The sequence goes on along the minus strand of CAZPSP010000197.1, from coordinate 792 downwards.
CCGTCTTAATCATATACTCATGCGCCTTCTGCACTTCCGGGTCCTGGGCCTGTCCCGGCTTGCCGACGCTGATGGAGTAGTCCATCGGGCCGAACTGCACCATGTCCACGCCCGGGACCGAGACTATTTCTTCGAGGTGCTCGATGGCGCCCTTCTTCTCGATCATGATGGCGATGACCACCTGGTCCATGGCGTCCGCCCAGTCCTGCGCGGAACCGTACCCGTAGCCGGTGCTGCGCCGCATGCCGTAGCCGTGGACGCCTTTCGACTTCGGGGTCTCGGCCCGGACGTAGCGGATACAGTCGCGCACTTCATCGGCGGTGCGGCAATCGGTAAAGAGAACGTTGGGAATGCCGGAATCGATGGCGCGCGCGGCAATAAACCCCCTCGTCTGCTCTTCCACCTTCATCATGGCGGACATCTCCGGGAAGAGATCGAAGGTACGCCCGAAGTTGTCCATCTGCTCCAGGCTGAATGGGGAGTATTCGCCGACATATTCGATGTAATCGAACGCTTTTGTCTGGCCGATGACCTCGATAATGCCCGGCCAGGTGGAAAGGATGTGAGTGCCGACGGTCGGCTTGCCCTGGTCGAGGAGTTCACGCAAGCGGTTCTTTCTCATAGTCAGTCCTTTTTAAGTTCCTTTTTGGGGGTGACGCCTTTGTTCACCACGCTCTTCGGCCAACGTCCGCTGAGGACGCGCACGGCTTCTTCCGCGACGCTGCGGCGCAGGCGGCTGAATGCTTCATCCGAGTATGAAGCCGAATGGGGCAGGCAGATGACGTTGTCCAT
>CAZPSP010000196.1:0-4343 GCA_964589285.1 uncultured Dehalococcoidaceae bacterium | reverse complement strand
CCAGCAAAATTGGGGGTTAGCCTGGTTTTTTCGTTATGGTAACTTGATTTTTATGGAAATCCGGCAGGCACGCGTGTCACCGGAAAGACGCTCCAACATGGAAAGATGAATCGAGGGCGATTTTGGGCGAGAACCCGAAGAGGCCGTGAACCGGCTGGTGCTCTTGATTCGAGGGGTGATACGGAAGCGCCCGGAGTCTGCTAGATCACCCCTCTCAATCGCGGGTCAAGAGCATCCCGTAGGCCGTCTCCAACCATGTTGAAGGCAAAGACCACGATCATGATGGTCAATCCCGGCGCAGCGGACAATACCGTGTTCGTCGAGATATATTTGTAGCCGTCATTGACCATGGAACCCCAGGCAGCCCCGGGCGGCCTGATGCCGATTCCGAGGAAGCTCAGTGCCGCCTCGGCCAGGATGACCGAGCCAAGTTGAAGCGTCACCAGCACGATCATCGGAGGAAAGCCGTTCGGTAATATGTGGCGGAGCATTATACGCCATCGGCCGGAACCCATGGCTTGCTCCGCCATGACGTAGTCATTTTCTTTTATGCTCAGAGTCAGTCCCTGCATGACCCTGGCATAACCGGGCACCGTTGCGATGCTCAATGCAATAATGACGTTCTGGATGCCCCCACCCAGAACCGCCGAGAGAAGTAAGGCTAACAGCAACATGGGAAAGCCCATAAGCGCATCCATACAGCGCATGATGACCATGTTAACAACGCCGCCGAAATAACCGGCCACCAGCCCCAGGAAAATGCCCGCGAGGGCCGCCACCGTGACCGTGACAAATCCCACGATCAATGCCGTCCTGGCGCCAAAAATCAGACGGGAAAGAGTGTCTCTTCCCTGGATATCCGTACCAAGGAGATGCTTGGCGCTCGGCTGCTGCAAGCTTTCCGTCATGTCCCCGCGATACGGATCGAACGGCGCCAGCCATTCCGCAAATAACGCGGCAATCAGTACCAGGAATAATACGCACAGGCCAAAAATGACCAGTTTGCGCTGGAAAAACACTCTCCTGAAACGGTTCCATTCGCTCAGCCGGGGCGACATTATTTCAGATGTTGTTTCGAGCGTTTGCGAGTCTACCATTCTCATGGCCTTTCTCAAGCATACTTGATCCGGGGATCAAGCCAGGCATATGAAATATCTACCAGCAGGTTAACCACACTGATGATGGCGGCAATAACAAGGGTGCCGGATTGTATGACCACATAGTCCTGGGCAAAGATACTCGTCACCATAAGCCTTCCGATGCCCGGTATGGCAAACACGGTCTCGATGAGTACCGACCCTCCGAAGATCATACCGAGCGCCAGGCCGAGCATGGTTATTACGGGGATGAGGCTGTTTTTCAGGGCATGCCGTAAAATAACCAGGCGTTCCGAGAGGCCTTTCGACCAGGCGGTACGGATATAATCCTGCCTGACAACTTCGAGGACGCTCGAGCGCATCTGGCGTGCCGTGAACGCCATACCGGTTATTGAAAAGCAGATGACAGGCATGATGAGCTTTCTCGTGCTGAGCCAGAAATCATCGAACGGAGAAGTATAGCCGGATATTGGCAACCAGCCGAGCTGCAGACCGAAGAGGTATATCAGCAATATTCCCAGCCAGAATTGCGGAATGGTCACCCCGACATTGGCGAGTGTTGTCGCGATAGTGTCGATCCAGGTGCCGCGCCGTACCGCGGCGATCAGCCCCAGTGTAATACCGAACAGTATCTCGAAAAAAAACGATACAAGCCCCAGGTGCATCGTGACCGGAAACCGGTCGGTCATCAGGGACCAGACACTTTCACTGTAATATATTGAATTTCCAAGGTCTCCGTGAAGGATGCCGCCCAGCCAGTTAAGGTATTGGACGGGCAACGGTTTATCCAGGCCATACTCGACCCTCAGGGTCTGCATCTGGGCATCTGAAAGGCTGCCACCTTCCGCCATTCTCCCCATAAAAATAATCAAAGGGTCTCCCGGCAACAGGCGCATTGCCATGAATACTATGGCACTCCCCATCAGCAGGATGACGACCGCGATCAGTAACCGGCGAATGATGTATGAGGTCATTTTCGGTACTTCCTGAGAATTTTATCCAGCGATATCCCGTATCGACACGCGATGAACTGAATCCAGACGGCGATTTCTTGATCGGGCGGTTCGCCGGGGAGGGTATTTCCGGTGAACCACCCGATCCCGTATCAGGTTATCCCGGCAAAAATCCGCTAGTGCTCTTCCATCCAATCATCCGCGCAGAACCGCGCTACCACGGAATTCTTCAGGTATGTCGTATGGACATAGGGACGGATGACATAGTTGGAGGGAACTTCCCACAGGGGAACCAGAAGGGCTTCCTGTGAATAGTATTCCACGATTTTCTTGGCGGCCGCCTTCATCTCATCGATCGTTTCCGGTATCCGCGCATCGTAGAACATCTGGGTCAGTTCTTCAGATTCCACAAAGCTGGTCATCCTGGTCTTGGGTTCCGGCCCGAAGGTACGGTGGAGACATATCAGGGTATTGGGTGACGAGGCCTGCAAGAAAAGCAGCATATCAGGCCAGCCTACTCCGAACCACATCATGGAGAAGAAGCGCCCGGCATCAGCCATATCTATCTCCACCTGGATGCCGGCGTCGTCCAGATATTGTTTGAGGGCCTGGGCGGTATCTTCCCAACCGATCATGGCGGTCAATTTGACCTGGATCCCATTGGGGTATCCCGCTTCAGCCAGCAACTGCTTGGCTTTTTCCACGTTGTATTCCCGCCCCTTGTAATTAGGGTCATACCCCCACATATCGGGACCGGCGGAATTTTCTAGCGGGATGAAATCTCCGAATCCCAGGGCGTTGGCGATGGTCGCTTTATCGATTGCATACTCTACGGCTTCGCGGACTCTCTTGTCCGTGAAGTAAGATTCGGAATCCTTATTATTAAAGTAGAGGGTGTAAGGAGTACCGGTACTTCCCTGCAGCTTGAAACCCTTGTCCGCGAGGTCCCTCTGGAATTTCACGGAAGAACCGGAGGTCCACATGTCCGCCTCGCCTGCTTCCATCATCGCCGAAGCAGTGACCGGGTCCGGGATGAATACTATCTCATAGCCATCGAGGTAGGGTTTTCCCGGCTGCCAGTAGTTGGGATTTCTCTCCCAGACCATGCGAACATCTTTCTTGTATTCCTTCAGGATAAACGGGCCGGTGCCGACAATGTGAGACCTGGCCCATTCTTTCCGCTCTTCGTCGGTACTGCCGGCATTGTCCCAGGCGACCTTGGAAAAAATGGGGACCCACCCGAAGCTGCTCAGCATCAGCTTGTCATAGCTAGTGACATGCAATACCATCGTATATTCATCGACGACTTCGATGGATTCCAGGCGGTCATTATATTGGAGTTTGTTGGTCTCATCGCCCAGCCGGTAGTTCCACGCGACGGCCTCGGCATTACAGGGCGTGCCATCGGAAAACGTAACGCCTTTTCTGAGCTTGAACGTGATGGATTTGCCATCATCACCAATAATCACATCTTCCGCGAGGAAGGGATGGATATCATTATCATAACCGTATTCCATCAGTCTTTCCTGAGCGAATACGGTCCCGGTCTCTTCATTCGGTCCCATTTCCGGGTAGTAACTGAGTGCGGCAGGGCCTGAGCTCCAGATCTCCCGCATTACACCGCCATAGACAGGGGTACCCGTATCGGGAGGGACTAAGGCCGGATGCAAATTCACCGTACTGGAAGTGGTCGTAGTCGATGTGCCGGATGTACTGGAGGTACTTGATGTTGATGTCTTCGGCGTTGAGGAGGTGGTTTGACTTGAGGAGGTTGTTGAAGTAGTTGTCGTTTCAGTTTCTTGCTCTGAACAACTAAACACAAGTGTACTGCAAATTATCAGGATTAGGAGAACGAAAAGCGTTTTTTTCATTACTGCGGTCTCCTCGATATTAGTCTCGCGTCCAGTGTTAGGAACTGATGTCCCGGAAAGAATTTGCCTGTCCTCTCACCTCCTTACCGGCTGCTGACGCCGTAATTATCGTGGCACGATTATGATAATGCGCAAATTCTATCATCCTTGCAAAAGCTTGTCAAGGGATAACGTCACATACGGAAATCACATTTGTTTCAGGCATTTTTCCGGGCTCCTCTTTCTCTTCCGTATCACATCTAGGGAGTGGCATGTAGCTCCATTTCTCAAACCGTATCGTGTTTAGTCTTTCCACCGAACTAAAGCCGGGAAGAACGAATTTTCCCATTCATTTCCGCCAACGGCAAGGCGGAATATTGTATAATAAAAAGTGAAGCATATGCTGAGCAAGAGAATTATCGTCTGTCTTGATGTCCGCGCCG
>CAZPSP010000195.1:0-4348 GCA_964589285.1 uncultured Dehalococcoidaceae bacterium | reverse complement strand
AACCTGACGCTCAGCGTCCATGTACGCGGCGTAGGCCCGCTCGGCCTGATTCATTACTTCATCAAGGGGACTCAGGGATGAGACATCATTTTCAGTTTCCACGGTTGCCTCTTCTGTCATTATTTCAGGTTCTTGCTGGATTTCTTCTTCCGCGGCTGCTTTTTTGGTACCTTTCTGGGTAGCCACCGAACACCTCCTGATTATTCTACTTGTCTCTTATTACGGTCCCGGACCGGGACTCTATGCTGCCGGGTGATACTTTGTGCCCAGTATATTGTGGGCGAAGGTAAAAAGTCAAGGATGCTGATACCTTTAATGACTATTATCTATGAAATCATCAAGTTTGAAATGAGGGTTAACTTGTATTTTGCCGGTAGTTTACTTCTCTTTTCCTTTTTTCTTGCCGGTTTCGGCATTTGATGATTCATGTGAAGAGCGTGTTGATTTCTTGGATTCATACATGCGGGCCAGGGATTCCAGCCTGGCTTCGATCCGCGTCCTGGCATCTGTATTGAACCGGCCCAGCTCCTCTTCCTCCTCTTCTTCCTCGTATTCTTCCGGTCCTTCAGGGGCTTCCGGTTCTTCCTGTTCTTCGGGTTCGTCCATGCTTTCCAGGGCGTGCTCAGCCTCCTGGAACGCAGCTTCCCGCTCTTTTTCCGCCTTTTCCAGGGCGGTCTGTTCCGGGGCCGCTGCCTGCGGTTCCGCCGCCGGTTGCTGAGGCCGGACGGGTTCTACTTTCTCCTCGATGATGTCCTCGAAACCACCCTGCTGCGATACTTTCTCTGAATACGCCTTATATGATTCTTCGGCGGTCTGGCGGGCCATCATCCCCATCATATCCGCACGTTGAATGGCATCCCGGAAGGCGGAGATAGAAACGCCGGCTGCTTCACGGGCCACTCTCGCGGATGCCTCGGTGGCTTCCTGGATGGCTTTCACCGTGCGCTCAGCAGATTCACGGGCGGCCTTGATGAGCGCGTCCGTGACTTCCTTGGCCGTCCTGACCGCGGACTGGGCGGTCTCCTTGGTCTCCCGGCTGATTTCTTCAGCACGGGCGATGGCGGCTTCGATCTCTTTCTGGGAAAGACGCGCGGTTTCCGTAGTGGAAGCAATGGTCTGCTCGATGGTCTCCTGGACGCGGCGCATGGATTCCTCGGCTGTCTCTCTGGCGTTACGGCTGAGGGCTTCCGCCCGGGCGACAGTTTCCTCGGCAAGTTTACGGGTAGCTTCGATCGCATCACGGGCTTGCCGCGCGGATTCTTCAGCGGCATCCCTGGTAGCGGTGGTAATAACATCGATCCTGGCGATGCCGTTCAAATATTCAGCCGAGGCAGCTTCCGCCTGTGCCTGGGTTTCCCGGTGTATTTCTTCCGCCCTGGCAAGCGAGGCTTGTGAAATATCGATGGATTCACGTGACGCTTCACGCGCCGCGGCGATAGCAGCGTCCGTCAGTTCCCGGCTCTGCCGCGATGCCTCCAGCGATGCTTCACGAGCCGCGGCTACGGCCGCATCCGCCATCTCCTGGCTTTGCCGTACCGTGGTTTCAGCAGACTGCCGGCTCTCGTTGACCGCTTTATCCGCGGCTTCTTTCGTCTCGCTTACGGTCTTTTCCGCGATGTTCCGCATGTCCTGCCCGGCGGCTTCTATCATGGCGGCAGCATTTTGCCGGGCGGTCTCCACGGCAGCCTTTGTTTCCTGGATAGCTTTTTCCGAGGCTTCCACCGATTCACGTTCCGCTGACTCGGCGGCAAGGCGGGCGGATTCTGCAGCCGATTCCGAAGCCTGCTTCGACGCGGCGACGGCAGCCTCGGCGATCTGCCTGGTATTGGCCGCCGCGGCTTCCGCCGTCTGACGCACGAATTCTTCAGCTTCTTCCGTCAGTTTACGGGCGGTCTCGACGGCCTGGGCGGTTGCTTCCTGGGCTGTCGATGACGCTTTTTCCGTGGCTTCACGGGTGGACGTGATCACCTTGTCCGCTGTCTCGGTAACGCGGCGTATCATTTCCCCGGTGGTTTCCCGGGCGGACTGTTCGGCCTCCCGAATGGTTTCCAGGGTTTTTTGTCCTTCTTCTTCCGCGAGGGCTATGTCCTGGCGGACGTTCTGCACCGAGCCGGCCATGGCCTCTTTTGCCTGGGCGACCAGTGTTTCGAGCCGGGTCACCGACTCATGGAAACTGGCGGCAGAGTCCTCGGCGTTGTTCTGGGCTTCCTTGGCGATGGTCTCGACCCGTGCTTTAGCGTCGCTCGATGCCCGTATCGATGCCTCGGCCGCTTCCTTGGTGGAGCGGATGGCTTCTTCAGTGGCGGAACGGATCTCCAGGGATATTTCATCCACGCGCTTGAGGACGTCCATGTAAGCCGCGTTGGTTGAGTCCGCGGACTCCTTCGATTCTTTGCGTAACGTTTCGATGCGCTGCATCGCTTCCAGGGAAGAACGCTGCGAGGCCTCGGCGACCTCCCGGGCTACCTTACTGATGCTTTCCGCCCTGGCGGCTACTTCTTCCGCGGCGCGCGCGGCTACTTCCGCCGCTTCACGGGTGGATTTACTGGTCTTTTCAGACCGTATGACGGTTTCCCGGGCAGCTTTGTTAGCGCTTTCGGCGATTTCCCGGGCTTCTTTAGCCAGTTTGTCCGCGCGGGAAATGGCGTCCTTGGAGAGTTTGGTCGCCTCGGCGGTGGTTTCCCGGGCCGTCCGCACCGCGGTTTCCGCGGCGCTGATGGATTCCTCCGCGGTCTCCCGGGCGGTATCGGCGATGCGCTTCGCCTCTCGGCTCAACTCATCGATCTTGGCCAGCCCGTCCTGGGAGAGCATCATGGCGGACTCCGCCGCCTGCATGGCTTCCCTGCCGATCTTCTCCGCCCGTTGGATCGCCTGCTCGAAGGTCCTGATCATGGAGTTTGCGGTATCCTGGGGGCGTCTGGCTACTTCTTCCGCTTTGATGATGGCGTCATTAGCGGCGCGGATGGTCTCTTCGGAATTTTCGCGGGCTTCCCGGCTGATGCGTTCCGCGCGGGCGATAGCGTCCTGGGCGGCCCGGGCGGCTGCTTCGGCGGCTTCTCTGGCTTCCCTGCCGATCTGCTCCGCCCTGCGGGCGGAATCCATGGCGGTACGGGTGGATTTCTCGGCTGCCTGGCGGGCGGCGCGACTTAACGCCTCCGCTCGCGCCACGGCTTTTTCAAAGTCGCTGATGTTTTCGTTGACTTCTTCCGTTATCTCGTTCGCCATCCGGTAATCCCTGAAAATCATCCGCGTCGGCGGTAGGCAACTTAGTCAACATCATATCACTGAGGCAAGCCTTTTTCAATCGAAAATCGCGCTCGCGAAAATAAATTGGTACGTACCCTCATATGAAATAGTACTAAACTATCAATGACTTGCTATGTTAACCCTGATTGACAACATAAGGGTATTATGATAAAAATAACGTGACTCTATCCTGTTGAGGTGAATCAATGAAATTAGTGGTTGTGGGTCTCGGGCAATGTGGTGGTAGAATCGCGGATGAGTTCGCCAAGTTGAATAGCAGAGCCAAAAGCCGGCGCGGAATGACCATCGTGACCGGTACCTTTGCCGTCAATACTGATGCCGCGGACCTCAGCGGTCTGTCCGCCATCGCGAACGATCATCGCCATCGGATACTTATCGGCAGCCGGAAGACCGGCGGGCACGGCGTGGGCAAGATCAATGAGCTCGGCGCCGAAGTAGCCAAAGACGACGCGGACAAGATCGTCGACGCCATCAGGACTACCAAACGGTTCTATGATACGGACGCCTTCCTGCTCATCGCCGGCACCGCCGGCGGCACCGGTTCCGGGGCTATTTCCGTGGTATCCCAGCATTTGAAAGAACGCTACATCGATAAACCCGTCTGGAACCTGCTTGTCCTTCCGTTCGAACACGAAGAATCCACCGAGGAACGCACCGTCTTCAATGTTGCCACCTGCCTCAAGTCCTGCTACTCCGTGGCGGACGCCGTCTTCCTGGTAGACAACCAGCGCTACGTCCGCAAGGATTCTTCCATCCAGACCAACCTTTCCAAGATCAATAGCATGATCGCCGAACCTTTCTATAACCTGCTCTGCGCCGGCGAGGAAAAGAAATCCAAATACATCGGCGCCAAGCTCATCGACGCCGGCGATATTATTCAGACCGTAGTCGGCTGGACGGTCATCGGCTACGGCAAGACGGATGCCCCCATGTTCAAGTGGCCCGGCGCCGTCAAAAACGATTTCCGCAAGAAGGGCACCGAGATACAGAAAGGCATCCAGGCCATGGACGAAGCCATCAGCGAACTGTCTCTCAAGTGCAACCCGGCTGATTGCCGCCGCGCCATGTACCTCGTCTCCGG
>CAZPSP010000194.1:0-4379 GCA_964589285.1 uncultured Dehalococcoidaceae bacterium | reverse complement strand
ATGGTGCGGATGAGGTCCGCGGCGATGAGGAATTCGAGGCCGAGGAGGAGATGATAGCCGATGTGGTAGCGGGCCTTGCCGAGCAACTGGTACTCGCGGTCTTCCTCGGCTTTCCGGCCGGAAACCTCGATGCGGATGACTTCGAACACGCCCTTGACGACTCCCCAGAAGATGACCAGGGCGGCCACGGCCCCCACCACGAGAGACAGATATAAGAGGGCTGACTCGAAAATATCCACGGGACCTCCCGTTCAGACTGTGCCGAAGTACCGTAACGCCAGCTTGATCTTCTCTTCGAGATCGAGGTTGTTGTCCGCCGGCAGGGTGGCCACGGCCTTGAGCGCTTCCGCTGCTGAATACCCGAGCGAGGTCAGCGCCTGGACGACGTCGGTATTGTTCCCCGCGGCCTGGGAGGCTGTCGTGGCTATCCAGCCGGAACCGATCTTTTCCTTTAGTTCCAGTATAATACGCCCCGCAACCTTCTTGCCGATGCCCGGCACCATTTCCAGGATGTCCGCGCTGCCGGTGGCGATGGCGGTGGAAAGCTGTTCCGGGCTGAGGGTGGAAAGCATGGCCAGCGCCAGTCTCGGCCCGAGGCCGGTGACGCCGAGCAGCGTCTCGAAGAGCCAGAGACCTTCCTGGGAGGCGAAACCATAGAGGGCGAGGTGGTCTTCCCGGACCATGAGCCGGGTAAAGACCTTCGTCTCCGCGCCGGGCAGTCCCAGGCTGCTGATGTCCGTGGTCGGCATGAAGACGGTGAACCCCACGCCGCCAACGTTGATAACGGCGCGGTCAGTGCCCACGGATTCCAGTTTGCCGGTGAGGCTGCTGATCACGGGCGGCCTCCCTCGGCGGCAAGCAGGCCGTTGATATGCATTTCCTGCGCGTGGCAGATGGCCACAGCCAGGGCGTCCGCGGCGTCATTGGGCTCCGGTATGGCGGTGAGGTTGAGCAGCAGGCGCACCATCTGCTGGACCTGTTCCTTGCCGCTGGCGCCGCTGGAAGCCACGCGCTGCTTCACCTGCGCCGGGCTGTATTCATAAATGGGGAGGTGACTGCTGGCGGCGGCCAGGATAGCGATAGCCTGGGCGCGGCCGATGGCGAGGGCCGTCCTCACGTTCTTGGCGACGAACGGCTGCTCCACGGCAACCACTTCCGGTTGGTATTCCGCCATGACCGAGAGAAGGTGGGAATGGAGCAAATGCAAACGCTCCCCGATGGGGGAGCGTTCGGTGACGTGGATAGCGCCGTAATCGATCATCGTCAGCATCTCCCCGTCGCAGTCGATGATGCCGTAGCCCATCGTAATCGTGCCGGGGTCGATGCCGAGTATCTTCATCGTCTGTTTCAGGACGCCTGGTAGGCCTCCGCGGCCTCCTCTGAGATGTCGGCGTTGGAGTAAACGTTCTGGACGTCGTCAATCTCTTCGAGCTTTTCCATCAGTTTCAGCGCCTGTCCGGCGGACTTATCATCGAGTTCGATCATGGTCTTGGGGACCATTTCGACTTCGGAGGATTCGACCTCGATGTTCATGGCCTCGATGGCCTCACGGACCGCCATGAGGTTTTCCGGGGCGGTGACGATTTCCACCTGGTCGTCGTCGGCATTGACGTCCTCGGCGCCGGCGTCGATAAGGGAGAGAGCCAGTTCGTCCGGGTCATAGTCGCCCGGTTTGAGGCGGATGGAGCCCTTGGAATCGAACATCCAGGCCACGCAACCGGCCTCTCCGAGGCTTCCGCCGTGACGGGTGAAGGTACTGCGGACCTCCTGGATGGCGCGGTTCCGGTTATCTGACAGGGCATTGACGAGGATGGCGATGCCGTTGGGGCCGTAGCCTTCCAGGGTCAGTTCAACCAGTGAACCGCCTTCCAGTTCACCGGTGCCTTTCTTGATGGCGCGCTCGATGTTGTCCATGGGCATGTTGGCGTCACGCGCTTTCTGGATGGCGAGCCTCAGCCGGAAGTTGGCATCCGGACTGCCGCCGCCTTCACGCGCCGCAATAATGATCTCCTTGGTCAGCTTGGTAAACAGCTGGCCCCGCCTGGCATCGGTGACACCTTTCTGGTGCTTGATCGAATGCCATTTAGAATGCCCGGACATACTTCGTCCCTCCTTGGTATAACGCCTGTCGCTTAATTCTAACATGCCACAGGACGTGAAATAAAGAGCTATAAGGCGGACACGGAAGATATTGGATGGGACCGAAGACGCCGGCCGAAGCTGACACTGCATAAAAGAAAGGGGGAAAACGGTTGCCGTCTCCCCCGTTTCCCCGTTTTTTCCTTACGTGAAGCGGGTTACTTGATAGTATCAGGTTGCGGCAGTGGACCCGGACTATCTGACTGCATGCCGGTTAATGTAAAATGAACAATCAACGAACGTTGGGAGGTTATCAGCATGAAACACGATTATTCTATTCTGGACAAGATCAAGTTCGAATTCCCGCCGGTGGGGGTGAAGTTTTCCCTGGACAAGCCGGAAGGGGTGGACCTGCTTGAAGGCAAGTACTTTCTCTGCGAACTACTCAAGTACGCCCACCAGGGCAAGGCATTCTATGTATCGGAACTGCAGTGCGGCCTCCAGGTCATGGGATATGAAGAGTATCCCCCGGTGATGTACAGCGGCCAGTTGGGGCCGGTATTCAACATGTTCAAGGATGCCGCCGCCAACCGCCGCATTTATGATTACGCGCCTCACCTGCCGTACCACTCGGTGAAGTACATTACGCACGCGCCGCTGGACAAAATGAATTTCGAGCCGGACCTGCTCATGTTCACCACCAAACCCCAACAGGCCGAGATACTGCTGCGCGCCAGCAGCTTCGCGGACGGCAAGATGTGGCATTCCAAAGCCACCACCTGTCTCGCCTGCGGATGGAACTATGCGCAGCCCTACCTCAGCGGTGAAATGAACTACACGATCACCGGTCTCGGCTTTAGCATGAAGGCCATTCACGCGATGCCGGAAGGCTACATCATCATAACCTTCCCTTCCAACACCATCGGGAGCCTTTTGGAGAACCTCAACGAGATGGTACTGTACCCGCACTGGTTCGAACTGGGCGGCAAGGAAGGCTTCCTGGCGGAACGGGAAAAGCGGGAAGCGGAAATGAAAATGCGGCTCTTCGGCAACCCAGAACAGGATGCGCCGGACATGTGAACGGGCTGAGTCCGCAGACGGTTAGTTTTATTGGGCCAGGCCTACCTGTAAGCCGAGTTCTGTGATCCTTCCCGGGTGATGGGAAGGACCGGCGACCATCTATCTAGCGCCGATGTTACCAGCGGCGTCATGCGACCAACCCGGGGACGGGCCGGGCGCCCTTGTCCCTCTATTCGGTCTTGCTCCGGATGGGGTTTGCACGGCCGTCCGGTCACCCGGACGCCGGTGAGCTCTTACCTCACCATTTCACCCTTACCCGCCAGAGGCGGGCGGTATGTTTCTGTTGCACTTTCCGTAGGGTTACCCCTCCCGGGTGTTACCCGGCATCCTGCCCGGTGGAGCTCGGACTTTCCTCCCCGGTGATTCCCGACTGTGTCGGGGGTCATCGGAGCGGCCGCCCGGTCTGCCTGGCCCAATACTCAGTCTACTGGACATAATACTTCGCGTCAATAGGTGTCCTTGCGTATAGGCCGCCGGAACTTTTACAATGGAGGGCAAGTATCAGCGGTCCCGGTGCGTTAAACCGGCCGCGAGGAGAGAACTATGCCCCTGTTTGGAAAGAAATCCACTCCGGAAGAAAAATTCTGGAAGTGGTTTATGGAAAACGACGAACGGCTCTACGGTGTACGGGAAGGGCAAGAGCCGGTGATCAAGGAACTGCTCGTCGCGATCCGCAAGGTGCACCCGGACCTGACCTTCGAATTCGGGCCGGTGGAAGCGGGCAACCGGTCTTTCACCATTTCCGCCGGCGGCTTGAAAGAGGTCGCCCCGGCGGTGGAAAAACTCTACGCCGCCGTCCCCAAGTTATCCCACTGGACGTTTTACAAATACCGGCAGCGCCGTCCCCTTCAGGATGTCCGGCTGGGGAAAGTGAACCTGCGCCCCGCGGACGTGCTTGTCACGATCGAGGAGGACGGCCCCAAGGCCGGCCTGGGCGTGTATATCAAGGGCTACAAAGGAAAGTCCGACCAGCAGAAAATCGGCGCGGCGTTCCTGATGCTGGACGAAGCGCTCGGCGAGTATGACGTGATGATGAAGGTAGGGTTCATCGAGTTCTATGCCGCCGGCACGCCGACCGACCTCGTCATGCACAACATGGAAACGCTGCCGGTGGTCTTCGACAATTTCTTTCAGCGGAATTAACAATTAGCGGCGAGCTTTGGTTGCGGCGGGTAAAAAAGGTGGAAGGATTTTACCCGCCCTACGAGATCTTGACTGAC
>CAZPSP010000193.1:0-4395 GCA_964589285.1 uncultured Dehalococcoidaceae bacterium | reverse complement strand
CTCGCCGTCGATGAAGACCAGACCGTCCGGAAGACGCTGGAAATGCTCAAACCGGACATCTTTGCCAAGGGCGGTTACGCTATTAATCCGGAGCACGTTCCGGAATCCGATACCTGCCAGGCCCTCGGCATCAAGCTGGTTACGAACGTCGGCGGCAGCCCCATCCACGTGGAGAACGACAAGTCCTCCAAGGGCGAAAAAACCACCAAAATGAGAATCGCCTGCCCCTACTGCGCCGATCACCCCATCCTGAGGACGAAGTGCCTCCACTGCCACGGCACCGGCAAGATAGAGGTCGGCAAAGTTTAACGGATTATGGAGACTTGACCGGGCGGGTCCGGCGGGTTCGCTCTTTGTGAAACAAAACGGGGGGAGGGTGTATCCCACCACGAATCACAGGGACTTGACCAACCGGACCCCCGGTGTGTCATTCCCGTGCAAACGGGAATCTATTCAGGCGGGCTTCAAATCTTAGTCTGCGTCCGTAACCCGGTCATACGCTGAATCCTTTTCGTTCTCCCATACTTCGGCCAGCACAGGGTCGATTTTGGCGCTTAACTTCAGCAGCGTTTCTATCATTCTCTCCTCATCAACGTGCCGAGGGACTTTGTCCATATCTTCCACCGTAACCTTCAGACTGCAATGCCCGGCGAGGATTCAGGTCTCAACTGTAGTTCTTCAAACAGGTAGTACCATAGGGCGGCACCCGCCTCGCGGCAGCCGCCGCAGTAGCAATAGGTCCTCATGCCGATCGGGTAGTGCAGGCCTCCGAGCCCGCGGATTGGCCTACGTACTTACCAGTTTGAGAAAAAAGCGGCGGAAAACTATTGACAATCGAACGAATGTTCTATATAATGAGTATCTGTCTGAGGTGTGCGATGCGACTGCTCTGTGTGATAGTACCACATTTTTACTGGAGATGCGAGGTCCTGAGAAACCGGGACCTGCAAGGCCGCGAGGTCGTCATTACCCGCGCGTCCGGTTCCCAGAAGGCCGTCATGGACCATTCCCCGGACCTGGATGACCTGGAAACCGGCATGCCTCTCCAGCAGGCGCTCTCCCGCCACGGCCAGGCTGTCCTCCTTCACGCGGACGTCCATCACTACCGCACCGTGTTCAACGGCATCCTGGACGGGCTGGAAACCGTCAGTCCCCTCGTGGAAGGGGCGGGGCCCGGGATGGCCTACGTGGGCATCGACGGCTTGCAGCTTCTCTACCCGGACGACGACGCCCTGGAAAAAGCCGTCCGCAGCGTGATACCGGATACCTTCGAGCCTTTGCTCGGATTCGCCGGGAACAAGTTCCTGGCCTACCTGGCCGCCCGCCGGTGCCCTCCGGGCGGGCGCCGGGTAGTTGCCGGGGAGGTTGCAGACTTTTTGAAGGACCTCCCCTGCGATGCCCTGCCGGTTTCGGTCAAAAGCCGGAACAAGCTCCGGGAGTTCGGCATCGCTACCCTGGGCCAGGTGGCGGAACTGCCGCCCGGTCCCATGCAGTCCCAGTTCGGCCCGGAAGGGGAGCGGATCTGGGAGCTTGCCCGCGGCATCGACCCCACGCCGCTCCGTCCCCGCCTCATGGAAGAGACCATCGAAGAAAGCGTCACGCTCTCGGTGACCGTTTCCCTGGAAGCCATACTCGCGGCCTGCCACGGCATGCTCGGCAAGGTCTTCGACCGGACCCGCAACTCCGGGCTCGGCATTACCAGCCTCACCGTCTGGACGCGCACCTGGAACGCCGAGGAATGGGAACGCACCATCAAGTTCAAGGACCCGGCCATGGACCTCAAGACGGCCGTCGGGCGGGTCAAGCGCATGCTGGAGGACTATCCCCAGCCCGGCCCGGTCGAGCAGGTCGGCATCCGCGTCGACCGCCTCGGCTACCCGGCCGGACGCCAGCGGAGCCTGTTCCCGGACCTCCGCGCCCGGGACCACCTCATGAACGATATCCGCCAGCTCGAACTGCGCCTGGGTAATCCCCAGGTCTACACCCTCAAGGAGGTGGAGCCGTGGTCCAGAATACCGGAACGCCGGTACGCTCTGACTCCTACCGGCCGGTAAACCTCCCGGAACCGGTGCGGGTCGAGGAGAACAAAGCGGGCCTCCCCGCCGCGGTCAGGATGCCCCGGCGGCAGAAGATAACGGAGATCGACGACCGCTGGCGCATCGACGACGAATGGTGGCGCCGCGAGCCCGTCTGCCGGATGTATTACGCCGTCCGCCTCGAATCCGGCCAGAAGCTGGTGCTGTATAAAGACATGATCGGCGGGCAATGGTACAAGCAGGGATATTGAATTAACTCAAAGGTCAGAACTCAAAAGTCAAAAGTGCTGCCTCCCGTACATAGGCAGGACGGGCGTCCCTGCCCGTCGTCCCGAAGAGTGTAGGTGAAACGCTGTGTTAACACTACAATTGTTCAGGCGTGTCATTCCCGACCTGATCGGGAATCTATCTATGGACAAGGCAGGAGGTAAGTCAGCCCGGAGGATGCGTAACCATATATTGCTATTCTGTGAACTCCGGAACCAATCGAGACTGAATCAATGAAACACGCACCGGAACCAATCGAGGCTGAAATGAATGAACACGCTCCCAAACGAATCGAGCCTGAAAACTTCCCTTCGTTCCGTCACCGGCGAAACGAATCGAGGCTGAATGCGGTTTTCCAGCCGGACCGCCAGCCTCGGGAGAAACATCTTGAAAAAATGCTCTTTTTACAAATCGAATCGGGCCGCAACTTTTAACTTTTGACCTTTGACCCCGGATCAAGTCCGGGGCAGGCTTATCATCATGGACTACGCAGAACTGCATTGCCACAGCTACTACTCCTTCCACGACGGCGCTTCGTCGCTGGAGGAACTCATGGTCCGCGCCCGCGACCTCGGCTACCGCGCCCTCGCCGTCACCGACCATGACAACCTCTGCGGCGCCATGAACTTCGCCCAGCTTGCCAAATCACTGGACATGCACGGCGTCATCGGTGCGGAAGTGACGCTGGGAACCGGGTGTTCTTCCACTCTTTCTCCCGTCGCCCTTCGACAGGCTCAGGGTGAGCGGGAGAGTGAGTCCCGTAGGGTGGGTGGAGCGCAGCGCAACCCACCAACTCAAATGATACATGGAGCGCAGCGTAACCCACCACTGGGAGCCGTGGTGAGGCCGCCCGATACTCAACCTGAACCCGAACCTTTCCACCTCACCCTGCTGGCGAAGGACCGCAAAGGCTACGGCAACCTCTGCCGCCTCATCACCGCCGCCCACGCCGCCGGGGAACGCAACGAGCCGCAACTCCCGCAGGAACTCCTCCCGCAGCACGCGGAAGGCCTCATCTGCCTTTCCGGCTGCCGCAACGGGGAACTCGCCCGCCTCGTGGACGCCGCCCGCTTCGAGGAGGCGGAGCGCCTCATCCGCCGGTACCTGGACTGGTTCGGGCCGGAGAACTACTACGTCGAGCTCCAGCAGAACCTTGTCTACGGGGACACGGAACGCAACCGCCGCCTGGCCTCGCTGGCAAAGACCGCCGGGGCACGCATCGTCGCTACCGGCAACGTCCACTACCATGACCGCGCCCGCCACAAGCTCCAGGACTGCCTCGTGGCCGTCAAACACTGCGCCAGCCTGGAAGAGAGCCACCGCGAGCGCCGCGCCAACTCCGAGTTCTACCTGCGCTCCACGGAAGAACTTGGGCGCCTGTTCCGCGACTACCCGGAAGCGCTGGCCAATACTGTAGACATCGCGGAACGGTGCACGTTCGACCTCACCGGCGACCAGCTTTATTCCTTCCCGGACTTCAAGGTCCCGGCCGGTTATACCCCGCAGACCTACCTGGAAACGATCTGCTATGAGGCCGCCATCCGCCGCTACGGCTCGGTCACCGCGCCGGTGCGCCGCCGCCTGGACGAGGAGTTCCGTCTCATCAGGAAGTTCAACCTGGCCGGGTTCCTCCTCATGTACCATGAGGTCATCAAGCTTGGCCGGGACGTGATGATAGACCTGGGCCTCAGCGGTCCCTCCCTCACCGTCGAAGAGAACCCGCCGGGCCGCGGCCGCGGCTCCTCCGTGGCGCTGCTCGCCGGTTACCTTATCGGCCTGTCCCATATCGACCCCCTCCAGTACAGCCTCTCGCTGGAGCGCTTCCTCCCGGACGACGTCATGTCCGGCCCGCCGGACATCGACCTGGACTTCCCGCGCAGCATCCGGGAAGAGCTTATCCTGCGCACCCATAAAAAGTGGGGCTGGGAGCACGCCGCCTTGGCCGGCACCATCTCCACCTACCAGATAAAAGGGGCCGTCCGCGACCTCGGCAAGGCGCTCGGCCTGCCGGAAGCGGAAATCGACCAGCTCGCCAAGCAGTCGGACTGGGGCAGCGCCCGCAAGCTCCGCGCCAAGATGGAGCGGATGCCCA
>CAZPSP010000192.1:0-4403 GCA_964589285.1 uncultured Dehalococcoidaceae bacterium | reverse complement strand
GGCGTAGCTGTGACCGTTAACGGTAACCACCGGGTCGGCCCCGCCGGTGGATTCCGTGATGACCTCGCCCTCGGGGCACATACAGAAGGTCCGGATGCGGTTATCGAATTTTTTGGTATGGTATTCCAGCTTGATCTCGTAGAGCTTATCGGTCAGTTCCCGCAGAATTCCGGCGGGCACTTCCACCCTGACGCCGATATCGACCGGGTTGTTCTGGACCGTGAGGTTAAGCCGGGCGGCCTCGCGGGAGAACCAGTCCGCGCCTTCGCGGCCGGGAGCCAGGACAATATAGTCGCAGTGAAATATGCGGCCGTCCTGCGTTTCCACGCCGGTTACCCGGCCGTCTTTGACGAGGATACGGGAGACCATGGTCTCCATTTCAACATCCAGCCGGGGAAACAGGTACTCCTGCATCGCTTTGAGCACCTCGAAGCCGTTATCGGTGCCCATATGGCGCACGGGCGTGGGAATGAGGCGGAGTCCGACCGATGCGGCTTTACCCGCCGTTTCCTCGACAAAGCCGTCACCGTCGTAGAGGTGTTCACCGGCGCCGAACTGGCGCCACAGGCTGTCCACATAGCGTATCAGGCTGCCGGCCCGTTCCACGCCAAGATATTCTCCCAGGTGTCCGCCGACCTCGGACGAGAGGACGAGCTTACCATCGCTGAAAGCGCCGGCGCCGCCCAGACCGCAAACCAGGTTGCACGGCGAACAGGAGCGGCAGGAGCTGCCGGAATTCCGCACCGGGCAGGCGCGGGTGATGATGTCCCGGCCTTTCTCGATGAGAAGTACCCGCAGCCCCGGCGCCTGGGCCAGTTCCAGCGCCGCAAAGATACCGGCCGGCCCGCCTCCGACGATGATAACATCATGTTTCATAGTCACGTGCCAACTCCCCGCACGATCTATAGAATGCTTCCTGAAGAACGCTGCCGCCCCTCTGAAGACAGTGTCCGAAGAGGCGTTCATATTATATTCACCATACCTGCAGGCGTCAAGGGGTACCGGCATGTAAATACATCACGATTTCCGTGTTCGAGTCCGCTGAAAGGTGGGTTCTGCTTGGTTTTGGTTGGTCACACATGTTGTCTTTGCGAGCGTAGCGAAGCAATCCCGATCTTCGAGATTGCCACAGGGCCTGAAGGCCCTTCGCAATGACACTGGCTTTATCAATCAACCAGATGCAAATAGTACCGAAAGGTGGATTACTTGAAGCAGCCCTTAAAAAATGTTAGATTAAAGAAAATTCACCGTACGTTCCTGCGTAATTCAGAGAAAGAAAACCCTCCATGGAAACCAAAGAAGAAGAATGGTTGAGGTTTATCGATACCCTGGCTCATGAACTGAAAACACCGCTGACATCCATCATCGCCGGCGCCGGACTCCTGGCCGAAGAACTGAATGACAGCGTCGATGAATCCTGCCGTAAACTGATAGAGACCATCATCCGCAACGCGGATACACTGGAGACCCGGTTGGCCGAACTGCTGGAGATCGTTAAAACGGGAAGCGGCAAAATGCTGCTCCAGTTTGAACCGGTGGACATGAAGTCCCTGGTTCAGGGGGTCTGCCTGCAGCTCAGCCCGCTGATCACGGAGAAAAACCAGACGCTGACCACTCGTTCCACGGAGACGCTGCCCATTATCCATGGTGACGGGCCGCGGCTGGAACAGGTACTGCTCAACCTGGTCATCAATGCGCATAAGTTCACACCGGCCGGCGGTTCCATTACCGTGACCTGCCTCAGCACCACGAGCGGCGTACTGGTCCAGGTCAAGGATACCGGCATCGGCATCGCGGACGCGGAACAATCCAGGTTGTTCAAGCCGTACAGCCGTATTGCATCCGACCGGCAGCAGCACCCCGGCCTGGGACTCGGGCTGGCCCTGGCCAAGCAGGTGGTGGAACTTCACGGCGGCCGGATATGGCTGGAGAGTTCGCCGGGCGAAGGAAGCACCTTCTCTTTTACCCTGCCCCTCCGGGCGGAACGACGCAGTTATGCGAAGGAGCACGTATGAAAGTTCTGGTTATCGAGGACGATCCCGGGATCGTCGAGGTCGTTTCTCTCTGCTTCCAACTGCGCTGGAGCGGCGCCACCGTTCTCTCCGCATCCACCGGCAGCCAGGGCATCGAACTCGTGGAAACCGGCAGCCCGGACGTCATCATCCTCGATATCGGCCTGCCGGACATGGACGGCTACCAGGTCCTCAAAGAGGTGCGCCGGTTCTCCGACGTGCCTGTTATTATGTTAACCGTACGGGCCGAGGACACTGACATCGCCCGCGGACTGGAACTCGGCGCGGATGACTATATCACCAAGCCGTTCAGCCACATCGAACTCATCGCGCGCGTCCAGGCGGTCCTGCGCCGCGCCCAGGGCACCGGCGTCAGCGACGACGAACGGCCCTTCAGCGGCGGTAAGCTCTCCGTAGACTTCAGCCGCAACGAAGTGACGGTCGACGGCAGCCCGGTCAAGCTGACCTCCACCGAACGCAAGCTCCTCTACCATCTCATCCGTAACGAGGGCCGTATCCTCTCCCACGAAAGCCTGCTGACCAAGGTCTGGGGCGATAACTACGTCGATGCCCGGGACCTGCTGCGCGTCCATATCCAGCACCTGCGCCAGAAGCTGGAAGACAACGCCGAATCACCCGCCATCATCGTGACGGAGCACGGCATCGGCTATAAGTTCATCCGTCCTTCCTCGGGTTGAGACCTCCTTTCCGCCCAACGTAAAACGCTCATTTCTTTATGGTAGTTTTACGAGTTCTTAATGATTTCTTTATGAACCTTACCCGCTTCTTAATACGAATTTGCTATATTGGAATAGGAATAAAGTACTATGACGGCTTTAAGACAGGAAACCATAGAAAAGACCAAAGTTTTCCTTTCCGATCCCCAGGTCCTCTTCCGGGAAGGCATCCACTTTATCCTTTCCGGCGAGGATGATTTCGAAGTCACCGGGGAGACCACCGGTAACGAAGACGCGTATTCGCAGATCATCGCGAACCCTCCCAATGTAGCCGTACTGAGCGCGCAGGACGCTAAAGTATCCGGCCAGGAGACGGCACGCCGCCTCAAGCGCAACCTGCCGGCCCTGGCGGTTATCCTGACCATGGCCGCCAGGGAAAATAACGGACTGTTCACGGCGCTTAAATCCGGCGCGAGCGCCTGCATCACCAAGGACGCGGACCCGGACTTTCTCCTGGACACCATCAGAGTGGTGGCGCAGGGAAGCAGCCCGATTATCGAGGAACTCCTGGTACCGGAAATTGCCGCCATGGCGGTGGAAGAGTTCAAAGAAGCAGCCGCTCTGAACCAGCAGATAGATGACCTGCTGGCGGTACTGACGCCGGCCGAGGCGCAGGTACTGAACGGTATCGCGGCGGGCAGCGACCGTGAACAACTGCAGGCCAGGCTGAACATGAGCGAAGACGTTATCCGGCGGCACCTGAGAATGATCACCAGCAAGCTCGTCAGTAACGAGCGGTCCCGCTCGCTCGTCGAGGCCGGGCAGCGTACCATGACCGCCCCTATCTTCCGGAGCGCCGCGATGCAGGCCCCGAACCGGGAGAACTACGTTACGCGGGCCGAACTGGAAGAGTTCAAAGAGCAGTTCACGGAACGTCTGAAAGCCCTCCTCGGAGAACTGACATAGCGGGGGACTTCCCTGCTTCAACGGCCGGGGGAGACGGTACAGACCCATGAAACGCGCCGTATTTCTCATCATCATTCTTCTTTTAGCCTCCGTCGCAGCGCTGTCCGCGCACGGGTCGCTGACCTTCGTGCCGGTGTTGGGCTCCGCCATGGAGCCGGTCCTCCCCAACGGGAGCGTGGCCTTCGTCCAGCCGCTGACGAACACCGATGTCATACCCGGACAGATCATCGTTTTCCGGTCTCCGGAAGAAGCCCGCGACCTCTACAACTACCCGGCCATAGCCGCGCGACGGGTTATCCAGACGGCCGTCACCCCGACCTTCGGCTATATCACCAGCGGCGACGCCACGGGCATCGACCCGGTGAGCGTTCCCCCGGCCAATGTCATCGGCGCCGCCGGCGGCTACATACCTTTGATCGGCTACCCGATGCTGTTCTTCCAGAGCGTCCAGGACATGATACTGGTCGGCATCGCCTATATCTTGCTGGTCCTGTTCCTCTACCGGAACGAAATCCTCGGGCGTTTCCGCCGGTTGCGACGCTGGGCGGAGGGAGAGGCCATCGAGGGAGAGAGACGTCCGGTCCATTCCGCAGATGCCGCGCTGGACAAATTCGCCGCGGCCATGGCGGATTACGCCAAGCACCTGGCCAGCCATACGAGCGCCATCCAGGGACTGTCCGAGGCTTCCCAGGAACTCAAACGCGGCGCCGCTGAACAGAACCGTGTCCTCGCCGCGATGCTGAAGCAG
>CAZPSP010000191.1:0-4450 GCA_964589285.1 uncultured Dehalococcoidaceae bacterium | reverse complement strand
TAGGGCGGAGTGGAGCAAAGCGTAACTCCGCCGTATTTTCTCTATAGGGCTTGCGGAACCCGTCTGGGGCGGGTTGCGGCAATCTCGAACATCGGTTTTCTCAAGCGCCAGCTAAAAAGTAGGGTGGACATGCGCAGCCTAACCCACCATTCTTATTCAGTCCTTCGCGTCTTCCGATGCCGGCTGTCCAGGTATCTGTGTAATCTCTCCCGCGTCGTAACCCATTGACCGGCCAGCTTCAAAGCCCATAACCGCCCTTTTTCAGCCTGTGTTCTCAATGTCACCCGTGTTTGGTACCTGTTATCTCAGATGCTTCCTTGAGACCTACTAAGAACCCTATAAACAAGTATGGTTTGTTGTCTATTCCTGATTCTCCTGTTTAAATCCTTCCACTATATAAGCCTCATCTTCAGGTAGAAATGGTAGTATCAAATCGTAAAAAATATCGTTTTCCTCGAATGCAAACCCATTGATATATATGCATTTCTCATCTACTACACCCATCCCTTCCACATATCCCCACATAGTAACATCGAATATTTTTTTACCTTTATTAGTTTCAAATACGTAGTATATTCGAGCATTAATATAAGATTCCTCTTTGACCTGTGTCAAGGTGATATTTCCAACCTGTTTAAGTAATCCAATATGTTCTTCCAAACTGTTACCATCAATAACAAATTTTTGTACCCGATCATCCTCCTCTGCGGTAATTAAATCTTCAACACTCACAGGCATAAATGTAAGTATATTCGGGTTCATATAATAAATTCTTAACCTGAGATTATCAAGATTGCCTCGTTCAATTTCTTTTGAAAAGTTTTTCAAGGCTGTCTCAGCACGCGTAGCGCCTCCTCCACAACTGGTTAAAGCGGTAACCGAAATGAATATGAATAATCCCAAAATAATACTGTATTTTATGTTCATTAACTATCTCTCCATTCTATTATGAAACTTTCCTGAATCTGAGATACTTTTATCTGCCGAAGGCAGGAAACCATCCTGGATTAACCAGTTATTTTACCATGAGTACGAGCCAAGCGGAAAAGTAGGGTGGGTGGAGCGCAGTAATTTCCGTAGGGTGGGCACGCTTACGTGCCCACCATCCTAAAAGCCAGCAATCACACTGCTTATCTGACTTGGCAAGGGCTGTGTGAAAAAGAAAGCTGCAGTAGGGTGGGTGGAGCGCAGCGTAACCCACCATTCTTATTCAATCTTTCGCGCCTTCCGTTGCCGGCTGTCCACTTCACAAATTATTCGGCAACGATCCAATTAACGTATTCTCGACTCTACTTGCCCTACCGCTTTCTGAACAATATTCAGTCTTTAACTGTAAAGAAGTAATGACAAAACCCTTTGACCAAATCGTACAAATGTTCTATAATACTATGGTGTGGTTGAATGGTATCTGCTACATTGTTTTCCCGGATGTCCCGGACAAGTTGGGACCGCAATGCCGAACCACGCTCCGGAACGAATCGAGCCTGAAATCGCCGATCAGCCTCCGGTTCGAATCGAGACTAAAATGATGAACTACGCTCCCAATCGAATCGAGGCTGAAAACACGGTTTCTCCCCGTCACACGCGCAACGAATCGTGCCTGGAAAGGTTCTCCGGTCTGTTAACTCAGGCTCGGAAAGATAAAAGAAAAAAAAGTTGGGTTTTACAAATCGAATCGGGGGTTTATCGGTTAAGGGATATATGAGCAGTCCTGAACGCATTAAAGCAGTCTGTAATCCTTTGCCGTCCGGAGCGTATAATCTGTCAGGAGGGAAAGATGCATAAAGGGTTCTTGACCGTTTTATTCGTTACCTGCCTGTTATCGACCGGCGTGCTTTTGTCATGCGCTGCCCCTATCGGCACAACGCCTTCTCCGTCGGTCTCTGAAGCTCACGGGACTTTACCGGCCGGCTATGTCGAGGTGCCGCCGGCCTTTGAAGGAATATTCGCCATGACCTCGATCAAACTCGAACCCGGCGTGGTGGAAATGGACACCGGTTTCCCGGAGTTTCCCGGTGAAATGATGGTCTACCAGAGGGTCGCGGTGATAGATGACGACTTTGCTCGCAATCTGGCCGCAAACCTCGGCTTCACCGATGAACACCCGTTTACCGGCGATGAGCGGGAGGTCTACTCCTTCACGCGGGGCGATGAAACACTGGAAATATTGGTAACCGGACACATGACACTTCGCTGCTCGCAGGATATCGGGGACGTTCCTGTTCTTCCGGAAGACCGGGAATGCATCGAGATTGCTGAAAAGTGGCTGAAGGAAAACGGCATCTATCCGGAGAACGTGACAGGCATCGGCATCGGCTACGGCGGCATGTCCGTGGCCACGGCGGATACGGAAACCGGCGAGACCGGACCTACCGTCTATTACTCGAAAAGCGTCTCGTTCACTACGGCCTTGAATGGCTATGAAAGGCCTTCCGGCGGGGCGTATGTCCTCATCGGCGATGGCGGTAAGATCGTCCGGGCGGACGTCGATCTGGCGGAATACCGGGAATACGGCCTCGTCCGCCTCATGGCGCCGGAAGAAGCGCTCAAACTGCTGGAAGTCAACCATGCCAGGCTGACTCCGGTCCCCGATCCTTACTGCTTCAATACCGGCGGCGCTCTCAAGGTTACCGTCGATAAAGTAACGCTCCAGTATTATCGCACGTCCCGGTCGGAGTTTCTGCTGCCGGTGTACGTGTTTGAAGGCGTGTCCCATGCCGCGACACCGGAGAGATTCAAGAGCTACGTGGATGCAGTGGCAAGGTAGCGCCTTCTATCCTGATTCTGCGACCGCAGCTCGACGGGTAGCGCGGGCATGGTTTCTTTTACCCGTCTCTTCTCACCCATAAATCTTGACCTCTTGATTACCTCTCTGCAAAGCGGAGAGGGTTAGGCTGAGGTCGTGGGAGAAGATTAGATGAAGGGGAAGAATAGCCGTAGAATAGGTCCCGTTTGCGGCACCTGCCGCCTATAAGTGTGATACTACTACGTCCCGAAGTACTCGTGGCGGAGAATGCCGTAGCAGGCCAGACTTTCAAAAACGCCGCTCTTCTTGATGGCCTCACGCAGCGTGCCCTCGTACGTCATGCCGATTTTCTCCAGTACTTTTCCGGCGGCGGGATTGGAGACAAAGTGACGCGCGTAGATACGGTGCAGGTCCAGCTCATCGAACCCGAAGGCGAGAGCGGCCAGGGCAGCCTCGGTGCAGTAGCCCTTGTTCCAGTGGCTTTTTCCAAGCCAGAACCCGAGTTGCATGCTGTCGCTGCCTAAATACTCGACACCCATATTGATAGTGCCGATGAACTCTCCGCTATCACGAAGCGTGATGGCAAAGTCCACGCCTTCGCCCTTGTCGTACCAGAAATGGCGGTTTTCAATCCAGACTCCGCCGGCTCCTCTGGACGGTATGTCCCCGCGGCTCATTTTGGCCGTCACATCCGGGTCATTACCCAGTTCTTCCAGGTCGGCGGCATCTTCCAGCTTGAAAGGACGCAGAATAAGGCGTTCAGTGGTTAAAGAAGGTTGTTCTAACATAACTGTATCATTATACCGTGAATCCAGGTTGTGTGAAAAGGTCGCTGGTTCGTGACCTCATCGGGCGACTACCAGTGATTGATTGAGTTACCGCGCAACCCTCCATAACAGCTACAGCAGTTTCTGCTGGTTGCTCTTGTTGAAGGGAATCCCCAGATGTTCGTAGGCGCGGCGGGTGGCAACGCGGCCGCGAGGGGTGCGTTCCAGGAAACCCAGTTGCAGCAGGTACGGCTCGTAGACGTCCGTCACCGTATCGGCTTCCTCGCTGATGGAGGCGGCTATCGTGTCCAGGCCGACCGGACCGCCGCCGAACTTCTCGATGATGGTGTGCAGAACCTTGTGGTCGACTTCGTCCAGGCCGATGGGGTCTACCTCAAGTTTCGCCAGCGCATCAGCGGCGACCTCCGCGGTTATGATGCCGTCCGCCTTGACCTCCGCATAGTCCCTGACCCGTTTCAGCAGCCGGTTGGCTACGCGCGGCGTGCCCCGCGACCGCCGGGCTATCTCCCGGATGCCTTCCGCCTCTGCTTCCACCTTCAGGATACGGGCGGCGCGCTCCACGATCCGGCAGAGCGTATCTTCATCGTAGAAGTCCAGCCGGTACACGTTGCCGAAGCGGTCCCGCAGCGGCGCGCTGAGCATAGCGTAGCGGGTGGTGGCGCCGATGAGAGTGAAGTCGGGCAGATTGAGGCGCAGGTTACGGGCGCCCGGTCCCTTGCCGATGATGATGTCCAGCGCGAAATCTTCCAGCGCCGGGTAGAGTATCTCTTCCACCGTCCGGTTCAGGCGGTGTATCTCATCGATGAAGAGGATATCGTGTGCCTTCAGGTTAGTCAAAATGGCCGCCAGGTCGCCGGTTCGCTCGATGGCCGGGCCGGAGGTCGTCTTGATATTGGCCCCGACCTCATTGGCGATG
>CAZPSP010000190.1:0-4459 GCA_964589285.1 uncultured Dehalococcoidaceae bacterium | reverse complement strand
CGTCGTAGATTCATATCAAGCCGTTGCCGGGTCCGTTGACCTCACCTTCATCACCACGCCGGACGGCGCCATCCCCCTGGTAGCTTCCCAGATAACCTGGAAACCGGGCATGAACGCCGTCCATTGCAGCGGCTCGGACTCCGTCGCCGTCCTGGAACCTGCCGGCAACGCGGGGGCCGGGGTTGCCGGGTTCCATCCCCTCCAGACCTTCGCCGGCGTGACCCAAGCCATTGATAATATCCCCGGTTCCACCTTCGCCATAGAGGCCGAAGGCGAACTCCTCACTTTCCTCGGGACTGTCGCGGAAGACATCGGCGGTCACTGGATCACCCTGAAGGCCGGGGACAAACCGGCCTATCATACCGCCGCCGTTCTGGCCTGTAATTATCTGGTCACCCTCGTCAATATGGCCGCCGACCTCTGGAAGACCTTCGATGTTCCCCGCGAGACCGCCGTCACCGCTCTCCTCCCCCTCATTAAAGGTACCCTTCACAATATCGAGACCATCGGTATCCCCGACTGCCTTACTGGGCCCATCGCCCGGGGAGATACCGGCACCCTGGTCAAACACCTGAACACCCTTACTGAGAAAGCACCGTCCCTGCTGCCCGCTTACCGGGAACTGGGACTGCAGACGATACCCGTTGCCCTGGAAAAGGGGAAGATCGGCCCTGGTCAGGCGCGGGAATTGGAAGAAGTTTTACGATACGAATCTGCGTAACGGGAGAACGACCATGAGAACGATGCTGAAAAGCAAGATCCACCGGGCAACGGTAACCGATGCCAATATCAACTACGAAGGCAGTATCACCATCGACCGCGACCTCATGGATGCCGCGGATATGGTCGAATACGAGCAGGTGCATGTCCTCAACATCAACAATGGCGCCCGGTTCACCACGTATATCATAGAAGGTGAACGCGGCAGCGGCGAAATATGCCTGAACGGAGCGGCCGCCCGTTTGGCTGTTAAAGGAGACCTGGTGATCATCCTGACCTACACCCAGGTCCCGGAAGAGCAGATCAAGAATTTCAAACCTCGCATCGTTCATGTCGACAAGAACAACGTTCAGACTAACAAGTTCGACCCGATATTCGTATAAAGGAGGCCGGTCATGTCGGTTACCGTCAGCAAGATACTGGAAATGAAGAAGAAGGGTGAGAAGATCACCATGCTCACCGCCTATGACTACACCACCGCCAAGCTCGTCGATGAAGCCGGCGTTCCGTGTATCCTCGTCGGGGACAGCCTTGGCATGGTCGTCCTCGGTTACAATTCAACCGTTCCCGTTACTCTGGAAGTGATGCTCCACCACACCAAGGCCGTCGTCCGCGGCGTCAAGAACGCCCTCGTCATCGGCGATATGCCGTTCATGACCTACCAGGCGAGTGAAGAAGAAGCCCTGCATAATGCCGCCCGGTTCCTCCAGGAAGCCGGATGCCCCGCTGTGAAATTGGAGGGCGGCGTTACCATGGAAAAGACGATACGCAGGCTGGTCGATTCCGGCATCCCCGTTTGCGGCCACATCGGCCTTACTCCTCAGTCGATCAATGCCTTCGGCGGCCACAAGATCCAGGGCAAGACCCCCGAAGCCGCCAAAAGGCTGCTGGAAGACGCTCTGGCCGTGGAACGCGGCGGCGCCTTCGCCGTGGTGCTGGAAACCGTACCCGCCCCGCTGGCCGCCCTTGTCACGCAGAAACTGACCATCCCCACCATCGGCATCGGGGCCGGGATCGGCTGCGATGGCCAAGTACAGGTCATCAATGACGTCCTCGGGTCCTACACGGACTTCGTTCCCAAGCATGCCAAACAGTACGCCCAGGTTGCTAAAGTCGTCGCCGGAGCGATCGCCGCTTACCACGCGGACGTCAGGTCTGGCGCCTTCCCCACTGAAGCACAAAGCTTCCCCATGGATGAAACCATCCTGAAGGACCTCAAATAAACAACACTGCCCTTTTCCCGGCGGGAGAAAATGCGTTTACCCCGTAACGATACGGACAAGCTACCACCCTCCCGCCCGGGAAAAGGGTAGATACCTTCAGTCCCTCTCGGAGCGTTGCAAGATGAAAGTCATTCGTACCATCGCTGACATGCGGCAGGCCCGCCGGGAATTAGCGGGCACGCTCGGCTTCGTCCCCACCATGGGCTATCTCCATGAAGGCCATATTTCCCTGGTAAAATGCGCCCGCGAGGAAAACGGCGCTGTTGCCGTCAGCATCTTCGTCAATCCTACCCAGTTCGGACCGAAGGAAGACTTCAAGACCTACCCCCGTAACACGGAACGCGACCTCTCCATGCTGAGCCCCCACACGGATGTGGTTTTTATGCCGTCCCCGGAAGAAATGTACCCGGCCAACTACGATACCTGGGTGGACGTTGGATCGATTACTGCTACGCTGGAAGGGGCTTCACGTCCCGGCCATTTCCGGGGCGTCGCCACCGTGGTTGCCAAGCTGTTCAATATCGTCCAGCCGGACAAAGCCTATTTCGGGCAGAAGGACGCCCAGCAGTTGCTCGTCATAAAGAAGATGGTCAGGGAACTGGACATGCCGCTGGAAGTGATTGCCTGTCCTACGGTACGTGAACCGGACGGCCTGGCAATGAGCAGCCGCAACACCTATCTCACCCGCGACCAGCGTGAAGGCGCCCCGGTACTTTATCAATCATTGGTCAAAGCCCGGCAAATGTGGGACACTGGCGAACGCAGCGCCGATACTTTGAAAAAGGCCATGACCAAACTCATTTCCGCCGAACCCCTGGCGGACATCGACTATATCAGCGTTGCGGATACGGACACCTTACAGGAAATCGAAGGAAACGCCGCCGGCGGCGTACTCGTTTCCATGGCGGTGCGGTTCGGCAAGACCCGCCTTATCGATAACATCATTCTCCAATAACCTGCTGGCCGTTCTGTCTCCCTTGAGATGTGAGTAAAACGACCAGTGACACCGCGGCGGCCAGGGCCGCCACCGGCCAGAAGGACCCGCCGATACCGTTCGTCGTCACGAAGTCCACCGCCGCCCCCAGAATCGGCGCTATAATCATTGTAGAAACGGCCTTCGCCTGACTTTGGACCGAGAGTACCGTTGCACCTTGCGCCTCAGTTGCATAGGAATCGAACCGGCTGACGATCATCGGGCCCCAGAAATTCTGGATGAGCGAGAGTAAGATAAATCCGGCTACCACCACATAATATAGCTCGAAATATAGTAACGGCAGCATCATCAAATAGATGACGACGACCGTTCTCCAGAGGAACTTGCTGCCGCCTTCCTCGCCTCCCGCCATTTGAGAGAGGCGATGCGATTGCCGACTGGCGTAAGCCGAAGCCAGATAAAGAACAAAATAGACTGCTCCAACAAGCACGGCACTCCGTTGGGCATCCCCCCAGCCAACCATTAACGGTAAAGTCAACGCCAGTGCAGCAAGGACCGGCTGCAGATAATCTTCCACAGCTTTATAGACCCCTTCGAATCCCATGGACTCGATTATCAGGCGCCGCAGCCCGCTCAGGCAAACACAATCCTTAAGGCAGCTCCAGAGGTGCCGTAACACGGTTATCGTACTTACTTTTTCAGATGATTGCCCTTCGAGTTCCTTGGGGTAAAAGAAAAAATTCCCGAGTCCTATGACATACGGCGGGATAGCGAAGAGAAATACATAGGAATAATTGTCGGTCCAGATAACCAGTATCGCAGCAAGTATCACCGATAGAGCTGACCCGACCTTGGACCATGAACGGGTATACCCATACACCTTCGTCTTTTCATTGATCCGTCCCTGGATTCTCAGCCAGGTAAAAATCATCGCCTTGTGGGTGCCGGTTCGGAAGGCTTCCCCGACGGAGAAGAAAAACATGGCGATGAAGAACTGCCAGTACGCCTGGCTGAAACCGAAAATTGCGAAGGCAGTAATGTACGCTATGAAGGACAGCATCATGCTGCGCCTTCGCCCGAACAGGTCGGCCAGCGCCCCGCTTGGGATTTCCATGAGATTGATAGCCAATTCCCGGAACCCGATGAGCAGCCCGATTTGTGTGAATGAAAGGTCCCAGCTTAAAAAGAAAAGGATGATAAACGGCTCGAAATATCGCTGGTTTTTAAGAAATCCGTATAAGGAAAAACGAGCAATCATACCACACTCTCAGTTTTATCCACGTACTAGTATACGCCGCCATAAAACCGCGAAGTCAAGGTAAACCTAACTCGTCATTGAGTAATACGTTATACTGAAGAGAGGTAAAGGAGTCAAACATGAGAGTAATTACCACCCACCATCGCGGGTGGGATTTCATATTGGCGGCAGTGGGGACCTACATACTGAGTTTCGGACTTGCCATCCTGGGAGGATGGACGGGCGCCCGGTCCGTTGGGAGTGACGGATTTTACGCCCTCGGCCTGGCAATCGTCGGCATGCTGGCCGGTTACTTTATCGGCATCGTACTGGGACTGGTGTTGA
>CAZPSP010000189.1:0-4459 GCA_964589285.1 uncultured Dehalococcoidaceae bacterium | reverse complement strand
GTGGCGCCGGGTTCCATCGCCCGGGAAACCCTGCCCGCTTCCCTGAAAAAGAAACTGCCCTATTATCCTGTTCCAGTGTTCCTCATCGGGCAACTGGCGGTCCATACTGAGTGTAAAGGACAGGGTCTGGGCAAGATTACCCTCGTGAAAGCCCTGGAATATCTCTGGCACGTAAGTGAATACATGAAAGCCTTCGCGGTTGTCGTGGACTGCCTGAATGACAGCGTGGAAGGGTTCTATTCACAGTACGGGTTCCAGTTACTCTATCGCAGTGAAGGCAGGGCAAGAATGTTCCTGCCCATGACGACTGTTAAGGAATTATTCAGCAATACCTCCTCTTAACATAAGGCTTCAATAACCCTCCTTTCATTGACATTCCTTCGTACGGCGGGTACACTTCACATGTGTAACCATCCGCATTTATCCGCAAAGGACGGTCCATCATGCCGGATATTGAACAACTTGCCCGCCAGCTGGCGAATGAATTGAAACAACACAGGGCGGACTTCGTCGAGGCCAGGCTGGAGGAAAACGAATCCAGCCAGATTATCTACCGGGGCCGCGTGCTGGAGTCCATCGGGCGCAATACCGCCGCCGGCGGCAATGTCCGCGCCCTCCAGAAAGGCGGCTGGGGCTTTACCAGCTTCAACAGCTTCGATGACCTCAACGCCCGCGTTCCCCTCGCCATGGAGCAGGCATCGGCCGTCGGGACCGGCAAGAGCGAACTCGCCTACGTGGAACCGGTGCAGGACAACGTTCCCTCCGGGGTCGACCAGAACCCCGTGGAAATCCCGCTGGCGGAGAAAAAAGCCATCCTCGACGAGTACAACGAGATAATCTGGTCGACGCCGCAGATACAGACCTCGAGCATCGGCTACAGCGACGGGCGCAAGAAGGTTGTTTATGTCAACTCCGAGGGCGCCTTCATCGTCCAGGAACGCATGGACGTCACCCTGCGCGCTACCGCTATCGCCGCTAAAAACGGCGAAGTCCAGCAGGTCGGCATTTCCCTCGGCTCGCGTGGCGATTTCACCGCCATCCACGGTCTGCACGAACAAATACGGGACATCGCGGAAAAAGCGGTCAACCTCCTTTCTGCCCCCCAGGTTGAAGGCGGCGAATACACCGTCGTCCTCGACCCCATTCTCGCCGGGGTCTTCGTCCATGAGGCCTTCGGGCACCTGTCGGAATCAGACTTCGTCTACGAGAACGACCGTATGCGGGACATCATGACGCTCGGTAAGACGTTCGGTTCTCCGGTCCTCAACATCGTCGATTCCGCCGCCTGGGGCGGCCTCCGCGGCAGCTTCAAATACGATGATGAGGGCACGCCCTCCCATAAGACCTATCTGATCCGGGAAGGCAAACTCGTGGGACGGCTCCATTCACGGGAGACGGCGGCCAAAATGGGCGAACAGCCCACCGGCAACGCCCGGGCCATCAATTACCGCCACCCGCCCATCGTCCGCATGACTAACACTTACATCGAACCGGGGCAAACCAGCTTCAAGGAAATGATCGCTGATATCAAGGAAGGTATTTACGCCCGGAACTGGTACGGCGGCACGACGAGCATGGAGATGTTCACCTTCTCCTCCGGGGAGATGTACATGATACGCAACGGGAAGATCGCAGAGGCGGTCCGCCCCACCCAGCTTTCCGGCAACGTCTTCGAGACGCTGAAGAACATCGACGCCGTCGGCAACGACCTGGACATGAACGAAGGCGGAGGCTGCGGCAAGGGAGGCCAGTCTCCCCTGCCCGTTTCCAACGGCAGCCCGCATATACGCATCCGGCGCTGCCTGGTGGGAGGTAAATAATGGAACGCATACTTGAACTCGCCGGGAAAGCCGCCCAGGAAGCCGAGGTCTTCGAATACTCCACGGAAGAAACCCAGGTCCGCTTCGAGTCCAACCGCCTCAAGCAGATGAACACCAACCAGACCACGTCTGTGGCGCTGCGGGTCATCAAGGACGGACGGATCGGCTACGCGACGGCCACCACCCGGGACGACGCCGAAGCGCTGGTCCGCAACGCCGTGGAAACGGCGGAATTCGGCATGAAAGCCGAGTTCACCTTCCCGGACAAGAAGCAGTTCCCCGCCGTGGACATCTTCGATGAAGCCGTCGGCGCCGTTCCCATGAACACCATGGTCGGCCTCGGGGAGAAGATGATCGAGAAGGTCACCGGACATACCAGAGGCATCCTCTGCGATGCCGGGGTCAGCCGTAGCGTCCTCAATGTACACATCGCCAACACCCGCGGCGGTGAAGGCTCGTATAAAAAGTCGTATTTCAGCCTGGGCATCGAGGGCAACCTCATCGAAGGTACCGACATCCTGTTCGTCGGCGAGAGCGACAGTTCCTGCCGGCCCATCGCCGATACTGAAAAGATAACGGACAAGGTACTGGAGCAGCTCGACCGGGCCGCCCGCAAGGCGAAAGCCCCCACAAAGCAGTTGCCTGTCATTTTCACGCCCAACGGCGTCGTTTCCCTGATGATGCCGCTCATGTCCGCCTGTAACGGCAAGACCGTCCTGGAAGGGGCTTCGCCGCTCGGTGACAAGATCGGGCAGGTAATGTTCGACCCCGCTTTTACGCTGACAGACCACCCCTTGCTCGCCTACCGTCCCGGCAGCCGCCCGTACGATGATGAAGGCGTGCCCAGCCAGGTAACGCCGCTCGTGGAAAAGGGCGTCGTCATGGGCTTCCTCTACGACCTCCAGACAGCGGCGCGCGCCGGTAAAGTCAGCACCGGCAGCGGCAACCGCGGGCGCGGCAGCCTCCCCAACCCATCGCCGGGAGCGCTCGTGGTCACACCGGGGAGTATGACCTTCGCCGATATGGTGAAGGATATCAAGGAAGGCCTTGTCGTAGAACAGCTCATGGGTGCCGAACAGGGCAACATCCTCGGCGGCGACTTCGCCGGTAACGTGCTGCTCGGTTACAAGATAGAGAACGGCGAGATCGTCGGCCGCGTCAAGGACACGGTGGTAGCCGGGAACGTCTACAAGCTACTCAAAGACATCGCTGCCATCGGCTCCGAGAGCGAATGGATCGGCGGTCTCCTCAACACGCCGCCCATCTACTGCAAGTCCCTGTCCGTGGCCAGCAAGGGATGAGCAGGTAACTCTTCAGGTCGACTGGAGTCATTGCGAGCACCGCGAAGCAATCCCTATCTTCGAGATGCCGGGGTATGAAACCCGCTTGCAGGCACACTGAATATCATATCTACCCGATGCAAATAGTACTGGGAAACTCTTTCAAACAATTTTCGAGAGGCTTAAACCCTTGAACCCGCTTCTTGTCATGCTTTACATCGCGCTCGCCGTCGTCTGGACCATCGCCTGGGCTCGGATATTCAAGAAGGCCGGCTACAGCGACGCAATGTGCATTTTACTCCTTATCCCCGTTATCAACGTGATCGTTTTCCTCTGGTTCGCGTTCTCGCGCTGGCCGGTACAGGAAAAGGTACGGGAAGAAGGTCCCAACAACACCCTTCCGTTCTAACTGTCAGCGGACATACGTTTTTTCCTGTATCGCCTCTCATCAATTGTTGCGTCGTCGGGCCTGGTATCGATATTCCGGCTAGGATACTTTCCGAAATTATGGCATGGTCCGGAAGACTCCGGGCATCCGGGGCCTTTCAATGTTGACAAAGCGTGAACAGCTACAAGAGATCGTAGAACTGAAGAATGTGGATGATGAGGACTATATAAAGGGACAGAGTCAAACTTACATGGACGAATCTCCACGTGCTCAGAAGGCCCCGTATAACAACAAACCTCCTGAGAAAGCCGGTGATGACGATGCTCGCCACGATGATGTATAACACCAGGCCCGTGGAGTGGACCGCCGCAAATTCAGCCGGCCTTCCGGTCTGCTGGGTGTAATGGACCGTTACCAGCAGAAAAGCTGCCAGGTTGCTGAAAACGTGCAGACTGAGCAGGCCCGCCCGGCGACCGGATGTATGACGTTTGATGTAGGAATAGACAGGATTGAAGATCGCCAGGTATCCCGCCCCGATCCAGCCCAACCAGTGTGTTGTCGTGAATGGCCCGGCATCATAGCGCCAATCCCACCAGCGATTATAGTTGGCATACGCGATAAATCCCACAATAATGAGAACCAAGACAGCCAACCAGAACTGCTTGTTCTTAAGCATAGTAAATATTATACGTTTTCATTTGCAGAAACACGGGTCCTCTTTCTATATTTTCTATAAAATTCTTTCGTTTAACGGTACCGGATGAAGAGATCATCCATGCACTCTCTCTGAAGCAATCAAATTCCTACCTTTAACCACTCGGCAGAACGCCCGTTTATGTTTTATACTGTTAGGATACACCAGCTATGGGCGGCGGCCCTCCGCCGGTAAGGAGAGATTATCATGAGCGGCATCATCAAAATAACAGCCCGGCCACGGCTCCGCGAACCGGACCTCATCGCGGCATGGCCCG